>JAURBX010000168.1 GCA_030828745.1 Flavobacteriaceae bacterium | reverse complement strand
ACCACTTTCACAAGTTGAACTGGGTGTAAACTATGCCTTAGTCATAACAACCAATGCCGGATTGTGGCGCTATCAAATTGGAGATACCGTCCGTTTTACTTGTCTTTCCCCCTATCGTATACAGGTAACTGGACGAACCAAGCACCACATCAATGCCTTTGGCGAAGAACTTATTATTGATAATACTGAAAAAGCTTTGGCAAAAGTAAGTGCAGCAACTCAATGCGTTATATCCAATTATACTGCGGCTCCAATTTTTATGGAAGAAGGAACAAAAGGGGCACATGAATGGATTATAGAATTTGACAAAGCTCCCGAAAACCTTGAGGATTTTTCCACTCTATTGGACCAAGCAATTCAAAATGAAAATTCAGATTATGAAGCGAAACGTTATAAAAACATAACCCTAAAAAACCTGCAATTGCATACAGCTAGAAAAGGTCTTTTTTATGACTGGCATAGAAAGAATAAAAAGCTTGGTGGACAAAACAAAGTACCACGCCTTTCTAGTTCAAGAAAATTATTGGAAGAACTGCTTGAAATGAATCGTTAAGAAACGATTTTAAGTTTGGGAAGTTCAATTTTAGAGAGCTTGGATTCGGCATATTGCTTAGTGACCTTTAAATTCTTGATCTCCGACTGAGGTAATTCGAACATCGCATCGTTTAAAATGGCTTCACACAAGGATCGCAATCCTCTTGCTCCAAGCTTATATTGTAGTGCTTTATCTACAATAAAATTCAATGCACCAGAAGTAAATTGCAGCTCGATTTCATCCATTTCAAAAAGATGAACATACTGTTTTACTAAAGCGTTTTTTGGGCTGGTTAAAATTTCTCTTAAAGTCTCCTTATCTAAAGGATTCATGTAAGTCAACACAGGAAGACGCCCAATAATTTCAGGAATCAACCCAAAGGAACGTATGTCTCGAGGAGTAATATATTGCAACATATTTTCCTGATCCACATTTCGCTGTTCTTGCGCTGTTTTGTATCCTATGGCCTGCAGATTAAGACGCTTACTGATATGCGAATCAATTCCATCAAATGCCCCACCCGCAATAAAGAGAATATTGGAAGTATCGACTTCAATGAATTTTTGATCGGGATGTTTACGTCCTCCTTTCGGTGGCACATTAACCACGGTACCCTCTAAAAGCTTTAATAATGCTTGTTGTACTCCTTCACCAGAAACATCTCTGGTAATGGAAGGATTGTCGCCTTTACGTGCAATTTTATCAATTTCATCTATAAAAACTATCCCTTTTTGCGCACGATCAACGTCATAATCCGCAGCTTGAAGTAAGCGAGACAAGATACTTTCCACATCTTCTCCAACATAGCCCGCTTCGGTTAAAACTGTTGCATCAACAATAGCTAAAGGAACTTTTAACATTCGGGAAATGGTTTGCGCTAAAAGTGTCTTTCCAGTCCCCGTTGGTCCAACAAGCAACACATTACTTTTTTGAATTTCAACAGCATCATCATCCTTTTTAGAAGCTGACTGCAACAAGCGTTTGTAATGATTATAAACCGCTACCGACAAAACTCTTTTGGAAGATTCTTGTCCAATAATATAGGTGTCTAAAAAAGATTTAATTTCTTTGGGCGGCTTGAGTTCAATTTGAACATCTTCCGAACTTTCAACTGTACTTTCCTCTTGAACAATGCCATGGGCTTGAACAATACAGCGATCACAAATATGAGCATCCAGGCCTGCAATAAGTAATTGAGTTTCTGGCTTTGGCCTTCCACAAAACGAACAATTTAAATCAGGTTTACTCATAATAATGGGTTCTTATTTTGGTGAGTTTTGTAAAACTTCATCAACCATCCCGTAAGTTTTCGCTTCTTCAGCCTTCATCCAGTAATCACGATCACTATCATGTGTTACTTTCTCCATGTTTTGCCCAGAATGTTTTGAGATAATTTGATACAATTCATCTTTTAATTTTAAAATCTCTCGCGTTGTAATTTCAATATCCGATGCTTGTCCTTGTGCACCCCCTAAAGGCTGATGAATCATCACTCGAGCATGGGGTAAGGCGGAACGTTTTCCTTCATGGCCTGCACAAAGCAATACTGCTCCCATGGAAGCTGCAATACCTGTACAGATAGTCGCTACATTAGGACTAATAAATTGCATAGTGTCATATATCCCCAATCCAGCATAGACACTTCCTCCCGGGGAGTTGATATACATCTGAATATCTCGATTCGCATCCGTGCTTTGTAAAAATAACAACTGAGCCTGAATAATATTCGCAACATTGTCATCAATACCTGTTCCTAAAAACATGATACGATCCATCATTAATCTTGAAAAAACATCCATTTGAGCAACATTCATTTGTCGCTCTTCTATAATATAGGGAGTCATACTACTCACGATATTATCGTAATACATTGAGTTGATCCCGTGATGTTTGGTTGCGTATTTTTTAAATTCTTTACCGTAGTCCATGTTTTTTATTTTAATTAAAAATAATGAAAATATTAAGCTTT
>JAURBX010000086.1 GCA_030828745.1 Flavobacteriaceae bacterium | reverse complement strand
TAAATGCTAGTCCCTTTTAATCAATTACCCGATGAAGCCAGGATATGGATTTATCCTTCTGATCGCCCTTTTAGAGCGGAAGAAATTACAAAAATAAATGAAGCACTCTCAAGTTTTCTTGCTCAATGGACTGCTCATAGCCAGTCTTTAGAAGCAGGTTTTGTTTTACCACACGATCGTTTTATTGTAATTGGAATTAACCAAAAAACCACTCAAGCAAGCGGATGTTCCATTGATAGTTCTGTTCGCTTTATTCAAGACTTGGAAAAACAGTTTGATATAGTCTTGTTAGATAAAATGAATGTAACCTTTAAGCAGGGAGCATATTTTGTGCATAAACAATTAAATGAGTTTCGTAAAATGGCAAAGTCAAAAGCTGTAACCAAGGAAACCATCGTTTTTAATAATTTAGTTGACAACAAGGGAGATTTTTTAAAATTTTGGGAAGTACCCTCAGCACAGAGTTGGCACAGCCGTTTTATGAGCTGAACTTCGATTTTAAGCTTGTTTAAATTAGTATCAAATTCATTTGTATGAAACCATTGCAAAAAATAATCTTTTTTATTTTTTCCTTTTTTACCTCGCTCTCGTTTGGACAAGAATTTGATCCATTAGCAGTAGCTGCTGAACAAAGAGTCAGTCAACAAAAATGGGTGGATAGCCTATACTCTGCATTAAGTTTGGAAGAAAAAATTGGACAATTATTTATGCCCATGGTTTTTACTGAACGCGACAGTGCACATTACAAGAAGACATTAGATCTAATTCAAAAGTACAAGATTGGAGGTCTTATTTTTTCTTTAGGAGGGCCAGTGAAACAGTCACAATGGCTCAATAGTTTTCAAGCTTACTCTAAAACACCCCTACTCATTGCCATGGATGCCGAATGGGGAGTTGCGATGCGATTGGATTCTGTTAAGCCCTTTCCCTGGCCAATGACATTGGGAGCGGTTAAAGATTCTCTTTTACTTCGTGCTATCGGAAAGCGTATGGGGGAGCAAGAAAAACGCCTCGGAATTCATTACAGTTTTAGCCCTGTATTAGACATCAATACCAATGCGAAGAATCCTATCATCGGAAATAGATCTTATGGTTCTTCCAAAGAAAGGGTTTCTAGACAGGCTTTAGCGATCATGCAAGGTCATCACGATGCAGGTATTTTGACTTCAGGGAAGCATTTCCCAGGACATGGAGATACGGCACAAGATTCACACAAAACTTTACCTTCAGTAAATTTTTCTGCGGATCGAATTAATCGAGTTGAACTATCTCCATTTAAAAAACTGATAGATAATGGGTTGTCCTCTGTCATGGTTGCACATTTGAATGTGCCTAGCATTTCAAAAAAAGGCTTACCTACCTCTTTGTCAATTGATGTCATTCAAGGATTGTTAAAACGTGATTTAGGGTTTAAAGGTCTGATAGTCACAGATGCACTTAACATGAAAGGAGTTTCAGAATATACCAAAGTAGATAATATTGATTTAACTGCTTTTTTAGCAGGGAATGATCTACTTCTAATTTCAAAGGATATTCCAAAAGGAATCAGTGCAATAAAACGCACTTATCTTAAAGGTAAAATAACCGAAGAGCGTCTGGCCCATTCTGTGAAAAAGATTTTAAGAGCAAAATATAAAGTGGGATTGAATCAGTACAAACCCGTTGAGATTGAAAATCTTTACAAAGATTTAAATACAGTGGAAGACGAGAGACTTTATAGCGAAGCCCTTGGAAAAGCGATTACTTTACTCAGAAATGAGAAGGCACTACTTCCTTTAAAACCAGAGAGTTCATTGGCTCATATTGCCTTAGGGGATGATTCCTCGGATGCGTTTAAAAGACAATTGCAAAAGTATGCTTCGATAGAACTAATTAATAAAGTGACGGCTCAAAATGTCCTAGAAAAAACGAAAACACATGACACGCTTATTGTTAGTTTTCACAGATCCAATGCAACCCCATGGAAAGCATCCGATTTTAATAAAGAGGAACTAAAAATAATTACGAGTCTTTCTAAAACAAAGACACTTATTCTTGATCTTTTTGTAAAACCATTTGCTTTAAAACCGCTTGAAAATATTCATGGGATTGATGCAATACTAATGAGTTATCAAAACAGCGAAGAAGCACAACAATTCAGCGTAGATGCGATTTTTGGAGCACAACCCCTATTGGGTAGACTGCCTGTAGACGTTTCTCCCTCATTCAAAGAGGGTTCGGGAATTGATCTTAAAGGAGGAGTTCGTTTGGGTTATGCAGCACCCCCCACACTTGGATTTAGTGAATCCAAGCTAAAGGTCCTCGATACTTTAGCCCAAGTGGCAATTGATTCCATGATGACTCCAGGAATGCAGTTATTAGTTACTCGAAAAGGTAAGATTGTGTATCAGAAAAATTATGGCTTTCATACCTATAAAAGAGAACAAGTGGTTAGGGATTCAGATTTATATGATCTCGCTTCTTTAACCAAAATACTTGGAACCTTGCCATTAGTAATGCAAGCTTTTGATGAAGGAAAACTTTCATTATCGACAACCGTTGCTGAGCTTTTACCTGATTGGAGTAGAAGCAACAAGTCTGATTTGACTTTAAAACAAATGTTGTCCCATTATGCCCGCCTTTGGCCATGGATACCCTTTTATAAAGAAACATTGAATAGAAAGGGATTCCCAAAAAAAACAATGTATCGAAAGGAAGCCTCAAAAGAGTTTAATCTTCCGGTAGCGAAAAATTTATTTTTGGTTTCTGATTTTGAAGAGGAAATGTACGCTCAAATTAAGGAAAGTGAATTGATTGATTCTTTGCAGTACAAGTATTCGGATTTACCTTATTATCTTTTAAAAAAATATTTTGAAAATAAGTCTGGAATTCCCTACGATCAGTTTGTAAAGAAGACTGTGTTTGACCCTTTGGGGTTAAAAAATATTGGATACCAGCCATTGGATCGTTTTGAAGCATCTCAAATTGTTTCCAGTGAAATTGATACTTATTTTAGGCATAGTGATTTAGATGGCTATGTTCATGATATGGGCGCTGCCATGCAAAATGGAGTTGGAGGTCATGCTGGCTTGTTTGGAAACGCTTATGAAGTAGCCTCTGTCCTGCAGATGTATTTACAAGGTGGATATTTCAATGGTGTTCAATTAATAGATCCTGAAACAATTACTTTATTTAATACCTGCTATTATTGTGAAGAGGGAAATCGTAGAGGAGTTGGTTTTGATAAACCACAATTGGAGGGAATCAATGGTTCTACCTGTGGTTGTGTCTCAAAAGCAAGTTTTGGTCATTCGGGCTATACGGGAACCTATGCATGGGCAGATCCAGAGAAAGAAATAATAATTGTTATTTTAGCAAATAGAACCTATCCGAATGATGATTTTACCTTTAGTAAAAACAATATAAGAACCCGAATGCAAGCCTTGATTTATGAGGCTTTAATTGATTAAAAAAAAACAGCTTTTGAATATAGCCATCGTATGTTATCCAACCTTTGGAGGAAGTGGAGTAGTCGCAACTGAATTGGGAATTGCCCTCTCTAAAATGGGGCACAATGTTCATTTTGTTACTTACCATCAACCGGTTCGACTCGATATAATTAACACCCCCAATCTTTATTTTCACGAAGTTAATGTTCCTGATTACCCATTGTTTAAATACCAACCCTATGAGCTAGCACTATCAAGTCGTTTAGTCGATGTTGTTAAAGCGCATAAGATTGATGTTTTACATGTGCACTATGCCATTCCACATGCTTATGCCGCCTATATGGCAAAGAAAATGTTGTTGGATGAAGGAATATCGATCCCTATCGTCACGACTTTACACGGAACCGATATTACCTTAGTGGGAAGTCACCCTTTTTATCGAACCGCAGTAACTTTTAGTATTAACCATTCAGATTGCGTTACCGCTGTTTCCGAGAGTTTAAAGCAGGACACCTTACGTTTATTTGATATTAAAACAGAGATTAAGGTGATTCCTAATTTTATAGACACAAAAAAACTAGAGCAAAAGGAAAAGCCATGTGAGCGCAGTCTTCTTGCGCCAAAAACGGATAAAATTATTACTCATATTAGTAATTTTCGTCCCCTCAAAAGAGTTTTAGATGTTATTGCAATCTTTGAGCAAATCTCATCTCAAGTATCCAGTCGATTGTTGATGGTAGGAGAGGGGCCGGAAAAGGACAAGGCAATGGCTTACGTTAAGAAGAATGGGCTGAAAGAAAAGGTTCTTTTTTTAGGAAACAGCAATGAAATAGATAAAATTTTATGTTATTCAGATCTATTTTTATTGCCTTCAGAAATGGAAAGTTTTGGCTTAGTGGCTCTTGAAGCGATGGCGAATGGTGTTCCTGTGATTTCGTCTAATGCAGGAGGATTAGCGGAAGTCAATAAGCATGACTACTCGGGTTTTCTGTCTGATATAGGCGACATTGACTCCATGGCAAAAAATGCATTACACTTACTGACTGATGAGGCCAAATTAAAGCGATTTAAAAAACAAGCGAAACAACAAGCCCAAATATTCAATATTGATAAAGTGGTAAATCAATATGAAAACATATACAATAAGGCAGTCAATGCATAGATTATCCTGTCAACTTATTGTGGATTATAAATCTTTTTAGCTGTTGCATAAATCACTTCCTTATCTATTGTCATTTTCTTAGTTTGGAATGATGCATACAGCTCCATTTGATCATTGAAATGTTCTGATTCAGGATGATCTGAACTTCCATACGAAATAATCGATTCAATTTCGGGACCTTTTTCTGTGAAACGAACCAATTCAATATAAGATTCTCCGCTAACCACCTTAACTTTTCCATCTTTATAGGGTCTAGCAGCCATAGCTGTAATGACATCGGGTAAGCCAAATATGGGAAGTTCTTTATCTCCTCTCACTAGCTTTTGGTAGTCGCCGAGGCGCACATCAAGGGTGTTAAAATGTTTAAGGAGATAAGATTTTGTATTTTTAAGAGCTTGAACCAGTGTTGCGGGGGGAAATATTTTGGGTTGGGGTAGAATACGATAAAATGGACGAAGCTGGTCGTATAAAACAGCGAAAGTTCCTGCTCCTAATGAATTAGGGGCTGCTTTCCGATCCCAGGACTGTAATCGCTCGATTAGTGTTTTTATTTCAGGATATCTTCTAGGATCTAATTGGTCCAAATAATTTATATCCATCCAATTAAAGGCATAAGGTTTTGGATATTGATGATCGTATTTTATCGTTTTAAAATCAACATAATCTACCTTATCATATTGATCAATCAGAGTTTTAAGACGTGTTGAACGATTGTTATCATAGGTCTCAAAACCCATGGATGAATCAAAGAGTTCCTCCTTAGGATTATCCGATTGATCACTGGATCTAAAAGGAGTATGGTTTGCATTGTAGACATAGCCTGATTTGGGTTGGATAACTTGAGGAAGTTCCTCTATTGCATAGGTTTCTTCCCAAAGTGTTTGGGTTGTATTTCCGGGAACTACATCTGACCAATTATATCCTTTAGCTCTTTTAGGAATGAGCCCGTTTGAGATGTAAAAAATAGTATCATTTTTGTCAGCGTAACCGATGTTGTATCCTGGTAAAGCTTTCATTTTTAATATATTATAAAATTCTGTAAAGTTTTTAGCCTTATTCATTCTCCACCATTGCTCTAATGCCCGAATTTCAAAAAGCGCAGGGGTTCGAACGGCATAAAACCCTGACTTATTTTTTAAGGTAGGACCATAAATACTATTATAGTATGTTTTTTTAATTTGAAAAGGAATACCCAAAACACGAACTTGTAGCTTAGCTTTTTTGTGCTCAAGTGTTAAATAGGATTCATCAACTTTATACTTGAGTTTATCCTTGGGGTGCATTTCAAGAGCAAAAACATCTGTTTTGTCAGGTTGATTTACCGTGTGAGCCCAGGCTAGATTTTCATTTGCACCAATCAAAATATTGGGGCTTCCTGCAAATAATGCCCCCAAGATGTTCGTCCCTTCTTCACTACACAAATGTGCTTCATACCATGAAACAGGTCCATCCAAAGGTTGGTGTGTATTGATGGCTAAAAAGGTACTACCGTCTTTAGTTTTAGAACTATTAAAGGCAAAAGTATTAGATCCTCTGGGTGTTTCTTCTGCTTTAAAATCATACTCTAAGTCATTGTTGACAATGCGTTGTACCCATTGATCTCCTTTGGAAGAAATAAAAAGTTGAAGTTGCGCATATCGAATCATCTCCTTGGTTGTAATGGGAAAGAAACCCTCAACTAGTAATTCTTCTGGATGAGTCGCTGCATAACGGTTGATTCCTTGTTTATAGCCTTCAATTACTTTTTTGTAGGCTAAGCTGATTTCATTTTCATAAAGCTTATTATATAAAGCTTCAGAACCAATGAATTGTGCTATAAAATCGGCACCTAACCCTGCATTTCCAATACTTTTTGATAATTGATTATTTCCTGCTAGATAACTTTGTTGAATGGTTTTGAAATCATCTTCAGCGTGAGCCCATGCAAGTCCATAGGCAACTTCTGCGTCCGTGGGGGCAAAAATATGTGGAACTCCATACTGGTCTCGGACAATATCAATATTTTTTGGGTCAATTTGGGAAAAAGCAAGGTCAACAAGAAGAATGAATATAGTTAGGATGTAATGTTTCATTATTTTTTTTTCACAAGGTATTAAACTTTAATTTTTTTTTAAAATAAAAACGATTATCATCAGCTCAAATTGGCTATATTCATATTTCAAAATATAACTTATGGAAAAACGTATTCTTCTTTGCATGCTGATGTCTTTCAATGCATCCCTTTGGGCTCAAAAATCTTTATTTAACGGTGAAAACTTAGAAGGATGGAACATCCATGGAACCGAGTTATGGTATGTTGAAGACGGTTTATTGATTTGCGAAAGCGGACCCGATAAAGCCTACGGATATTTATCAACCACACAATACTATGATGATTTTGAACTAACGTTAGAATTTAAACAAGAGGCTAATGGGAATAGCGGTGTTTTTATTAGATCAACCGTTGAAGGGACTAAAGTAAGTGGATGGCAAGTTGAAGTTGCTCCTCCCGGAAGCGATACAGGTGGAATCTATGAGTCCTATGGAAGAGGTTGGTTGATAAAGCCTGAAAAAGAGAAAGACAAAGCCTTGAAAATGGGGGAGTGGAATCAGATGAAGATTCGAGTGGTAGGAGATCAAGTAGATACTTGGTTAAACGGAACTCCAATGGTAACGCTAAAAGATCAGAAAATAGGTCAAGGAAAAGGATCTATTGCCCTTCAAATTCATGACGGTGGAGGCATAAAAGTACGTTGGAGAAATCTTCAGCTTACAGCTTTATAATTGAATTTGATCAATAGCTAAGGCCATGGCAAAATCTTTTTTTGTAATTCCATTGGCATCATGAGTCGTCATTTTAATCTGCACTGATGTGTAATTGTTTTTTATTTCAGGGTGATGATTTTGCGTCTCAGCAATCCCTGCTACCTTATTAATGAATTCAATTGCTTGGATAAATTCTTCGAAAGTAAATGTCCGGAAAATATATTTTCCTTTCAATTTCCAAAGCGGTTGTTGTTTTAATTTTTGGTCAATATCAGTTTTAGACAATACTTGCATTTAAGAATAATAGATACTTGTGAATATTCTATAGGCTAAATAAATTGCAGTTACTGACCATACCCACCATCTGTTTTTCATGTACCATTCCATATCGTTATTTTTTAATTAGTTTCTT
>JAURBX010000065.1 GCA_030828745.1 Flavobacteriaceae bacterium | reverse complement strand
TGAATGGCAAGGGTTTTAAAGCCCATCTGTAAACTATTGAGCATTGCTGCCAAGGTGGTAGGCCCTGTGACTACAATTTTATATTCCCTTTGTAAAAAAGCAATCATATCCGGTTGACGAACTACTTCAGCAAATAATCCTTCTATGGGAAGAAACATAATTCCAAAGTCCGTAGTGTTAGGAGGATCAATATATTTTGAGGAAATATCTTTAGCAAATTTTTTCACTGCCTGCAAAAGCGCTTTCAAAGAAAGCTCAACAGCAACAGGATCCCCCGCTTCATAGGCGGTCTGTAGTCGCACATAATCTTCCTGTGGAAATTTGGCGTCAATAGGAAGATAGACTGCTCCTTCATTATTTTCTTTTCCAGGAAGTTTAATCGCAAATTCTACAATAGCATCCGAACCCTTTTTTGTTTTTACATTCGTATCATATTGCTCCCGCGACATGATCTCCTCTAAAATATTTCCTAATTGAATCTCACCTAAAACGCCTCTTGTCTTAACATTAGAAAGTACTTTTTTCAAATCCCCTACTCCTGAAGCTATATTTTGCATTTCACCCAAGCCCTTTTGAACGACCAAAAGTTGTTGTGTGACCATTTCAAAAGATTTTCCTAATCGCTCTTCTAAAGTCTTATGCAGCTTTTCATCTACTGTTTCTCGCATTCGTTCCAAACGCAATTCAGTTGTCTTAATCATTTCATCTTGCTTGATTTTCATCTCATCGAATTTTTGCTTCTGAAGTGCATTAAAACTTTCTACATTTTTGGTGAAACTTGCTTCAAAATCTTTTAAAGTAGTCCGCAATTCTTCACGGTCATCTTTAGCTTTTTTTATAAGCGTTTCATTTAATCGTTCTATTGTTTGCGTTAATTCGTTTCGATTTTCTTTTAAATTCTTTGAAAGTTCCTCTCGATTCAACAAGAACTCTTTTTGAAGTTGTACTCTAAACACTTCTTCCAAAGCAGAGGTCTCGGAACTGTTTTTTTTAAAAAAAAGTAGCGCAATTCCCACAACACTGAGTAGGGCTAAAACAAGTGAAATATATTCCATAGGTTCGTTATGAGTGTTAAAAATAAGTAAACTCAATAGATTTAATTGCCTCTTGAAAAGGAATGTTTAAGAATCAGAAGCGCTTTCTCAGTATGCCTTTCGAAAACTTTACTTTTTAGAATGGATAAGTTTAAAAAAAGACATCCCTATTCATTTTCTTTGCGCAACAATTTTCTTAAAGTAGGCGAACTCGAACCCCAAAGGAGAAAGCCACTCAGTACTGTAAATACTCCAAAAAGAGAAAAAATTCGCAATAATAAATTATTAAAATTATCCCTGCCTTGATAATCCATGGTATGCCCCATCCATAAAAAATCAAACCAACGCCAACGTTCATGTCTAATGCGATGAAACTGTCCACTTTTGGCATCTACATAAGTAATCAATTTCTCAGGATGATCAAAGTGAATTGCATAGGCAGGCAAGGGACGTTCACGATATTCATGATGTGCATCTGTTGCTGTTATGTATTCTATTTTCTTTACTTTCAAATCTTCAATCAATCTATTTTCAGCTACTTGAAGTGCTTCATCTTCAGAAATTTCAGTTTTTAATTCCCCTGTTCGAGCATTATATAGTGAACTCTCATTCACCCAATAATATGGGGTTTGATTAATAGAAACTAAGGTTAAAGAGGAGATCTTATGCGCAATTTCATCCACACCAATCAAATCGGAGTACGAAGGCTCAATTATTTTAGCTCGCAAAAATTGATCTCCATGAATTTCGTCAATGTCAGTCCAACTAAAATAAAGTCCGGAAATTGTCCAGGCTAAAAATTGAAGCCCAATAAAAAGACCTAAATACCGATGTGTTTTTCTGATTTTTAATGCCGTACTTCTTTGAATCATTCCAAGTTTTAAGTCAGTTTATTATTTGTACTCTTTACTTTACTTTAATTTCTTCTCAATAGCAATAATCATTTCATTGGCTATGTCTTTGCCTGTAGTCGTTTCAATTCCTTCAAGACCAGGAGAGGAATTTACTTCAAGAAGTAAAGGCCCTTTATTCGATCGAATAATGTCTACTCCTGCCACTGCAAGGTTTAATATCCTTGAGGCTTTAATCGCTAATCTTCTCTCTTCAGCGGTGATTTTTACTTTTTTTGCAGATCCACCCATGTGAATATTCGAGCGAAATTCTCCTTTAGAGGCTGTTCGCTCAATGGCAGCAACAACTTTACCATTGACCACAAAACATCGCAAATCTTTTCCAGCCGCTTCTTTAACAAATTCTTGAACTAAGATGTTCGCTTGTAAACTTTTAAAGGCATTGATTACACTTTCTGCCGCCTTATCTGTTTCTGCCAAAACGACCCCTTTCCCTTGGGCACTTTGCAATAATTTAATCACCAATGGTGCCCCACCTACCATAGAAATCATGTCTTTTGTATCCAAAGGAGATTTTGCAAATCCTGTAATAGGAATGTGAATATTATTGGCCGAAAAAAGTTGCGTTGAAAAGAGTTTATCTCTAGACTCTGAAATGGAGGTGTCTGAATTTAAACAATAGGTTCCCGTAGCAATAAATTGTCTCAACAAAGCACAGCCGTAAAAGGTCATACTGGGTCGTATACGGGGTATTATGGCATCTAAATCATCTAAAATCTTTCCTCCCCTGTATCGGACTTCGGGTGTATTGGTGTCTAAACTCATATAACATTGTTGTATGTTATAAAAATGCATTTCATGACCACGGGCTCGGCCTGCTTCCATTAAATGTTTATTGCTGTACAAGTTTTTATCTGATGTCAATAAGCCTATTTTTAATCCTGATTTGGCATGTATCAAATAACTGTACATCGATTCAATTTCATTCTCAGAAATTTCCCCCATCAAATACTGTTTTGAAGGGTTCACTAGGTAGCGATTGATCATTGCTTCTCTTCCTAACAACATCCTAAAATCCATTCCATCTCGGTTGGCAAGGGTGAGTTCTATTTCATATGTAGAATCCCCAATGGTAATCATAGCTTTAATTACATATCTTTTTTCAGAAACACCCGTAGAACTTTTTATCGTTCGAGTTGATAAAATGGGAGATTCACATTGAATACTAATGCTTAAATTGTCTTTGATCGGATTAATTTCAAAAGAAACCCAATCTTCTCTTCCCTTTTTAAATCGCTTGATATTGACCGCCTGAATGGAGGATGTTTTAGCCCCCGAATCAATCCTAGCCTTGATTGCAGGAATATTTAATGTTTTAAAGCTGCACCACTCCTCGCATCCAATAACAAGTGTTTTAGAGTCTATCATATTGTGTTAATTTGGAAGTACTAGTTTAAAAATTCTAACCGAAAAAAAACTTTTAATAAACCAATATATTTTATACTAAGAAAAGCCATCGTATCTTTAAATCTTTGAATTTTGTAAATGTCAAGAAAAACAAGTCTTTTTAGATGCATTTTATCGTTTGTCATTTCCACCTTGAGTATTGCTCAGGATCGATATGAACCCCGAAAAACAGCTGAAGATCAAATTACAATTGATGGGGTTTTAAGCCCTAATGAATGGAAAGATGCTATTCCTGTAGCTATTGATTTTGAAGTCAATCCAGGAAATAATTTACCCGCCAAGGTTAAATCTACGGGATATATTACCTACACAAGCACCCATTTATATATTGCCTTTTACGCCATAGATGATCCAAAAAATATTCGAGCTTCTGTTCGTTCTCGTGATGATTTTGGAATGCTGAACGATGATTTTATTATTGTTCGTTTTGACACCTATGCCGACGGTAGGAATAATTATCTTTTAGCAGCAAATCCTTTTGGAAGTCAATTTGATGCTCGTGCAATTAATGCCCTGACCGATGAAGATCGTTATGATGGTAGTTTTAACCTTGATTTTGATACTGCCGGCTCAATCGTGGAGGATGGGTATCAAATTGAATTTAAAATTCCTTTTTCCTCCCTCCCTTTTCCCAATGGAAACGATCAACTTTGGCATTTTAATTTTTTTAGAAAATATTATCGCAATGGGAATGAGATCGAATTGAGAAGTCAACCATTTGATAGAAATGACCCGTGTCAAGTCTGTCAAACGACAGATCAACTCGTACTAAATGATATTATAATTGAAAAAAGAATTGAGCTATTACCCTATGTGGCAGGAAATATTAGCGGTGCTCGTCCTAGCAAGAATGCATCCTTAAAATACGATAAATTTAACCCCAAAGCCGGACTTGGGCTAAACCTTGACTTGAATAAAAACAGTACGCTAGAAGTTACTTTCAATCCAGATTTTTCTCAAGTTGAAGCCGATGTAACTCAAATTGACATCAACTCCTCATATGCTTTAGAATATCCTGAGCGTAGGCCTTTTTTTAATCGAGGAACAGATGTTGTCAACTTTACTGACGGCGCATTTTATTCGAGATCCATCAACAATCCTTTGATTTCAACTAAACTACTGAGTCAAGCAAAAAAATCAAGGATTTACTTTCTTACTGCTTTAGATCAAGATTCACCCTACCAAATCGCGGGAGAAGATCGCTCTTATTTTGGTCAAGGCGGACAGTCCTATGTTAATGTTTTTAGATACCAACGCTTGGTCAATAAGAACACACGTCTTGGAATGGTCAGTACAAATCGTTATTACAATAACGGAGGCTATGGAAATTTGATTGGTACCGATGGCTGGTTTTTGTTTAATAAAAATTGGCGCTTAACCTATGAGTTGTTGGGGAACTTTAACAAAGAGCCCAACGCAAACTGGATTGAAAGTGAAGATCAAATCCAAGGAAGATCTGTTAAACTGGATCAAGAGCGTTTTAGGGGCAGTGCTTTTTATCTTCAATTGTATCGAAATACAGAACATTGGAAAACCTATCTCTATTTGAGAAATATTTCCCCCGAATACCAAGCCAATGTGGGCTTTGTGGTTAAGAATAACCGCCGTTGGGCTACTTTTTTTCACGAATATCAAAATTTCATCAATAAAAAAGGTCTTCAATTTTTTAGTTTTGGAACCAAAGCAGACATCAATTACACCTTCGATAATCATTTAAAAAATGTAAGTTTAGATGGCATCTTTAGTATAAAAACTTTTTTAAATACGACGATAGATTACACCTATGATTGGGATATTTTTAAAAATTACCTCAACAGAGATTACAATTATGTTGGGAAAAGCGAATTGAATCTCCAAAGTAGTCCCAGTGAACTTTTAAATTTAACACTTCGCATGACTTTTGGTAAAGATTTAGCCTACAATGAGGAGTTCCCTGAAGTTGGAAGAGAGTTTACTTTTTTTGCTATGCCCATGTTTCAATTGGGTGACAAGCTCAATCTCTCGCCGTCAATTCGGTATGCTCGATTACGCAACTTGGAGGACAACACCGATTATTTTAACGGTTCTATTTCTCGTTTTTCTATTCGTTACCAATTCAATAATTTTCTAAATATTCGTTTAATTTCAGAATACAATGCCTTTGCCGACCGCTTTTTTGTTCAACCCTTAATGCAATGGAACCCCAATCCTTCCACGGTCTTTTACATTGGAGGAAATCAAAATTCTCTTGATGATTTTAACGATGAATTTTACTCTCCATTTCGAGTGGATCAAACGCAATTTTTCATGAAATTTCAATACCTATTTGGTCTGTAAGACTTCTTATTTTGACTCTGGAATAAGCAAGGCTGGAACGTTCATCCTTTGATATAGGCTTTCAAATGCTTTAAAGTCAACCTCAATAATAGCGTTCAATTCTTTTTCATTTACCTCCCACTGTGCCATCAAATCTTGAAAACGATCTTTGGCACCCTGGGTAACTTCTGGATCATCAGCATCCACAAAACCTTTGAGGTACATCCACTCTGCGTTTAATTTATTATTAAAATTAATCACATCTTGAAAAGTTTTTTGCTGGGGCTGAATCAATTTCACTTCCCATGTTTTCAATTTTTCTTCAATTTCAGTTGCCTTTTCTGAAATGGTTGTATACGCTGTCTTTCCTTTGAGTCTTTTGATATAATATTGCAATTGTGCTTGAATCTCTCGCATGCGGCTCACTGAATCATGAATGGTTCCCAAAGCAGCATCTATTTTATCCAAGAGTGCTTGCTGCTCATCAAAATCCGCTTGGATTGCATCAATATTAGGATTAGCCAATACAATCAAAGACGTCTCGCGTTGTTCTGGTCCATAAGTTAGGCGGGCTTTGTACGTTCCTGGACCCACTCTACTTCCTGCATAACTTCCGTAAACAAAAACCTTATCTACTGCTGGAATAGGTGCTCTTCTGAAATCCCAATGCACCCGGTTAAAACCTTCCTTTTTGGGTAAAACCAATTCAGAACTGGGACCTCCAGGCCATGAAGTTGTATGTGCTGGTTTCTCAGAAGTATACTCGCGAATGACTTTACCCTTTGATAGAATCTCCAAAGTAACTTGAGTTGAATCCAATACAGTGGGCAAGTAATAATCTAAGTAAATCCCCGAAGCGGGATTCGTTCCTTGTGCACTCCCTTTGGGTGTCTTACCAGAAGACAAACGGTACGTAACTTTTGGACTGACTAGATGTAATCCTTTAACACGCTGTTGTTCCTGTAAACTACTAAGATCATCTAAAATCCAAAAGGAACGTCCAGCTGTAGCTGCGATCAAATCATTATCTTGAATGAACAAATCATTGATCGGCACCACCGGTAAATTATTTTGAAAGGACTCCCAATGGTTCCCATCATTATATGAAATATAAAACCCTGTTTCTGTCCCTGCATACAAAAGTCCAGGGACTTTCTTATCTGCTCTAACCACACGAACAAAAGTATGTGCCCCCTCGATTCCCGATGTAATCAATTCCCAATTTGCTCCAAAATCTTCTGTTTTAAAAACATAGGGTGTTAAATCCATCGCTTTATATCGCATTAAAACGATATAGGCTTTTGCAGGATTGTGTGGGGA
This sequence comes from Flavobacteriaceae bacterium, assembly GCA_030828745.1. GTDB lineage: Bacteria > Bacteroidota > Bacteroidia > Flavobacteriales > Flavobacteriaceae > MS024-2A. The sequence goes on along the minus strand of JAURBX010000065.1, from coordinate 3,099 downwards.
AACTTCTATACTATTGACAATCCCTTCTTGCATTTTTTTGGGAGTGACATTCTTCCATTTTTTCCCGCCGTCTTGAGTTAGATGCACCAAACCATCATCACTCCCTGCCCATAGCACTTCGGGATCAAGTGGAGATGCTGAAAGACTCATTAGCGTATTATAATTTTCTCCTCCTGCGGCTTCATTGGTAAAAGGGATCCCTCCTGCGACCTGCTGTGCTTTGTTGTTTCGTGTTAAATCTGGACTAATGACTTCCCAGTCAATTCCACCATTCTGTGTTTTAAAAACAACATTTCCTGCATGATATATCGTGTTTGAATCACTTGGTGCACTAATGATGGGCGCGTTCCAATTGAATCGATATTTAAAATTTATCGGCGCATTCCCCAATGCCAATTCAGGATATTCTTTAATTTCTTTAGACGTAGCTGTTTTTCTCTGCCAACGTTCTATAATTCCTTGATAACAGCCACCGAAAACTTGCTCGGGATTTTTTGGGTCAAAAGCCAAAAAGGCACTTTCACAACCCGATACAGAATACCAATCTTTCCAGTCGATTCCTGCGGTTTTCGTTCTACTTTTTATTCCAATAGCAGAATTATCTTGTTGCCCCCCATAAACATGATACGGCACTTGGGCATCTGCAATGACTCTGTAAAATTGAGCTGTTGGTTGATTTTGTTGTGTACTCCAACTTTTTCCCCCATTGTTCGAAACATTGGCTCCCCCATCATTAGAATTAATCATGATTTGGTTATTCTTGGGGTGAATCCATAGATGATGATTGTCTCCATGAGGGGTTTGCATCCTTTGAAATGTTTTTCCTTTATCTATAGATTTTAAAGCAGGGGCATTCAGGACATAAACAATATTTTCATTTTGAGGATCAGCAAAAATTTCCATGTAGTACCAAGATCTTGCAACAGTAATTCTATCTTTATTCACCTGTTTCCATTCTTTACCACCATTGTCAGAACGATAGACTCCAGCCGTATCTCCCTCGGCTTCTAGATTGATGTATACCAAATTCGAATTGGCTCTGGAAACAGAAATTCCTGCTTTCCCTATTACTTCTGGCAATCCTTTTTCCAATTGTGTCCATGTATCCCCTGCATCCGTAGATTTATAGATTCCTGAATTAGCTCCTCCCGATTGCATTTGCCAAGGAGAACGAGAATGCTCCCAAAGTGCAGCATATAAAATTCTTGGATTATTCATATCCATACTTAGAGAGGCGGCACCCACTGTTTCATTTACATAAAGTACTTTCTTCCACGATTTTCCACCATCTTGCGTACGATAAATTCCACGCTCACTGTTGGGTCCATATTGAGCGCCTTGAACAGCAACATAAATAATATCGGGTTGGGTAGGATGAATTTGAATATTTGCAATATGTCTTGAATTATCCAAACCGATATGTTTCCAAGTAGCTCCTGCATCCTCCGATTTATAAACACCATCTCCCATTGAGGACATCACCCCCCTAGCTGCATGTTCCCCCATTCCAACAATCACAATATTGGGATCACTTTCTGAGACTGCAATCGCCCCAACTGTCCCAGTTTTAAAGTATCCATCTGAGATATTTTTCCAGTGCATTCCATTGTCTTGCGTTTTCCATACACCTCCGCCAGTACTTCCCATATAAAAGGTAGATGGGGCATTGACAACTCCGGTTGAAGCCACACTTCTACCACCTCGGAATGGGCCAATATTTCTCCAGTTTAAGTTATTGTATACAAAGGAGGGAGCGTCTAGTTTTTTAGCTAGTTTCTTTCTTTTCTGTCCATACGTAAATGAGAGGGTTACAAGAAATACTATAAAGAAATTTACTGCTGTTTTCATGCCGTATGTAATAAAGTTCAGATTGATTATTTAATGCTCCAAATTAAGAAAAATACTGAGACAATATTAGATTAGAACTTTGAGAAGTTCATTCGCCTAATCCTCTAAAGTTAAATGAATTAATCGGGCAAATTGATTTTTTACCTTTTCTGAGGTAAGTAAAAAGTTGTTCTCATCCACAATTTTAACCGCCTCAATTTGAGCTCTCCCAATTGAAATTGAATATTTAGTAAGATTAAAAGACGCCCACCCCCTTTTTTTAAAATCTGTGACCGTATAAAAAAATTGTTCTCCCTGAAAATTATAACCTGTCAAAGCCAAAAGATCCAATTCATGATTATAATCTGCAGCAGTGATCAAGGATTGAACATCCAAAACCGCTTGTGGAATTAAACTATAATTCCCTGCTGTTTTGGGAAATGTATATATTTCAGAATGTAGTGTTTCTCTGTTTTTAGAAAATAAAAGAAGTGAGTCGCCATAAACAGTAAGTGCCTCAGCATCATAAGGGTGTATACTTCTTTCTGTAAAGTCCTTTTGTGCTTCGTACTCAAGATGAATTGTACCCTCAAAATCAAGAGTCGTATTTAAAATATGAACAGTAAGCTGTTTTCGATTTCCACGATTATTTCCTGTATCCGCTATGTAGTAATGGTTTTGATCGGCTGCAATATCTTCCCAATCTATACTTTTCAAATCATAAAAACGTACATTTTTAATCATCTTACCTTTAGAATCAAAAATATAGACTCTTGCTTTGTCTCCAGAATCATTATGGGTAATGAAGTTCTCTCCATATATCTCTAATCCTGAGGTTTCTTCGACTTCATTACTCAAATCAACTGTGGTAAGCGTTACTTGAGCATAACAAAATATTGGTGAAATTAAAAGAATTAAATAACGCATATTAAAATTTAATTTGAATATCCTTTTTAAATGATCGAAATGATTGAGCAAGGCGTTAGGCTTTCATTTTTTAAATTTTTAATACCTTCGTTTATTTCTCAACCCTATCCGAAATTAACACTTTATTTTGGTTTTATTTAATACTGAAATTTATTTATGAAAGTATTTCTACGATTTATAGTTTTTATTTCCCTCTTCCTCTTTTTTAGCTGTAAAGATGAAATCCCTAAGCAGACCTTCCTTGCCCTAGGCGATAGTTATACGATTGGAGAAAGTGTTGGTCAAAACGAACGCTGGCCAGAACAATTAACATTGGAACTCGCCGAAAAAAGCATAGCATTAGCG
>JAURBX010000093.1 GCA_030828745.1 Flavobacteriaceae bacterium | reverse complement strand
TTAAAAGTGGTACCTCCAGGAATCGAACCAGGGACACAAGGATTTTCAGTCCTTTGCTCTACCAACTGAGCTAAGGTACCCCGCTTTTAAGCAAGTGCAAATATAAACGCCTTTTGTGTTCCACAAAAACATTTACCTATATTTTCTTTGTAATTTTACATATTCAACAAAAAACTAGATGCAACTTATCATAGATATTGGAAATACTTTGATTAAATATTATGTATTTGATGAGGGTGTCATTTTAGATTCTTACCACGATCCGCTCGAAAATTGGAGTCTTTCACTTCAAAAAATAAAAAAAGAATTTCCCAAACTCAAGAGTGCGATTATTTCGGATGTGAATGGATCTTTTATAAATGAACTTCAAGAGGCACTTGTTCCTTTGCCCTTTGTCAATTGTTCCATTGAATTAAAGTTGCCATTCAAAACACAATATAACCCTCCAAAGCAGTTGGGACAGGATCGTATTGCCTTACTAGCGGCTTGTCAATTGTTATACCCTCACAAAAATGTGCTGGTGATAGACATAGGAAGTTGTATTACTTACGATCTATTAGATCAAAACGGAATCCATCAGGGAGGAGCAATTAGTCCCGGCTTTTCCATGCGTTTTAAAAGTATGTCGGATTATTCAGGAAAATTACCTTTACTTCAACCCAAAAAAGAGGGAAATGATCTCGTAGGAACTTCAACAGAAGCTGCGATGCATTCTGGAGTTTATCACGGTATATTCTTTGAATTGCATGGAATCATATCTATTTATCAATCCAAACACAAACATTTAACGGTTATTTTAACAGGAGGAGATGCTCAAATGTTGTCTAAACCATTAAAAAATAGCATATTTGCGCATTCAAATTTTCTAGCAAAAGGTTTGAACCATATCCTAGCAATGAATCAAATTTCATGATGAAAATAAATTTGTCCCTTATTCTAATCTTCGTATCCAGTGCAATTTTTGCACAAAATGGATCAACTTCCCCCTATTCTGGAGGTGGATTAGGTGAGAAAAATTTTAATGGAACAGAAGCCAACCGGCATATGGGAGGCTTAGATGTATTCACAGATTCTATACATGCTAATTTAAACAATCCTGCAAGTTTCGGTTTATTGAAATTAACAACATATTCTGTAGGAGTAAATTATAGTAATAATAATCTTTCATCCAGCACAGATTCCTATAATGCAGATACAGCTTCCTTGGACTATTTGGCAGTGAGTATCCCAGCAGGAATTTTTGGTTTTAGCTTTGGTATTATGCCCTACTCCTCTCTAGGCTACAAAGTTGAAAGTTTATCGGGTTTAGAGGGTTCGGAAACTTTAAATCGTTATGAGAGTAGTGGAGGTGTAAATCAAACGTACTTATCTGTTGGAATTCCTTTAACAAAGTTTTTTGCAGTGGGGGCGACCGCAAATTATAACTTTGGAACTTTATTGTACCGAACTGGACAGTTCTTGAACGGGGTTGACAATGGCACTTTTTTGAGTAATCAATCCAGTATCTCGGGATTAAGTTATTTAATATCAGCACAAGCCAATATTCCAATTAAAAATAAATATGAGCTTCAGGGAATGTTTTCCTTCCAACCAAAAGCCACATTAAGTTCTCAAAACAACAGCGCTTTTTTCTCTCAATCCTTATCAAACCAATCAATTGCTGACTTTGTAGAAATAGATCTAAATGCCCAAGGGCTAGAAGACACTTTTATTAACGTGTCTGAAACACAAAGGATAGGTCTAGGTATTGGAGAGAAGAAAAAATGGTTTATTGGGGCGCAAAGGAATTTAACAAAATCTGCTACCTTTAGCAATGATTTTTTTAAGAGAGAAAATATTCAATATCGAGATGCCAAGCGATGGGCAGTAGGGGGCTTTTACATTCCGAATTATGCGTCCTTTACAAGTTTTTGGAGCAGAGTGGTTTATCGATTTGGATTCCGTTCAGAACAGCTGAGTTTGATCGTTAATAACATACCTTTAACAGAAACTGGCATATCTTTTGGAGTTGGTCTACCACTAGGGGGTCTATCCAATGCAAATGTTGGTCTAGAAATTAGTCAACGCGGTCAAGAAGAATCAGGCCTTATAAAAGAAACATTAATCGCCTTACGGATTGGCTTATCATTAAGTGACCGTTGGTTTATTAAAAGAAAATATAATTAAAATTTGATGCCATGAAAAAAATACACGTTTTAGCAGTATTATTTTTTAGTCTTGCAATCTATGCACCTGTAAAAGCACAAGATGCAAATGCTTGTATGCAAGATTTATCCATTTTTGCAGAATTTGCTAAAGTTAAAAACTATAAATCAGCTTATGAACCTTGGAAGAGAGTAAGACAAGAATGTCCAAGCATTAATGCAGCCGTGTTTTCTTACGGAGAGCGTATTTTAAAAGACTTAATTAAAAATGGGACTCCAGAAGAAGCGGAGTCTTCAAAAAAAGATTTGATTTTACTCTACGAGGATTGGATTAAATACTTTCCAACGAAGAAAAATGTATCGGTAATCGGAGATGTTATGAGTAAAAAGGCACAAGCCCTGTTAGATTATAAAATGGCGGATTTAAAAAATGTTTACAACATCTTTGATGAAGCATTTAAAAAAGATGCTGGAAGTTTTACTAATCCAAAATTACTTTACAATTATTTTAAAACCCTATATGACCGATACAAAGCTGCAGACCAAGAAGTTACCATGGAGCTGTTGTTTGAAAAATATGAGGAAGTTTCAGAGAAATTTGAGATTGAGGGGACTAAGCTTTCAAAAAAACTAGATATTATTCTTAAAAAGGAAGAAGCAGGTACAGCATTAAGTAGTAGAGAAACCCGAAATAAAAGAGTTTATAATATAAATTCAAATGCTATTGGTACTTTTCTATCCAACCTTGATGCAATCATCGCCAAAGAAGCAACGTGTGAAAACTTAATACCCTTATATCAAAGAAATTTTGAAGCCAACAAAAGCGATGTTGTATGGCTTAAACGTGCAGCGAGTCGGATGGATAGTAAAGAATGTTCTGATGATCCGTTATTCGTTACCTTAGTAGAAGCATTACACGCATTAGACCCTTCTGCTGATTCAGCCTATTATTTAGGATTATTGAATGATAAGAGAGGAAATTCTAAAGACGCACTTAAATACTATGAAGAGTCCATAACGCTTGAGACCGACAATTATAAAAAGGCAAAAATTTTATTAAAAATTGCCAATAAATTTAAAGCTGCTGGACGAAAGTCTTCGGCCCGAAGTTATGCAAGAAAGGCTCTGAACTTTCAGCCCTCATTGGGAAGAGCTTATTTATTAATCGCAAATTTATATGCAGATAGCGCAAATGATTGCGGGGATACCCAATTTAACAAACGTGCTGTTTACTGGTTGGCTGCAAATGAAGCACTAAAAGCAGGAAATGTAAATAGTTCTCTAAAGAAAATAGCCAAGCAAACTGCTGACAGTTATAATGGAAGAGCACCAAGCAAAACAGATATCTTTACAGAAGGTAACGAAGGTACTACCATTACCTTTAGCTGTTGGATTAATAGTAGTTTCAAGGTGCCATCGCTTTAAATGAAATATAATGTATCAAATGAAATAGTTAGGGTTATGGTTTTTACCATAGCCCTTCTTTTTTCTTGTGAGGACAATTCTCAAGCCCTAAGGGAAATGAATATGGATCGTCAAGACCCATTGGCAACTGCCAATAATATTCGGATGGTTTATACCGATTCGTTAAAAATTCAGGCAGTATTAACAGCTCCAAAACACATAGATTACACTAATTTGAGTTTTCGATATTCGGAATTTCCTGAGGGTCTTAAAGTTATTTTCTATGATAATTTAGGAAACGAAAATGAAGTTCTTGCAGACTATGGGGTTCTTTATGACGAAACTAAATTGATCGACCTAAAAGGAAATGTTCAACTCAAATCTCATGATGGTTCAATTCTAACTACGAATCAATTATTTTGGGATTCCCAGAGTGAATGGCTTTTTACAGAACAAGCCTTTACTTTTGTAGATAAAGATTATAATTTCAACGCCCTAAGGTTGGATACCAATAGAGATTTTACTAAATTCCAAACAGGAAACCTGATTGGTACCATTACAGTTTCAGAACCATTAGATACGCTATCTCAACAATGAAAAATTATCGAATCTCAGAAATATTATATTGGGTTATTGCAGTAATTTCAATTTATGAAGCTATTGGATTGTGGGAAAGCCTCCCGTCTAGAGCTTATCTTTTTATTGGATTTGCAGTGCTTTCCGTGTTTATGGCTCTATTTAGAAGACATTACAGAAAAAAATTTAATCAGAGGAATAATACCTAAATGATCTTCACTGATATTATTATTTTAGTATGCTTGATTTTATCTGCCTTTTTTTCGGGGATGGAAATTGCGTTTGTTTCTTCCAATCGAATCTATCTTGAAATTGAAAAATCCCAAGAGGGCTTAACTTCAAAAGTATTAAAAACCATTACCCAAAACCCCTCTCAGTTCATTGCCACCATGCTCTTGGGAAATAATGTTGCGTTGGTATTATATGGGATTTTTATGGGAGACCGAATTCTTCAACTTTTCTTTCCTCAAACCCTTTTGTCTGGTGAAGCAAGTTTGATAATTGTCTTTTATCAAACACTCATTTCAACTGCGATTATACTACTAACAGCTGAATTTTTACCCAAAGTATTTTTTCAACTCTATGCAAATACTTTTATTAAAATATTTGCTCTTCCAATTGCATTATTTTATTTTCTATTTTATCCTATAACCTACTTTATTATTGAATTTACAGACATCATTTTAAAACGTTTTTTTAAAACAGATAATGATGAAGTCCAACTTTCATTTTCAAAAGTTGAATTAGGAAATTACATAGAAGAGCAATTGGAATCTTCACAAAACAAAGAGAATTTGGATTCTGAAATTGAAATCTTTCAGAAAGCATTAGACTTTTCGGAAGTTAAAACTCGAGAAGCGATGGTTCCCAGAGCGGAGGTCGTTGCTGTAGAAGAACAAACGTCAATTGAAGATATAAAAGCCCTATTCATTGACACGGGCTTGTCAAAAATACCTGTTTTTAAAGAGACAATAGATCAAATTTTAGGCTATGTCCACGCTTTTGAAATGATCAAGCAACCAAAAACCCTAAAAAACATTTTATTACCTGTAGCCTATGTGCCCGAAACGATGTTGGTCAACGATGTTCTTAAATTATTAACGCGCCAGCACAAAAGTATCGCCGTTGTGATTGATGAATACGGAGGGACCTCGGGAATTGTTACCGTAGAAGATATTGTAGAGGAATTGTTTGGTGAAATTGAAGATGAATATGATACGATTGCACACGTAGAGAAACAGTTAGATGAACATTCCTATCTATTTTCTGCACGTTTAGAGGTTGATTACCTGAATCAGAAATACCAGCTAGATTTACCGGAAAGTGAATTTTATGAAACGCTGGGAGGGATGATTGCCTATACAACAGGAGAAATTCCGGCAAAAGGAGAACGGATCAATATCCCCTCTTTTTCTATGAAAATTGAGAAAGTATCGGCGACTAAGATTGAACAGTTAATTTTAACCAAAACAGATTAGAATTAGAAGGCTTCATTTTTCGTCGCTATTTAAATGCGATGTTCTTTCTTAATTCATAGGAATAGCTTAATTTCGCAGACTATCAAAAATAGCAACTATGGCCGTTTTAGGAAAAATTAGACAACGATCCATCTTCTTGATTTTAGTAATCGGGATGGCACTTTTCGCATTTGTAATTTCAGGAGTATTTGGAGCCAACTCTGCATCTGCAGGCCCAACAGACCCTGTCGCAGTAATCAACGATGATGAAGTAGACATTAACTTCTTTCGTCAAATGGTGGAACAAACAGAGCGAACCTACAATTATTCAACCTTACAATCTGTAAATTTAGTTTGGAATCAAGCCTTGAGAAATACCATTTTTGAGCAACAGTTTGAGGCCTTAGGAATCGATGCTGGGAAAGATCAGTTGGAACAAATCATTTCTTCTGACGAAAGTGTTATCAGTAATCCAAGTTTTCAAAACGAAGCAGGCTTTTTTGATTTTGGTGTTTTTACGGATTTCATTGCTCAAATGAAAATTGAAAATCCAGCAAACTATGAAAGCTGGAAAATTCAAGAACAAAGCATTATTGGTGTTGCTAAGCAAAGAATCTATTTAGATCTTATCAAGTCAAGTTCTGGAATCACAGAAGCAGAAGCTAAGGCTGATTTTCATGACAAGAATGATAATATTAACATTCAATATGTTCAAATCCCTTTTGATGTTATTCCCGATAGTTTAGTCAGTGTTTCTGATGCTAAAGTTAAAGCTTATATCAAAGAACACAATGCAGATTTCAAAAGAGAGACGTCTAGAAACATTCAATATGTTCTATTTGATGAAACACCAACAGAGGATGATCTTTCCACAATAAGATTACGCTTGGACGCTTTAAAAGAGGAACGTGTAGCTTACAACGATGTTTCTAAACTAACCGATACTCTTGAAGGTTTTAAAACAACCAAGAACATAACTGATTTCATTGATCAATATTCTGAAGTTGCTTTTGATTCTGTCTATCGTGCTAGAGGAGAATTCAACAATGAATATGCTGACATTCTTTTTAAACTAGATAATGGGGAAGTTTTTGGACCCTATGAAGATGGGGGGAATTTTAAAATTTCTCGATTAATAAACCGTAAAGAAAATGCTTCATTAAGAGCAAGTCACATCCTAATTGCATACGAAGGCGCAACCCGAGCGAATGAAGATATTAGCCGTTCCAAAGCCGAAGCTAAAGCTGAAGCCAATAAAGTGTACCGATTGGCAAGAAGAGCTTCAAGCGATTTTGAAGCATTGGCAAGAGAATATTCTGACGGTCCCACCAAAGTAAGAGGAGGAGATTTAGGTTTTTTTAGAGAAGGTGAAATGGCTCAAGAATTTTTCAACTTTACAAATAAGAACAAAGTGGGTAAAGTTGGTTTGGTAGAAACTGAATTTGGTTTTCATATTATCAAGGTTACAGACAAGGATGATCTTGCACTCATTGCAGACGTTGTTTTAGCAGCTGTGCCCTCTGACAAAACTTCAAACGAAGTTTTTAGAAGTGCAACACAATTTGAAATGGACAGTAATGAAACGGGAGATTTTATTGCTATTGCAGAAAAAAGTAAATATGATGTTCGACCTGTAAAACAAATCACAAGCCTAGAAGAAAACTTACCGGGCTTATTCCAACAACGAAACATTGTACGTTGGACTTTTGAGGAGGATACTAAGGTTGGAGACATTAGAAGGTTTTCAGTTTCTTCAGGAGGCTATGTAGTGGTACAACTTACTGCTAAAGTCAAAGAAGGTCTTGCAAGTATTGATGAGGTAGGTTCTCAGGTTCGTAAAAAACTAGCCAATAAAAAGAAGGCAGAACTGATCAAGCAACAGTATAAAGACAAAGTTAC
>JAURBX010000154.1 GCA_030828745.1 Flavobacteriaceae bacterium | reverse complement strand
TTTTAGCCGCCTCAGGTCAAATTGAAGCGGTGGGTTTGGAGCGTTATTTAATTATGGGAGAATTGTCTTTGGATGGAAGTATACGCCCCATTCGTGGGGCATTACCGATTGCAATTCAAGCTTTAAGTGATGGTTTTACAGGTTTTATTCTACCGAAAGAAAATGCAAACGAAGCTGCGATAGTAAAAGATTTGCAGGTTTATGGCGTTGAACATTTGGAAGAGGTGATTCAATTTTTCAAGGACACGACTAGTTTGGAAGCTGTGGAGGTCGATACACGAAAAACTTTTCAAGAGCAGTTGAAGTATCCCGAGCATGATTTTTCTGATGTAAAAGGACAAGAGGGAATTAAACGTTGTATGGAAATAGCTGCTGCGGGAGGACATAATATTATCCTTATTGGACCTCCAGGTGCGGGTAAAACCATGTTGGCAAAACGCTTACCCAGTATTTTACCGCCCATGAGTTTAAAGGAAGCCTTAGAGACGACTAAAATCCATTCGGTGATGGGAAAAGTTAAAAACAAAGGTTTGGTTAGTGTTCGACCTTTTCGTTCTCCCCACCATACCATCAGTGATGTTGCTTTGGTTGGAGGGGGAGCTTATCCTCAGCCTGGGGAGATTTCCATGGCGCACAATGGTGTCTTGTTTTTGGATGAATTACCCGAGTTTAAACGGGGTGCCTTGGAAGTCATGCGGCAACCTTTGGAGGATCGGGAAGTGACTATTTCTAGAGCCAAGTTTACCGTCACTTACCCTGCTTCTTTTATGTTGGTGGCCAGTATGAACCCAAGCCCCTCAGGGTTTTTTAATGATCCTCAATCCAAGTTAGGGCCCTCTCCCATGGAGATGCAGCGGTATTTAGGGAAGATCTCAGGACCCTTATTAGACCGAATTGATATTCATATAGAAGTGGAAGCGGTTCCTTTTGAAAAACTAGCCGACCGAACCCCTGCTGAATCTTCGGAAGCCATAAGAGTCCGTGTTTCTGCTGCTAGACTACTCCAACAAGAACGGTTTAAATCATTGGAAAATATCCATTACAATGCGCAGATGAGCTCCAGACAGATTCGAAAGCATTGTGTTTTGGATGCCGTCTCTACCCAGTTGTTAAAAAGTGCGATGGAGCGATTATCGCTTTCTGCGCGCGCTTATGATCGTATTTTAAAAGTAGCCCGAACCATCGCTGATCTGGAAGCAGAGGAGAATCTAAGTCAGCATCGTATTGCCGAAGCCATTCAATATAGAAGTTTGGATCGTGAGGGTTGGTTGGGTTGAATTACAGTTCAGTTAGATTTTTTAGTTGCTTGTTTTCTGGAAATAAAGCCAAGCCTTCTGCAAGGTATTTTTTGGCTAAACTGTATTTTTCTTCTTTTTTGTAGTGCTTTACCAAAAGCTCGTAGACACTGTCTTTTCCCCAAGTTGGTTGATTTTCATTTATACTGTTTTCAGCTAAAGCTAGCGCTTGTTTAAGAATGGCTTCTACTTCGCTTCCCCCACCAAAAACTTTTGGAGTGTAAAAGTTATTTATAGCTAAAGCGTAATGGGCACGTAAATTATTGGAATCAAGACTTAGTGCAGTTTCAGCATAGTTGCGTGAATCTTGTCCCAGTCCCATCATGGCGAAATAGCTTTTAAAACGGATACTATAACCGGTTTGAAGTGACAGTAGGGCTAAGCTTTCTGAGTCTTTTAGTGAGGGTTTTAAGAGTAAAATCGCAGCATCAATGTATGATTCGGCTTGCTTCTTTTTTTGATTGATTTCCGCGGCCAAAAGAGCTTGGTGATACCGAGCATAGGAAAGCCAATATCGAGTTGATACGGTATCATTTTGGTCAAAAGCAAGTGTTAAGGTTTCCGCTATTTTTTCTAGGGGTTGCTCACTTTCATTTTCAATACAGCGTATAAAGGCCTCTTCTATTTTTTGTTGCAGTCCCTCTTTTTCCTGTTTTTGAGCCTGCATACTCATAATTGAAAAACTCAGAAGTAGTACAATAGCTTTCATGACGGTGGTTTAAAAAATGTATTTTTTCAGTGCTTTTACGTACTCTTCAAAGGCTTTTATTCCTTTTTTTGTTAGGCGAACTTGAGTCAGTGGATAATTATCCAAAAAACTTTTCTCGATACGAAGATAGCCCGCTTCTTCTAATTTTTTGAGTTGAACACTAATATTTCCTGAAGTGGCGGCAGTTTCACCTTTTAATTCCTTAAAACTTGCTTTGGAATGGGATATCAAAAAGGACACGATTGCCAGACGTAAGGGCGCGTGCAATAGGGGGTCTAGATTTTTATACATCTTGTTTTTGATGCTTCATGCGTAAAAGGATACCTGGAATCAAAAAAGTTAACACAGCAATAATTCCCATGAAAAGAGGTTGATGTTTCCAAGGAATAAAAAATGTAACATAGGCACTTGCATTGAGGATGAGTCCGCAATACAACAAAAGACTACTGCGTATAAAACTCCCTGCCACAGCAGTTGCAATTCCCAAAAGAAGTAAAATAATTGAAGTAAGATTGCTCTGTAAATAGGAGTTGAATCCAAAGGCAATAATCATAATATTCATTCCCGTAAACAGCCAAAGATGCGAGGAAATAAGAGCAAGGGGATTTCGAGTCTGGTTCTTCTTTTTCGCATAATAAACAAAGCTTATGATACTAATTAATGGTAAAATCATATAGGGATACCAACTGATGGATCCTTTTCCTATCGAGATCAAATACGCTTGACCAAAGCAGCAAAGGGGGACAGCAATTCCCCAGAGAATAAAGGCAGCTCCGTTTTCTTCAAAACGATTTTTGGCTTGTTGAATTACCGATTCAATCAGTTTAAAACTTTCGTCGGGGGTGAAATTTGTTGTTTTCATACATAAGGGGTTTAGAAGTTGTTAAATAAATATAAAGTAGTTTATATTATAAACCAAATAAATATATTTTTTTTCAAAAACGAAATACAACTCCCAATCCTTTCTTTGAGGGAGTAATTTTCAAACCAGCGCTTTTCTTTTGATTGAAGAGAGTAACAGCCTTATTGTATTCTTCATTAGTCCCTGAGGAGACCCATATTCCAATAAGCACTAGGCCGGCACCTAAACTCGCTTCCTTCCATTCCAAATTGCCTGTAGAAGTTAAATAGCCTAAACGTCCACCTAAATACACACCTCCCAAAACAATAAGGCCTGAAGAAAGCGCAAACTTTCTATTGGCTTTTTTATAATGCTGATAGGCTTGTGGGGTGCTTTGATATAGGTGTTTCAGTTCTTTGGTGGAAAGTATTTGGTCTTTATAAGTGTACTTATTTTTTGCACGAACCAGTTCTTGAGCGCTCAAAGTGTTTAGGCAGCAATACAGCAATAAGCTTAGAAGCAAAAATTTTTTCACGTTTAAGATTTAGGTGAGTTAAAGATAAAAAAATCATCCCCATAAATAAATTTTCAGAATAGAAATTAGCATGAATGCAGAACGGCTAAAGCCAATACTTCTTCGATTGAGTCGTTTGA
>JAURBX010000016.1 GCA_030828745.1 Flavobacteriaceae bacterium | reverse complement strand
CTTTTTAATTGAATTTCAATGAGATCAGATTTCACAGAACGAAAATATCGATTCTTTTTGTCTAAAGAAACTTTAATTATTGCTAATTGAAATTTTTGAATAAAGAAGTGTAAATTAGTGCAAACCCAAATTTAAACCAAAATAAAAAAATTAGCCTACCCCCTTGTTTTAATGTTATGTTCATTTGTTCAAGCACAACAGCTTGATTCTTCAGATTCAACTTGTGAGAGTGATTCTTTAAAGCTAGCCTATCAATCCAAAAAGAATTTGATTAAGCTTAGTTTGACAAGTTTTGCATTTAACAATATTCAGTTCCAATACGAACGAATCTTAAAGCCTAAAACTTCTATAGCCCTATCATACGGAACAATCCCCCAGTCAGGAATTCCCCTTCAAGTGTCTGTTGAAAGATTTGTAAATGATGAAGCAACTTTTGATAAATTATCAGAGCTTGTTGTATCGTATTACAGTATTACTCCCGAAATTCGATTTTATTTAGGAAAAAAAGGATATGGAAAAGGCTTTTATCTTGCTCCTTTTTACAGAAATTCTAAATTATCTCTTGAAGGTGTTTCTTTCGATTATGAAGACGAATTAGGAACACCCTCGAGTATAAAAGCTAAAGGATCCATTAATGGAAATACCGTGGGTTTGCTGATAGGGAGTCAGTTTAACCTGGGAAAATCATTTGTTTTAGACTGGTGGATTATTGGTCCACATTATGGAAGCGCCTCAGGAGCTATAAATGGGATAAATTCTCAGCCCTTTTCTGAATATGAAAAAGAGGCATTAAATACAGAAGCAAACGAATTTGACTTTCCTCTTGTTGATCAAACTACAGAAATCACTGATCGCGCAATCAATATAAATTTTTCTGGTCCATGGGGTGGAGCTCGTGCAGGATTGAGTATTGGTTATCGTTTTTAAAAACTGCGATAAATATTTTTTTCTGACGGAACGTTTGATGCAATCTTTTTAACTAATTTTCAATGTTTTTATGAATAATTGAAAAATTTAATGGAGAATTCAAAACAGGCCTTACGTATCTATTTTTCAGAAAAGCGACTAGCACTTTCATCCGAAAAGTATGATGAACAAAGTTTAGCGCTTGCCAATCAATGTTTGAAACTCCCCATATGGGAGTTGGAATATTTTCATTTGTTTTTACCGATTGTCTCAAAAGCTGAGGTGGATACGTCCTTAATTCTAACCTTACTTCAAGGAAGAGATAAACAGGTGGTTTTACCTAAGGTGGTGGATGGAGATTCCTTAGATCATATTTTATTAACCGATGGCACAAAAATAGCACAAAACGCTTGGGGGATTTCCGAACCCGAAAGTGGTATCCCTATTGATCCCGCCATGCTGGATGTCGTTTTTATCCCCCTATTGGCGTATGATATAAAAGGAAATCGAGTGGGGTATGGCAAAGGGTTTTATGACGCTTTTTTGAAAAATTGTAAAAAAGAGGTGATCAAGATTGGACTCTCTTTTTTTGATCCTGTTGATCATATTGAAGGAATACGAAAAGAAGATATTGCGCTGGACTATTGTGTTAGTCCTGATCAGATTCACTCGTTTTAACCTCTTCTTTTTTAAAGATTTTTTTATTGAAAACAATTAAGATTCCTACGCCTGTACTGATGGCAGTATCGGCAACATTGAAGATGTACTGAAAAAATAAAAAAGTGTCTCCTCCTAGGATAGGAATCCATTGGGGCCAAGTCCATTCTACTAAAGGAAACTGGAGCATGTCTACAACATGACCGTAAAATAAGGGAGCATATCCTCCCTCTTCTGGGAATAATTTAGCGACACCATTGTAACTATCTGAGAAGATAACCCCATAGAATACGGAGTCAATAATATTCCCTAAAGCACCAGCAAAAATTAAAGCCAATGCCCAATTCAGTAATGTAGCACTTTGTTTTTTTATGGAATCCCAAAGCCAATAACCCAAACCAACAATAGCCACCAATCGAAAGAGTGTTAAAAAAAGTTTGGCAGTATCTTCTTTAATAAAAGGAAGAATATCATTGAATTTGGTTCCCATGGCCATCCCTTTATTTTCAACAAAAAGTAATTTGAAAAAGCCCCAATCCACAATTGGGGGAACGCCGTAACCGGACAGCGGGTAGTTTAATTTGATATAAAACTTGCTGAATTGATCCGTTAGCAACACACTAATGATAATCACTAGCGCCCATGTGAGGGTGAAATATGTTTTTTTCTTATCCAGAATAAATAGTTTTGGAGCTTATTTTTGCATGTTTTTTGCCTCAATACTCAAGGTTGCATGCGGTACCAGAAATAAGCGTTTTTTATTGATTAGCTTACCCGTAACACGGCAAATTCCGTAGGTTTTATTTTCAATTCTAATCAATGCATTTTTAAGGTCTCGAATAAACTTTTCTTGTCGGATGGCTAATTGCGTATTGGCTTCTTTGGACATGGTTTCAGAGCCTTCTTCAAACGCTTTGAAGGTGGGTGCCGTGTCTTCAGTCCCATTATTTCCGTCATTCATGTAGGAACTTCTTAACAAGTCAAGATCTAAACGTGCCTTTTGAATTTTATCTTCGATCAAGGTTTTGAATTCTTGAAGTTCCGCGTCGCTATATTTTGTTTTTTCGCTCATCTGGATATTTTTTTTATTCGTATTATGGTTTTTATATTTTCAAATTCAAGATTTGAACCGTCTGTTAAATTTGGTTCAAAAGTTAAATCTTCAGCAAGGATTTCAGACAATATATAATTTTTATTTTCCGAAACTGCAGCTTCTAATTGGGGTTCGTTTTTTAGGAAAACAGCAATTTTATCAGTCACCTCTAGGCCACTATCTTTTCTGAGATTTTGAATTCTATTGACTAATTCTCTTGCAATACCTTCTTGAACCAATTCGGGTGTCAATGTCATGTCCAGAGCTACGGTCATTCCTCCTCCTTGGGCAACTTGCCATCCCTCAATATCTTTGAAAGAGACTTCTATGTCCGAACGTTCTAAAATAAGGTTTTTTTCGTTTAGTTGTACTTTAAGGGTTCCTTTTCCTTCTAATTGATTGATTTGTTCTTCATTTAAACTTTTGATAAGCTCAACTACTGCTTTCACTTCTTTGCCAAAACGAGGTCCTAAAGTTTTAAAATTAGGTTTAATTTCTTTTACTAAAAGTGAATTTGCATCATCCAGAAGTTCAACGGTTTTAATGTTTATTTCTCCTTTTAGTTGTTCTGTGATTCGCTCAATACGATTTCTTTCTGCTTGGTCTTTTACTGGGATGATCATCTTTTGTAGCGGTTGACGAACACGGACTTGTTCCTTTTTACGAAGGGACAAGGCTAATGACGTAAGGGTTCTAGCGGTATTAATCTGATGTTCTAAATCGGCATTAATAAGATCTTTATTTGCTTTAGGGAAATCGGTTAAATGGATTGAGACATTTTCTTGAGTTAAATCTTGATACAAATGATCCATATAAAAGGGTGCTACAGGAGCGGCTAGTTTAGAAACAGTAACCAAGCATTCATGAAGCGTTTGGTAAGCAGCGATCTTGTCTATGCCATACTCCCCTTTCCAAAAACGTCTTCGACAAAGGCGCACATACCAGTTGCTTAATTTCTCTTGCACAAAATCTGAAATCGCTCGACTGGCTTTGGTTGGTTCATACTCTTCGAAAGCTGCATCTACCGTTTGAATTAAACTGTGTAATTCTGATAATATCCAACGATCTAGCTCTGTTCTGTCTTCAAAAGGCACTGTTTTTTCTTTCTTAGGATCAAAAGCATCAATATTGGCATACAAGCTGAAGAATGAATAGGTATTATAGAGCGTACCAAAAAATTTACGTTGTACCTCAGCAATTCCATCAGCATCAAATTTTAAATTATCCCAAGGGTTGGCATTAGAGATCATATACCAGCGGGTTGCATCGGCTCCATATTGATCGAGTGTCTCGAATGGATCTACTGCATTGCCCAAACGCTTGGACATTTTTTGTCCTGATTTATCTAAAACCAATCCATTGGAGACGACATTTTTATATGCTTTTTTACCAAAAACAAGTGTTCCTATAGCATGTAAAGTATAAAACCAGCCTCTAGTTTGGTCCACCCCTTCGGCGATATAATCTGCAGGGAAGCGTTCTCCAGAATCAATTTTATTTTTATTTTCAAACGGATAGTGCCATTGTGCATAAGGCATTGCTCCTGAATCAAACCAGACATCAATCAAATCGGATTCTCTATACATGGGTTGCCCTTTTGCGCTACATAATACAATCTGGTCAACAACATTCTTGTGGAGGTCTATGGGGTCGTAATTGGACGCTGAAAAATCGCCTTCTTGAAAATTTCGAAAAGGATTTTCTTGCATCGTTCCTTTTTCTACTGCTAAATCAATTGCATCTTTTAATTCTGCAATAGAGCCCATTATTTGAGTTTCTTGCCCATCTTCGGTCCTCCAAACGGGTAAGGGAATCCCCCAAAAACGTGAGCGTGAAAGATTCCAGTCGTTTGCATTGGAAAGCCAATTCCCAAAACGCCCTTCTCCAGTTGATTTTGGTTTCCAGTTGATTTCTTGGTTGAGATCCACCATTTGATCTCGTACATCGGTCACTTTGATGAACCAAGAATCTAATGGATAATATAAAATGGGTTTATCGGTTCTCCAACAATTAGGGTAGGAGTGAACGTATTTTTCAACCTTAAACGCTCGATTTTCCTCTTTGAGTTGAATAGCGATCTCCACATCGGTTGAACGTTCTGGGGCTTCACCTTCAGAATAGTATTCATTTTTAACATAACGACCTCCCAAAGGACCGACTTCAGTTCTAAAACGACCTTGGAGATCTACTAGTGGGACTGCATTGTCATTTTCATCTAAAACCAATAAGGGCGGTACCTCAGGTGTAGCTTCTTTGGCTACTTTGGCGTCATCTGCTCCAAAGGTAGGCGCCGTATGTACAATACCCGTTCCCTCTTCTGTAGTTACAAAATCTCCTGCAATCACTCGGAAAGCATTTTCTGGATGTGTTAAGGGTAATGGAGCTTCAGTCCAAAGCTGTTCGTAGCGAATTCCAAGTAAGTCACTCCCCTTAATTTCGTTTTCGATCAAATAGGGAATTGTTTTATCTCCAGCTTTGTACGTTTTTAAATCGTCTTGTAAAACATACTTCTTTCCAAATTGCTTGGAAAGCAAGGCTTTTGCTAATAGAACTCGGACGGGCTCGAAAGTATATTGATTGAAAGTACGAACAATTACATAATCAATATTCTTTCCAACAGTCAAAGCGGTGTTGGATGGAAGCGTCCAAGGAGTAGTGGTCCATGCTAACAAATAGAGAGGGATTTCTCCTTCAAGCGTTTTGGGAAGACTCTCCTCTATAGCTTTAAATTGCGCTGTTATTGTTGTATCTGTTACATCTTGATAGGTCCCGGGTTGATTGAGTTCATGGGAACTTAATCCCGTCCCTGCCATGGGAGAATAAGGCTGTATGGTGTACCCTTTATATAAAAGACCTTTTTCGTGGATTTGTTTTAGCAACCACCATACCGACTCCATATATTTAGAAGTATAGGTAACATAAGGGTCTTCCATGTCTACCCAGTAACCAATGCGTTGAGTCAGTTCATTCCAGACATCGGTATATCGCATGACTGCTTTTTTACAAGCTTGGTTATATTCTTCTACAGTAATTGATTTGCCTATAGCATCTTTTGAAATTCCCAATTCTTTTTCAACACCAAGCTCAACAGGAAGACCATGGGTGTCCCAGCCTGCTTTACGATGTACTTGAAATCCTTTTTGAGTTTTATAACGACAAAAAATATCTTTGATAGCGCGTGCCATAACATGATGAATCCCCGGCATTCCATTTGCAGAGGGAGGGCCTTCATAAAAAACAAAGGAGGGTTTCCCTTCACGAAGTCTAATGCTTTCAAAAAAGGTATTGTTTTCCCTCCAAGAGCCTAATATCTCATCAGCAATTTGAGGTAAGTTTAGCCCTTTGTATTCATTGAATTTCATGCTTGATTTTTCGTTTGTAAACTGGTCTTTCTTTCTTTAAAATAAAATATTAAAATAGTAATTGAAAACTACCATTTTTTGGATTCAAATGCGAAAGTAATTAATTTAAAGAAAACAGCGTGTTTTTTAATACACTAGGCTGCTAGTACTGTAAGTTTTAAAAAGAAACATTAGCCCCTATTTTGAAATTTCTACCCGGTGCAGAGACTCCAGATGCAAAGGTGCGATAATGAATATCAAAGATGTTGTCTAAGCCCAATCGAAAAGTAATATTTTCCTTCCAATTGTATTGTGTTAAGAACGACAGGTCATTCCATGCAGGGCTTCCAGCATAAATCCCAAGATTTTCCGAAATTAATGGGGTTTCCTCCAAACCATCTTCTCCTCCTATGCTGTAGGTGTCTGGATTTTTACTGCCACTAAACTGAAAACGTAAGCTAGCCCTCCAAGCGTGTTTTTGATATTTTAAGTTAAGATTTCCAAAAATGGGAGAGATGGAGGGTAAAGGACCGTATTTTTTGTTTTTTCCAGCCTCAATAAAGGAAATATTAGCTTGAATAGAAAACGAATCAATAAAAGAATAATAGCCGTCAATTGACCCCCCAAACAAATAGCGGTTTCCTGAATTAATATTGGCAAAAGTTTCAACTTCCTCTCCCTGATAGAGGATGGTGTTTATGTCAGGTGTCGTTTCATCAGCAAAAAGCACATAATTATCACGCCCAATATGTCGTGAAATAAGCGTGGTAAATCCTCTAATGGAGATGTAGTTTTTTGGCAAATTTAGATAATTGGTAAAGCCAAGTTCAAAATTATAGGCGTATTCTGGAAAGAGGAAAGGGTTTGGAACAACAAGTACTCCTTTATTTTCTCTAATTTTTCCAACATCGTCTATGTTTGGATTTCTAAAACCATTAGAAACAATCACATTCCATTGTTTTTTTTCTGAAGGACGGTAAGTAAGGGCTAAGGTTTCAGTTAAGGCCTCATTATTGAGATTGACTTTTGAAATTAAAGCATTAATATTATAGGATTCTTTCCATCGCGCAGCCAATCTTGTTGAAGTGATTCGGGCCCCAGCATTTAAGGTTAAGTTTTCGTTCAGATCCCAAACCCAGTTGATGAAAATCGCGAAACTTCCATATGAGCTTTTTGCACTTGGATAGCGTGTTGGAATCGGTAGTCTAGGAGCGCTGCCTTCTACTTTATTTTGATTAATAATGAGATCATATTGATAGGCCAAAGAGCGAACTTTATTATAAGTCCCTTCAAAGCCATAGGAAAAGGAATGTTTTTCGTCTAAATCAAATTCAAAATCTCCATTCAAACTAAATACTTTTACTTTCTCCCTTTGATATTGTCTTGTAAGACTTCCAAAGTCACGACTATTTCTGGATTCTTCAATATGTTGATATCCAAATGTGAGGCGTCCAGAATTCAGAAATTTTTTATCTGTAAAAAATTTATATTGAGGGGAAAGAAATAATCGTTTTTGAGGGCCATAATACCACTCGGCATAACGAAGATTTCCATTACGTGTTTCCACCAGTTTGTCATATCGAGGGATATCAGAAGAATTGGAATATTGTAGATTGAGTGAAAGTTGACGTTTTTCGTTGATTTGCACTAAAAATTTTTGAAATAAATCCAGTTGATCATAGGCTGTGTTTTTTTGAATCAATGGGTTTTCATTTTCTAAAGGTACGGGACTGAATTGGCTTCTTGAATTGGCTGAATAAAATGGAGTAAGTCCCCAATCCTCATAACCATGAATTCTGTTTTTCCCCATCCTAATATCACCAAAGGATGAATGGCTAACACTAGTCAAACTTGCCCATTTTTTAAAACTAACTTCAGTGGAAAAAGAATTGATTGTAGCATTGTCAGCGGTTGAAAAGTCACTTGTAACTTGTGTAGAGACTTTTTTTTCACTGTTAATTAATGGATTGCGTGTGTAGTAATGAATCACTCCACCGAGCGCATCTGATCCATAGCCTACAGAAGAAGATCCAAAGATAACTTCAACACGTTCAATATTGTTGGGATTAATTGTTATTGCATTTTGTAGATGTCCACTTCGGTAAATGGCATTATTCATTCGGACACCGTCTACCACTAAAAGCAATCGGTTGGCTTCAAATCCCCTAATAACTGGACTTCCACCACCTCCTTGACTTTTTTGAATCCTTACCCCTGGAGTAAGACCTACAAGATCAGCCCCATTGGCTGGGCGTTGAAGTTTAATCTCACTTGCACTGACTACATTAACTTTTTCGGCAATTTGTTTTCTGTTAGAGGCTTTTCGTGCAACAGATAAAATAACTTCATCTAGGGTTTGCTCTTCTGCCTCAAGTCGAATCGTAATTCCATTTTGGATATTTTTTAATTTAAGTTGAATGGACAAGGTTTTGTATCCATAATACTGAATGTATATGCGTTCATTTTCAAAAAAAGCTGAAAGGGAAGCGCTTCCGTTTTCATCTGTGAGGCTTGATTTTGTTTTTTCTTGATTGAAAAGTGCAGCCCCCTCGATGGGTTCTCCCGAAGCAGCATCCAACACAAGTATACTTTGTGCCATCAGGAACAAAGGCGAAATAAGCAGAAAGAAAATATTTAGCTTACTTAAAAATTTCATTCAATATTTTGGTTGATCTTGGTGATTTGAATTGTTGTAAATGTAGCTCGAAATATTGCACTGCAAAGTCTAAAACAGTAGATTTTTCTTTTCTTGAAAGTTTAATTTCCCCAACACTATCAAATTCCATGCCCAACAGTTGGATCCAAGCCACCTTTATTGATCCCTCCAGAAAGGCTCCTCTTGGTTTGGTTTGACTCATACATCCAGTCTCTAGATCAAAATAGGGCGCGTTTTGGTCTGTTATATTTGGATAAAAACCAATGAACTTTGAAAGATCTAGCATTAATTTTATGTGAAATAAGCCCACATTTTCTTCAGCATCTAGCCAAAGCATTCTCTTTTTTAAAAAAGAATACAATTCAATATTCGCTTCTTGTTCTTCTTTTACCACCTGATGAATCACTTCTGCCAAGAAAAATAGAAGCGTTTTTTTTCTAAGATCAAAAGGAATCGATGCATAGGGATAATGAAGTTTAGCCTCTTTTATATAGCCCAGACGATCGGTAGGATTTTTAGGAGCTTCAATTTCCAAGAGCGATAAAGGTTCAAATAGCGATTTGGGTATTTTTTTTTTGGTTCGTGAAGCTAAAATTCCCTTTAGCATATAAGACTGCAGCCCATACTGTTTGGTGTAGCATGCGGCAATTAAACTAGAGTCGCCATATTTAATCGTTGTAAGGGTAAGGGCTTCTATGGACGCTTGCACGAAATCTTTAGATTTATACTACACCTTGCGCGAGCATGGCGTCAGCTACTTTAACAAATCCAGCAATATTGGCTCCTTTCACATAATCAACATAGCCGTTCTCTTCTCCATATTTTAAACAAGATTGATGAATGTCTGCCATAATAACTTGCAAACGATTATCGACCTCTTCTCTTGTCCAACTGTAGCGGAGTGAATTTTGAGCCATTTCTAGTCCAGAAACGGCAACCCCTCCAGCATTAGAGGCTTTCCCGGGAGCGAATAGAATTTTATTTTCTTTGAATTGTGAAATAGCCTCAGGGGTACACGGCATGTTGGCACCTTCTCCAATACAAATACATCCGTTTTTTAACAAAATCGCAGCATCGTCTCCGTTTAATTCGTTTTGAGTTGCACAGGGGAGCGCGATTTGACACGGAACTTCCCAAGGTGTTTTTCCAGAATGAAAAGAAGCTTTTGGGTACTGCTCAACATAGGCATTGATTCGACCTCTCTTTACATTTTTTAAGTTCATTATAAAGGCTAGTTTTTCTTGATTAATTCCGTCTGGATCCATAATATATCCCGAAGAATCGGATAAAGTAAGTACTTTACCGCCCAATTGTATACATTTTTCAGTGGCATATTGTGCTACATTTCCTGAGCCAGAAACAGCAATGGTTTTACCTTTAATACTCTTACTTTGATGCTCCATCATTTTTTGAGTGAAATAAACAACTCCGTATCCTGTGGCTTCGGGTCTGATTAGTGATCCTCCAAAAGAAGCTCCTTTGCCCGTTAATACCCCAGTGAATTCATTCTGTAGTCGTTTGTATTGACCAAATAAATAGCCAATTTCTCTTCCGCCTACACCAATGTCTCCAGCCGGAACATCTCTATTGGGGCCGATATGGCTATAAAGTTCGGTCATAAAACTTTGACAAAAACGCATCACTTCGGTATCCGACCTTCCTTTTGGGTTAAAGTCTGACCCTCCTTTTCCTCCCCCCATGGGAAGGGTGGTTAAGCTATTTTTGAATGTTTGTTCAAAAGCTAAAAATTTTAATACACTTAAATTTACACTAGGATGAAAGCGTAAGCCCCCTTTATAAGGGCCAATTGCTGAATTCATTTGTACTCTATACCCTCGGTTGACTTGAATTTCTTCTTGATCATCTATCCAGGCAACGCGAAACGATAGCACTCTTTCAGGTTCGGCCATTCGGAGTAAAATGTTTTGACCATAATATATGTCATGTTGAACAATGTATGGGATTACCGTTTCTGCAACCTCTGCTACTGCTTGCATGAATTCAGGTTCATTTTGGTTTCTTGCACTTACTTCGTCAAGGAATTGTTTCACAATCTTGTCCATTCGGGTCAAATTTTAAGTTAGTTAAAGGTATTTCTTTTTTTAAAAGGAAAAAGAATTAAAAAAGAAATTCAACAAGGTTTTCTACTTTAGAAAAAGCTTGAATTTTTATTTGTTTTGGTTGGGCGCCTAGTTTAGAAAACTTTGAAATGGCAATACTGTCAAAGCCTAGCTTCTCAGCTTCTTGAATTCGAATTTCAGCTTTAGACACTGGACGAATTTCCCCAGAAAGACCTATTTCTGCTGCAAAACAGGTGTTTTGTGCAATAGGGATGTCATGATAACTGGAGAGTAATGCAGCGATTACTGCCAAGTCTAGAGCAGGATCTTCAATGTTCATTCCCCCCGTAATATTGATAAATACATCTTTACTTCCTAGTGTAAAACCGGCTCTTTTTTCTAGTACAGCGAGTAACATATTTAGACGTTTAGCGTTAAAACCTGTGCTGCTTCGTTGTGGAGTTCCATAAACAGCAGTACTCACCAAGGCTTGTACCTCGATCATTAAGGGGCGAATTCCTTCAACCGTTGCAGCAATAGCATGACCACTCAATGCCTCTTCTTTTTCTGAAATCAATACTTCACTCGGATTGGTCACTTGACGTAAGCCTTGAGAAATCATTTCATAAATTCCAATTTCAGAGGTGGCTCCAAAGCGGTTCTTCTGTGCTCTAAGGATTCGATAAATATGATTTCTGTCTCCCTCAAATTGAAGTACGGTATCGACCATATGTTCCAAAATTTTAGGGCCAGCAATGTTTCCATCTTTGGTTATATGACCCACCAGGATTACTGGAGTGTTGGTGCTTTTTGCAAATTGAATTAATTCTCCAGCAGTTGCTCTAATTTGAGAAACGCTTCCAGCACCACTTTCGATATAATTGCTGTGGAGTGTTTGAATCGAATCGATGATTAATAGCTCAGGATTTACTTTTTGAATTTGCTGAAAAATTTTTTGAGTCTCTGTTTGACTTAAGACAAAGCAGTTTTTCCCGTCCAATCCCATTCGGTCAGCACGAAGTTTGATTTGCTGTTGACTTTCTTCACCTGAAACATATAAAACAGGGGTTTTTAGGCTTAAAGAGACTTGAAGTAATAGCGTTGATTTACCAATTCCTGGTTCTCCCCCCAGGAGAATAACAGATCCGGGAACAAGTCCACCACCAAGAACACGATTTAATTCTTCATCTTGTGTTTTTATTCTGGGGACCTCAGCAACGTTTATTGAATCCATTCGAATGGGGCTTGTTATTTCTTTGACAGCTTCCTTTGCCCATTCCTTGGGTGCTTCTTTTTCAATAATTTCTTCTACCAAGGTGTTCCATTCTTTACACGCATGGCATTGACCTTGCCATTGGGTGTGTTGTGCTCCACAATTTTGACAGAAAAAGGCTTTTTTTACTTTAGCCATACTTTGTTTTATAGTCTTTTATTGACGATTGACTAAAGGTAGTACAAAAAATGAAAGACTACCAAAGACGATAATCATGAGGGTCTGAGAGGTCCACATAATCCAACCAAAGGCAAGACCTGATTCATTGGATATTCCAAAAGCGGCTAACATAAGGGCTACCGAGAAAGGATAGATTCCTATTCCACCATTGGTTGCAGAGATGGCTAAACCTCCGATTACGAATGCGGGAATTAAAGCATTTATTCCCAATACTGCGGTTTCTGGTACCGTCCATTTGACCACATAAAACATGGCCAAATACATCACCCAAATGAATAGGGTATGGGCTATAAATGCCCCTTTGTTGGGCATGGTTTTGAGACTTAAGATACCTTCTAAAAGGCCTTTCAAAAAGTCCTTAATTTTAATAATGAAGGGGTATTTTTCTTGTTTAAATAAAAAACGAATAATAAAAAAGACAGCAATGAATAATATCCCCGTAAGAATCAAGGAATTGGAAGAAATTTGTTTTTCTTTTAAAACGCCCCAGATAAGATCAAATTGAAGGCTCAAGGCTAATAAAATAAATGCAAGTAAAATGATTAGATCCACCAAACGTTCTGCGATTATAGTTCCAAAGGTTTTTTCAAAAGGAATCTTTTCATATGAACTTAAAGTTGTTGCTCTTAAAATTTCTCCAGATCGAGGAATGCCCAGGTTGGCGATATAGGCAATCAAAACAGCTAATGTTGAATTGATAAAGCGCGGCTTGAATCCCAAAGGGGCAAGGAGAAATTTCCAGCGATACGCCCTAGAGAGGTGGCTTAAAATCCCAAAAAAAACAGAGAGTAATAAAAAGCGATAATCTGCATTTTTAATGTAGCTGTAAATTAATTCACGTTCTTCAATAGTGGTAGCGCTAACTGTCAAATAGATAAAAAATAAGCCAACACTGAGTGGCAGAACAACTTTTAAAAAAGATTTTAAAGTACGCAAACTTTATTGGAGTTGATTAGTTGATTCATTTGGAAAAATAAGTTTAGGTTGAAATTGCTTCGCAGTTTCAAGACTCATCTGGGCATAACTTATAATAATTATGACATCTCCTTTTTGGACTTTTCTTGCGGCAGGACCATTTAGAGTTACTTCCCCTGTTCCAGCTTGACCTTCTATCACGTAGGTCTCTAAACGTTCTCCATTGTTTACATTCACCACTTGAACTTTTTCTCCTACAATCAAATTTGCAGCTTCAATTAGATTTTTATCAAGGGTAATACTCCCTATATAATTGAGATCAGCATCGGTAACAGTGACGCGATGAATTTTCGATTTTAGTACTTCAATTAACATGGCGTAAAGGTATTCTTTTTCTCTAATTCTACCGTATCGATTAATCTTGTTTTTCCTGCAAACACAGCCACAAAAATCCTGTAGGTCATCCCTGCTTCAAGAGTATGTGTAGGGATTAAGTCCGATGTTTTTGCGACATAAAAATAGTCTAGCTTCAATTGGGATTCACGTTCAATAGAAGCTTGAAAAAACGCTTCCATTTCTGAAACACTCCATTGGATTTGATTGGACTTAATTTCTTTCAAGCTTTTAAATATAACGGGAGCCGCTTCCCTTTGCGCAGGACTAAGTAACGTATTTCTAGAACTCATCGCTAGTCCGTCTTTTTCTCTGATTATGGGACAGCTGACGATTTTTATTTTTAAATCCAATTGCTTGTTTAGTGCTTTAACGATCTGTAATTGCTGATAATCTTTTTCGCCAAAATAGGCTCGATTGGGGGCTAATTTCTTAAATAAAGCCTCCACTACCGTCGCTACTCCATTAAAATGACCGGGACGAAAAGCACCCTCCATATGTTTTTCCAAGCCATTAAAATGGTATTCTTTAGACACTAACTTTTCGGGATACAAATCTTCAGGTTTTGGAACATAAAGAATTAGTTTTTTTTGATATATGTTGAGTGCAATTTTATCTTGAACTAAATTCTTTGGATAATTCGCTAAATCTTCAGTATTGTTAAATTGTGTTGGATTCACAAAAATACTTACGATTACCCATTCATTTTCTTGAGCCGCTATTTCTACTAAAGAAATGTGTCCTTTGTGCAATGCGCCCATGGTAGGAACCAATCCAACCGATTTCTTTTTATCACTGAGGAAGGAGTGAATCTCAGTATGAGTAGTAAGCACCAACATTTAGCATATGATTAACGCTGCTAAAGTAGGTAGTTTTTGAGTATATGTGCATTAATTTTGTATTTTTGCAGAACTTTCCCCACGGAAATCATTCATATGAAAGATAAGAAAGTTTTAATCATTTCTTCTGAGGTAGTTCCTTATCTACCCCAGACCGAGCAAGCCATCAATTCATTTCAAATTCCAAAGAAGATAAATGAGCATGGAGGTCAAACTCGAATTTTTATGCCGCGTTACGGATTAATCAACGAGAGAAGACATCAGCTTCATGAGGTGATTCGTTTGTCAGGAATGAATTTAGTCGTCAATGACCTTGATATGCCTTTGATTATTAAAGTAGCCTCTATTCCAAAAGAGAGAATGCAAGTTTACTTTATAGATAATGATGAGTATTTCAAACGTCGAGGACTACTTCATGATAGCAAAGGTGATTGTTATAATGATAACGATGAACGCATGATCTTTTTCACAAAAGGGGTTGTGGAGACCGTTAAAAAATTGAACTGGTCCCCAGACATTATTCATCTTCACGGTTGGTTCACTGCACTATTTCCGTTGTATTTACAGACGTATTATAAAGACGAACCCTTATTTTCTGAAAGTAAAATAATTAGTTCCATTTACGGCCCTGATTTTGAGACTCCTTTTGCAAAAAACTTTTTTGAAAAAGTGGCCTTTGATAAGATTGACAAATCACAGCTTGAAGAGTTAAAAACAGCAAACTATGAAGCGCTCATTTCCTTGGCAATTAAACATTCTGATGGTCTCATACTATCAGCAGAGAATGTTCCTGCAGAGGTAGTTGAAGAAGTAGAAAACAGTAAAAAACCTCATTTAAATTTCAATGATTCTACGAATGAGGAAGTGTATATTGATTTTTATAGTAATAAAATTTAATAGAAAAATCCACAGATGCGTCCTAACATTAGATTTCTTGCAAGCGCTGCATTCATTTTGTTTTTAATTTCATGCAACAAAGATTTCCATCCTGTAGGTGAAAATATATTAAACGATCAGAACCTCCAGACTTTAACCGAGCGTTTTCCAACGTTTACGTTTCAAAAAAAATTAAAAAAAGTTCAAACGAATGGACTTCCATTGGCTCAGCTAGGAAGAATAAACCATCCAGTTTTTGGTCTCGCCGAGGCAAGCATTACAGCCCAGTTAACCATTACTGAAACCCCTATTTTTGGAAATCACAAACAAGAATTTGAAGAGGATCCCAACCAAACGGATCCAAATTTAATACCCGAAAATGAAACAGTTAAATGGGTTTATTTAGACATTCCTTTCTTTACCAATCAAAATGATGCAGATAACGACGGTGTTATTGATTCTTTGGATGCCGATCCCAATGATCCACAAAGTAATTCAGATGGTGATGAATTAACTGATATTGTTGAGACACAAGCCGAATTGAATCCCTTAAGTTCAGATAGTGATGGAGACGGGATATTAGACCATAATGATGACGATAACGAAAGTTATCAAAGTGAAAACAAAGTGTATGAGATTGATTCAATTTATGGAAATCGTGAAGCTACTTTCAATTTGAAGGTATATGAATTAACATCTTATCTCAACAATTTAGATCCAAGCAACAATTTTGAAACAAGTCAAGCGTATTACTCTGATCAAGATTATTTTGAACAAGGCCTTTTTAATGCAACACTTTTTGACAAAACAATTTCTTTAAATTTTGACGAGATTCGCACCAATTATAAGGAAGATGATCCTGATACTCCAGACATTGACGAGACAACACAAGTTGAAACAAGACTTTCCCCCAGAATAAGAGTCCCCTTAGATGTGAATTTCTTTCAGGAAAATTTGATTGATAAAGAGGGATCTTCCGAGCTTGAAACTTCAGCCGATTTTCAGAAGGCGCTAAGAGGTTTGATTATTCGAACAGACAACTTTTCTGATGACCTTTATATGCTATTGGACATGCAAAATGCGGTAATAAATGTTTTTTATGAATTCGATGATTATCTAACTAAAGGAACACCGGACGATTTCAGTGACGATGATATTGAGACCGTAGAAAAGGAATTCTCAATCAGTTTTAATGGCATTCGAATCAATACCTTAAAGAATAAGCTTTTTGATGCTGCCATACAAGAACAGGTGATTTCATCAAATAACAATATTCCCTCTGAAAGACTTTATGTTAAGAGTGGGAGTCTATTAGGAAAAGTTCGTCTTTTTGGAAATGAAGATCCCAATGATAACGAACTTATTGAGGGGTTCAGATCTCAAACTTTGTTAATAAATCAAGCGAATTTAATTTTCTATATTGACCCTGCGCTTGCAAGTTCAAAAGAATTACTGGCTCAGCGCTTATATCTTTTTGATTATAATTCAGGGGTTCCTCTTTCAGATTATACGAATGACAACTCGGTTTCAAATTTTGGGACAAACAGCAATAAAAATATTTTTGGAGGATTATTAGAATACGATGAAAACAATGTTCCACTTCGTTACAAGTTTAATATCACCAATCATATTTCAAATATTATCAGAAATGACTCTATAAATTTCGATTTGGGATTAGTGGTCAATGCAGATATTTCCAATTTAACTCCTATTAAAGCAAC
Organism: Flavobacteriaceae bacterium; assembly: GCA_030828745.1. Taxonomy (GTDB): domain Bacteria; phylum Bacteroidota; class Bacteroidia; order Flavobacteriales; family Flavobacteriaceae; genus MS024-2A. The sequence goes on along the minus strand of JAURBX010000016.1, from coordinate 5,063 downwards.
AACGGAATCGGAAGAAGAACTAGTTTATCCCTTAACGGCTACTCTAAATCCTTTGGGGGCGGTTCTTATTGGATCTCATCCAGATGCATCCATAGAGGATAAAAAAGTGAGTTTAGAACTCATTTATTCTTCTTATCAAAACTAGATTAAACTCCAAATTGTATATCCCGTAAAGACAACGATTAAACCTATAACCCCTTGAAGTAAGGTCCCAACGGTATGAGTTTTATAGGCTGTTTTTACATCCATATCGCTCATTTGTGCTACAATCCAAAAGTAAGAATCATTGGCATGGGAAACAGTCATTGAGCCCACACCAAGTGCCATTATTGCCCAGACTTTTCCCATTTCACTATCTAAACCCAGAATGGGGAGGAGAGGAAAAATGATGGAAGAGGTTGTGATAATAGAAACGGTAGAAGATCCTTGAGCTGTTTTGAGAAGTGCGGCAATAACGAAAGGAATCAGAATACCAAGACTTGATATTGTAGAAATTTCTTGTGCATAGTTTTGTAGCGGTATAGTTTGAATAATCGTACCTAAAGCACCTCCCATTCCAGTAATGATTAGAATTGGAGCCGCTTGTTCTATTCCTTTGACTACTGCGGTATTGATTGATTTTTTTGTTTGGAGTAGACGAAAAGCAAAAAGCATTCCAACACCTAATGCCACCGTTGGCTGTGTGATCCAAATCAAATATTCAATCCCTATAAAATTAGGCATAAGTTTAAATACCGTTCCTAAACACATGAGACCAATTGGGACGATGATGGGCAATACGGAATTGGTAAAACTTGGAGGCCTAACAGTATTCGATTTAGTACTTTCGATGTTTTCTTCTGATTCCGATGACTCAAAGGTGTTTTTTTTAATGAGTAAGTTTCCATACCAACCCCCAACAATAATTAGAATAAATGCAATGCTTCCACCCACGATGATGAGTAAAAGTAGGTTTTCTAAATTCAAATTTGCTGCTGCTGCCAAGGGTCCGGGGGTGGGAGGAACCAAAACATGGGGTGCAAATAATCCTGTAGACAGGGCTACGGTAAGCCCAATGAGGGGTGTTTTTGTCTGTTGAGAGAGGGTTTTGTTAAGCTGGGATAAAATGACAAAGGCAGCATCACAGAATACGGGAATCGATACTAAATACCCAATACAGCTTATCGCATAGGGTAAGGGAAGTTTGTTGAGGTGCTTTAGAATTCCCTTGGCTAATGCTAGGGTGCCATGAGATCTTTCTAGGGCCACTCCAATGGTCGTACCGAATAAAATTAATAGACCTATATTTTGTGTTATTTTACCAAATCCTTTTTGAATTAAACGCATTGCATCCAAAGGATCAATACCCAATAAAAAGCCCAAGAAAAATGCTGCAGTTAATAAAACTAAAAAGGGATGCAGCTTGGTATAAGAAGTTCCGAATACGATCCATAGAATTACGAGAAGAATACTGAGAAGGGATAAGGCCATAGTTATTGAATTTGGTTTTTATAAGTGCCTAAGATTTCCAGCAATTTTGACCTCAAATTTTGAGCGGCATTTTTCATTGCTTGATCGAGAGGCATTTTGTGGGGTGTTGTTTGGTGAATTTCAAGATGGGGTAGGTTAGGAAGGCTAGATAATGATGTTTTTCCCGCAAAGACGAGGGTTTTTATTTTGTGTTGTTGGGTGAGCTTGGCCACTTGAAGCGCTAGTTTTCCATAGGTACTTTGTTCGTCAAAATGACCTTCCCCAGTAAGGACTAGGTCCATCTGTTTTATTTGTTCGTTTATTTTAGTTTGTTGGGATAATAATTCAAATCCATTTTGTAATGTTGCATCAAAGACTCCAAACAAACCAGCACTGACTCCCCCAGCTGCTCCTCCACCAGAAATATCAAGTATATTTCTGTTAAATTGTTTCTTAATAATTTTAGCAAATTGTTTGCTGCCTTTTTCTAAAGTAACAATAACTTCTGGAGAGGCTCCTTTTTGTTTTGCATAGGTATTTGCTGCTCCATAGGGCCCTGTCAAATTGTTTTTAACATCACAGGCAATCACCCATTTAATTTCCTTTACCCTTGAATCTAGTCCACTTAAATCAATTCGATCTATTTCATTTAATTGGGCTCCATTAGGTTCAAGAGAAGTGTTATTGACATCATAGAACTTTCCTCCAAGAGCGCTGATGATGCCAGTGCCTACATCGTGGGTTGCGCTTCCTCCAATGCCTAAATAAATAGTTTTACACCCCTGATTTATAGCATGCCGAATCATCATTCCTGTACCCCAAGTTGATGTCTTAAGGGGATTTCTCTCTTCTTTTTTTAGTTGAACAAGACCGGCTGTTTGAGATAACTCAATCCATGCACTTTGAGTGTTCTTGAATAAAAACAAAGGGGCGATTAGGTTTCGTTTTAAGCTGTCGGTTGCGGCACAATGAATAATCTTACCATCGGCATGATTTTCAAGAACATTTAGTGCGCCCTCCCCTCCATCTGAAAAAGGCATGAGGTTACAGATTGCATTTGGAAAAATATCAGTCACTGCTTTCTTCATTTCCAAGGCCACTTCCGTTGCCTTGAGGCTCCCTTTGAATGAATCGGGAATAATGAGTACTTTCATTGGCGTTCCTTTTATTCCCTAAGGTACTAAAAGGTTTCTTTTGTAAAAAATTAAGTTTTAGCGATCGCTTCCATTACTTTGACAGCATGTTCTCTAGAGTTTTCAATAAACCATTTATTGGTTTTATAGCCTCCACAAACGACGCCAGCTAAATAAACCCCTTTCGCGTTTGATTCCATAGTTTCTGAATTGTATGTGGGTGTTTTAAATTCATCCTCATGAAATTCCACATTCAAGTTTTCTAACAGTTCAAAATTAGGTTCATAGCCCGTCATTGCTAAAACAAAGTCATTTGGAATTTCATAGTCTCCCTTAGGATCTTTAAAACAAACGCTTGTTTTTTTAATTTGAGTGATTTCCGCATTGAAGTAGGCTTTTATACTTCCTTCTTCAATTCTGTTTATGATGTCTGGTCGTGCCCAATATTTGACATTAGACCCTATTGCTGCTTCACGTATGATCATAGTAACCGATTTGGCTCCTTTGCGATAGGTTTCAAGGGCGGCATCCACTGCAGAGTTTGCTCCCCCCACGACAACGATATCCATGCCAAAATAAGGATGTGGTTCTGTATAATAATGTTTTACTTTCTGCAAATCTTCTCCTGGGACACCAAGTAAAAAAGGACGATCATAGAATCCTGTTGCCACGACGATATTTTGCGAAGTGTAGGTGTTTTTTGAAGTTGTTAGTTGAAAGAGGGCATTCATTTGAGTAATCGTTTGGATTTCTTCATACAATTGCAAGTTTAGTTTCCAATGAGCGCTTACTCTTCTGTAATATTCTAATGCTTCTGATCTTGTGGGCTTTGGGTTTTGAGAAATAAAGGGAATATTTCCGATCTCAAGTTTGTCAGAAGTGGAAAAGAACGTCATGTTTAAGGGGTAGTTATAAAGGGAATTCACCAGGGCACCTTTGTCAAAAATTACATAATTCAAGCCTCTCTTTTCAGCCTCGATACCACAAGCAATGCCAATGGGTCCGCCTCCTATTATTATTACATCATTCATAAAGCTAAGGTACAAATACTCTGAAGACTTTTAAATAATAGATAAAATTTATCAATAAATATAATTTAACAGTTTAAAATAATAATATTATAAATTAATCACAATTACGATTCTTTAACTGATTATATTATAATAAAAAACTATTAAAAAAATATTTATGATAGTAAAATACGTTGTCTGATGAAAATGGAGAGAATACAGATTTGTAAATAGAACACCATCACTGAGTTGCCAAATGCGTAAGCGATACCTACAGCACTGAGTAGCCACCATATGGGAAAGAAGAAAACACCCAAGGCATATTTCATAGAACTTACAAAAACAATGTCTTTAAATTGACCTATGATTTTTCTGGAAATTAGCAAGGGGATAAGGTTAGGAAGACTCAAGATAAAAGCAATAAAACGAATTGTTGAAGAAGGAGGCTTGGCTAAAGGGAGTTTATTAAATGAATTTTCCAGCGCGTATTTAAGTTGATCAAACTCCATTTGGGTAGTGATACGATTGATTCTTTTTTTCTTTTCCAGATATTGTTCAGTATTTTCTGGCAACCATAAACAGTCTTTCATTCGGGCTTGCAGTTCCTCTTTGAGGTTATTGATATTTTCTGCGTCGGTGATGTCTTCTGAGATAAAACCTCCCACTTCTATCGGTTTTCCATAGACCAAATGTAGACTACATCGCGGTTGTTGATGATGTCCATAATTGATACCCATGGGCTGTAAGTATATTTTTTTTCCAAGATTTTCTTTATAGGCTTGAAAGGCAAGCCGACTACTCCCCTTAGATAAATTTTGTAAAAAATACTCATTGTGATGCCCGCCTTCAGAAAACATCAATAAGAACTTCCCGTTTCCTAATATTTCATAGCATTTAGCAAAGGTCAAATCATTCTTTTTGAGATTGCTGTATCCATTTCTAATTCTATAAACAGGAAGCATTTGGAAGGCGTCTAAAAACCATTGCAATGGACCTCCAAAAACATCACTACGAGTTAAAGAAGTCATTCTTCTTGGCGTCATCGAATTAATCAAAAGAGGATCAAGAAAGGCCCCCTGATGGTTGGGCGAAAATAAAACACCTCCATCTTTGGGAAGATTTTCTTTGCCATGAACGGAAATAGATCGAAAATAAATCCAATTGTAATATCGTAAAAGATGTTTGACTAAAAAGTAGAAAATTGGTTTCAAAGTGTAATAAAATTCATCGAATATACTAAAATGAATACTTTTTATGAGAATTTGTGAAAAGGGGTTTTAAGGGAATTCTCATTTTTCTGGCTGAAAAATTATCAAAAAAGTAAAGGAACTTTAAATTTAACTATCTTTAATAAAAATTATCACTAAATATGTTTAAAATGAAAAATTTAAAATCATTATTATTTACTGCTTTGTTGATGAGTATTACGGTTGTAACCGCTCAAAATACAATATCAGGAAAAATAGTTGAT
>JAURBX010000082.1 GCA_030828745.1 Flavobacteriaceae bacterium | reverse complement strand
TGATATACTTCTTCAATAGAAAGCGAACTAACATCTATTTCAAGCGCGGAGTCTGCTTTTCGTAACGGATTGATCTTTCGTGTTGAATCCTGATGATCTCTAGCTTTAACATTGCTTAAGACAGCTTCATAGGATTCTAAATTTCCAGCTTCCAACTGCTCTTTATGACGCCGTTGAGCTCTGATCTCTGGAGAGGCCGTAAGAAAAAATTTACATTCTGCTTCTGGAAAGACAACAGTCCCAATATCTCTACCGTCCATAACAATTCCCTTGTTTTTCCCCAAAGAACGTTGTTGACTAATTAGAAAATTTCTTACCTCTTCTAAACTGGCAACATCACTGACAGCATTATTAACCTTAGATTCACGAATTTCGGTTGAAATGTTTTCATCATTCAAAAAGGTTAGTTGTCCTTGAGCTGTATTTTCAAAATGAATTTTGATTTGAGGAAGTGCTTCAATTAATTGCAAAATATCAATACTCTCTTCTGTGCTTTGTTTTTGTCCAAAATAAGTAACAGCGCGATACATAGCCCCCGTGTCAATATAAATGTAACCTAAAGCAGCTGCAATCTTTTTAGCAACAGTACTTTTTCCTGTCGCTGCAAAGCCATCAATTGCAATAATGATTTTCTTCATCGTACAAAAGTAGTCTTTTATCTAAGAAGCGTTAAGTTTCTTGGCATTCACAACATTTTGAGATGTTATGGCATATGATAAAACCTCGTGCATTTCTCTAACATAATGAAAATGCAATCCTTTTAAATAATTTGGATTAATTTCCTCAATGTCTTTTCTGTTGTCTTCGCAAAGAATGATCTCTTTTATTTTGGAACGTTTGGCTGCAAGAATTTTTTCTTTAATCCCACCTACAGGAAGGACTTTACCTCTAAGGGTAATCTCTCCAGTCATGGCCAAGTGTTTTCTAACACGTTTTTGAGTAAATAAAGAAACTAAAGAAGTTAACATTGTAATCCCTGCACTAGGTCCATCCTTTGGAGTGGCTCCTTCTGGAACGTGAATGTGAATGTTATATTTATCAAATTGAAAATCTGCAAGCTCCAATAAAGCTGCATTGGCTTTGATATACTCCAAAGCAATGGTTGCCGACTCCTTCATTATCTTTCCTAGGTTTCCAGTGATGCTCAGCATCCCTTTTCCGGGAGAAATCGCAGACTCAATAAACAAGATATCCCCACCGACAGAAGTCCAGGCTAAACCCGTTACTACTCCTGCTACATGGTTGTTTTCATATAAATCGCGGTGTACTTTCGCTGGACCTAAAATTATTGTTAGGTCTCCTACTTCTGGATTTATTTTGTACTCCTCTTCCATGGCAATGGACTTGGCAGCATAGCGTACTGCTTTTGCCACTTGTTTGTCCAAACCTCTGACCCCAGACTCTCGCGTATAGCTTTCCACGATTTTATCCAAAACCGATTTCTTTAATGTCAGATGCTTTTTATTCATTCCATGCTCCTTGAGTTGTTTGGGCAATAAAAACTTTTGAGCAATACTTGTTTTTTCTTCTTGAGTATACCCACTCACATTAATAATTTCCATTCGGTCTCTCAGTGCGGGATGAATGGGTCCTAGGCTATTGGCTGTAGCCACAAATAAAACCTTAGATAGATCATAACCCATTTCTAGGAAATTATCATAAAAAGATTCATTCTGTTCGGGGTCTAACACTTCCAAAAGTGCCGAAGCGGGATCTCCTTGTGCGCTGGTGGATAATTTATCAATTTCATCCAGAACGAAAACAGGATTTGAGGTCCCCGCTTTCTTTAAACTCTGAATTATTCTTCCAGGTAATGCACCAATATATGTTTTTCGGTGCCCACGAATTTCCGCTTCATCGCGCATACCGCCTAATGAAATCCTCACATACTCTCTTCCAAGTGCTTCTGCTACGGATTTTCCCAAGGAGGTTTTACCTACTCCTGGAGGACCATACAAGCATAAAATAGGAGATTTCATATCGTTACGTAATTTCAATACTGCTAAGTATTCAATGACACGTTTCTTGACCTCTTCCAAACCAAAATGATCTCGATCTAATATTTTCTGAGCGCGTTTAAGATCAAAATTATCTTCAGAAAATTCATTCCATGGCAAATCTAAAAACAAGTCTAAATAATTTCGCTGTATGGAATATTCAGCAACCTGCGGATTCATGCGTTGCATTTTCATTAACTCTTTGTCAAAATGCTTTCCTACTTCCTCGGACCAGAGTTTGGCACTTGCACGCGCTTTCATTTCTTCAACCTCTTCCTCATAGGAAACACCGCCCAATTCTTCTTGAATGGTTTTCATTTGTTGGTGTAAGTAATATTCTCGCTGTTGCGTATCCATTTCTGAACGTACTCGAGACTGAATGTCATTTTTAAGCGCAAGCTTTTGGTACTCTTCATTCATGTGCTTTAGGCACATTAAAGCACGCTGATGCAGGCTCACTTCAGAAAGGATGCTTTGCTTTTGCTTTACTGCCACATTCATATTAGAGGCAACAAAATTGATTAGAAAAGAAGGTGTTTGTATATTTTTGATGGCAAAAGAAGCTTCTGTTGGTATGTTGGGGTTCTCTTGAATAATCTGAAGGGCAAGATCCTTAATCGAATCAATGGTGGCATTAAACTCTTTGTCAGTAGGGGTTGGCACTTGATCATCGACAGCCTTTATTTGAGCTTTCAGATAAGGTTCCTCTTCCAAAATAGCATCAATTTCAAAACGCTTTTTTCCTTGAATAATTATGGTGGTATTTCCATCTGGCATTTTTAAAACCCTAAGAATTTGAGCAACAGTACCCAGTTGATATATATCTTTCGCCCCAGGATTTTCTTCATTTTCATTGCGCTGGGCAACAACTCCAATGATTTTGTCCGCTTTGTTCGCTTCTTTGATTAATTGAATGGATTTGTCTCTTCCTGCGGTAATGGGAATAACCACCCCCGGAAAAAGAACTGTATTTCTCAACGGAAGAATTGGAACAAATTCTGGTAATGCTTCATTTTCTAAAGCTTCCTCATCTTCTGTTGACATTAAAGGAATTAAATCCGCTTCGGATTCTATATCTTGCAGTGACAAGTTGTCTACTGCATTAAAAAAGGATTTCGACATTTATTTTTTTTTAAGTCATTCTGTCATTGTTATCTTGGGAGATAGGGGTTTTTAGATAGAAAACATTATTTTAAAACCGTTTTAATAACATCCCTAAATAAAAGGCAATAGTTATGCCAATATCTAATTTTCATTTAAAGTGTAACATCTGTAATCTTTTATACTCATATAAATGAACGTCGCAATTTGAATTATAAACAACAACATATAAACTCCCTGATTCTTGCCTGTAAAAAGCTGGATCAAAAAGCACAAATGGAACTCTATCAACGATTTAGTCAAAACCTTTATCACAGTGCTTATCGTATTGTGAAAAATGCGGAGGATGCCTTAGATGCGTTTCAAGAGGGCTTTATCACGGCATTTCAGCGATTGGAGCAATACAATGGCGAGGGTAGCTTTGAAGGTTGGTTGCATAAGATCGTGGTAAGAAAAAGTATTGCCTACTATCAAAAAAACAAGCGATTTGTTCGAAATGATCAACTTGAAAACAATGCCGAATTAAGTATCAATCAGGAGGAAGATACCGAATTCACTTTCGAATTAGAAAAAGGAAAACTTGAAAAGGCGCTAAATCAATTAAACGAACGCTACCAAATCATTTTAAAGCTATATTATCTTGAAGGCTATGATCATCAAGAAATTAGCGAGATTATGAATTGGAGTCCTGGCAATTGTCGCACGACCCTTTCTCGTGCCCGTGAACAATTAAAAAAATTATTAGTATGAAAAAAGTCTCCATTAAAGAAGCATTTATCGCATGGGATGCGGAACAAATGCACCCGAAACTTCCAGAGGGTCACGAAGAGCGTTTTTCGAAACGTCTATCAACTCAGAAGCAATTCCACAAGCGACGTGCTGTTTTGCAATGGGCTGCCGTGGCTCTCTTATGTATTGGTTTGAGTCAAACTTTTTGGTTTACTCAAGAAACACCTTCTGAAGAAGTACTGAAATTTCAAAAAGCGGAAACACACTTTACCTTTCTAATTAACCAACAACTTAAAGAACTCAGCCATTTTGATTCTCCCCAAGGCAAACAATTTATGGAAGATTCAAAACTCCAAATCAATCGAATTCAAGAAGATTATCAAAGGCTTTACAGTCAGTGGCAATTAGAACCCAATCAGTCGAAACTGATTCAGGCTTTAATTTCTAATCTCAAAACGTAAATAGACCTTTTAACGGAATTACAAAATCAATTAATCACGATTAAAAATTTAGAGAATGAAAATAAAATACTATAAACTAAGCTTCCTGTTATTCTTCCTTTTGGTTGCAGAAAATATGCTTTTTGCAAACTTACAAGAGAGCAGTAAAAAAATTCACAAAGAGATCGTTGTAAACCCAGATGCTCTTGTTGAAATTGACAATGCTTTTGGCGATTTAAACATAAGCAGTTGGGATGAAAATAAAGTCATTATTGATGTACTCATTACCGTTGAGGGAAGAAATTCAAAAAGTGTACAGGAAAAACTGGATGTTATTGATGTTCTATTTTCTTTAAGTCCAGAAAAAGTAATCGCCAAAACAAAAATTGAGGACCACTGGAGTTTTAAATGGTTTTCAAGTAATGCTATTAATTACAGAATCAATTACACCGTTAAACTTCCCAAATCCAATAGTGTGAACCTAACAAATGATTATGGCACCATACGATTAAACCGTTTGGAGGGTCAAGCAACAATCAGTTGTGATTATGGAAAAATGATCTTGGGAGACTTGAATGCGACTAATAACCTATTGAACTTTGATTACACCTCCAATTCTACAATTGATTTTATTAAAGGCGGAATCATTAATGCCGATTATTCTGGCTTTGAAATTGAACAAGCAGGTGAAATCGAATTGAATGCAGATTACACCAACGCCTCCTTTGATTTGGTTAACTTTTTAAGTTTTAAAAATGACTATGGAAAATTAATTACAGAAAATATCGGAACTTTGAGGGGCAAAGGGGACTATTTAACACTCAAGTGTGGGACCGTTACTGAGCAGCTTAGCTTAGACAATGAATTTGGATTAATACAGGTAAAACAAATCAAACCTTCGGTAAAAAGTGTGGAGATTGACGCAGAATATACAGGTGTTCAGTTGGGTATTGACGAAGATTGGTCTTTCTCCTACGAAATTAATTTAGACTATGCTGGTTTCCGATCTACCCTTCCATTAGACCATTCCATTGAAAATAGCAGAATAACCGAAAAATATTATAAAGGAATTTATAATCAAAGTAACTCTTTATCCACTTTAAAAATCACTTCCGAATATGGAGGTGTCAAACTTAACCCTTCAAATTAACAATCATGAAAAACTTACTTATCCTAGTGGCTATCCTTGGCCTTAATGCAATCAAAATCAATGCACAACACACTGAAAAAAGAAATGTTGGAACCTATGAAGGAATCCATGTAGCAGGGAGCTATGAGGTCAAATTAGTGTCCGGTTCGGAAGGAACAATCGAACTGAAAGGAGACCCCTGATGATCTTGACAAAATTGAAACTGAAGTTAGAAAAGGAACCTTACTCATCAAGCAACAAGAAAAATCTTGGTTTGGAAACTGGGATTCTGGAACAGTTTACATTACTATTCCCGTGGAGAAAATTAATAAAGTTATTTTAAGTGGATCCGGCGAGATTCACTCCAAGGTTCCTTTGGAAGGAGATCACTTTAAAACGATACTCTCGGGCTCAGGAGAAATCAGCTTAAACCTTGAGGTTACTGCGGTGAACGGAACGGTAACAGGATCAGGAGAGATTACTTTAATAGGTAAAGCAAATAAAGTAAACTTTACCGTTACAGGATCTGGAGATATAGATGCAGGAGACATCAAGGCGGATACTGGCGAAGCCAAAATCACAGGCTCTGGAGATATTATTATGAATACATCTGAAAATTTAAATGCCTCTATTACTGGATCTGGAGATATTATTTGTAAAGGTAAACCTGAAAAACAAATAACTAAAGTGACTGGTTCTGGGGATATTATTATTCGAGATTAACCCTTTAATTTTTTACGGGGAACACGGAGCAACATCAAGGCTCCTACAATAAAAAAGAGCATGAAAAATAAAATCGCGTTGCGCATACTTCCCGTAATCTGATCAATCACACCAAATAGGGACATTCCTACAATGATCCCTATTTTTTCGGTTACATCATAGAAACTAAAAAAAGAAGCCGTGTCTTCTGTTTTCGGAATTAACTTTGAATACGTGGATCTTGAAAGTGCCTGAAGTCCTCCCATTACCATCCCTACCAATCCAGCAACCGTGTAGAATTGAATCGGGGTTTGAATGTGGTAGGCATAATAGCATAATGCTGCCCATATTAAATTGACCACAATTAAAACGCGAATATTTCCAAAACGTTCAGAAGCACGAGCTGTTAAAAAAGCACCCAGTATCCCCACAATTTGTATCAAGAGAATACTCACTATGAGTCCTGTTGTTTTTTCCCCTGCACTCCCCCATTGAATCTCTTCTTCTCCAAAATAAGCAGCAACTAACAAAACTGTTTGTAATGCCATACTATACATATAAAAAGCAGGTAGATATCGTTTTAAAGCTTTATTGTGTTCCAATTGTTTCCATACACTTTTCAATTCTCTATATCCATTCCAAAAAATATCTTTGGTGACTTTAACCTCACGATTTCCTTTGGGCAAAAAATAAAAAGAATACTGGCTAAAAAGTATCCACCAAATCCCAGCAGAAACAAAAGAATAGCGCATCGCTTTCATAGCAGATTCCCCTTCGGTGCCAGTAATTCCAAACCAGTCTGGATTCATTACCATCGCCAAATTGAACAATAGTAAAATAACACTACCTATGTATCCCACAGAAAACCCCCGTGCAGACACCCGGTCTTGTTGTTCTGGAAAAGCAATATCTGGGAGGTACGAATTATAAAAAACCACACTGGACCAATATCCTATCAAGCCTAAAAAATGAATGAATAAACCCAAATAAATGGTCTCCAATTCAAAAAAATATAAGCCCACACAACTACTTGCACCTAGATAAACAAAAAGCTTCATAAAGCGTTTCTTATTCCCTATATAATCCGCAATTCCAGAAAGCAAGGGCGACATAAAGGCAACAATAAAAAAGGCTGCTGCCGTCACAAAACTGATCATGGCAGTATTCTTTACCTCATAATCAAAAAAAGAAATGATATTATTTTCAGAGAATAAAGCTCCGTAATAAATTGGAAAAATGGCGGAGGAAATGACCAGAGGATAAACTGAATTTGCCCAATCATAAAAAGCCCAAGCGTTAATTATTTTCTTACTTCCTTTTTCTAAAGGTATTTTTAAGCTTAACATTCAATCTATTTAGTCCCTCAAAGTAACGAAAAACAATAGGAATCTTAATTTTTGTACGCATTGATTTCATTGGCTAAGACTTTTGCTCCTGACGCCCAGCTCTTTAAGTTATCAATACGTCTTTGATTGGAGGGGTGGGTACTTAAAATTTCGGGTTGTGATTTCCCCTTGGAGGCCGCTTTCATTCTTTCCCATAGTTTTGGTGCTTCCTCCACGTTATATCCTGCTATTGCCATCAATTCTAAACCAATTTTGTCCGCTTCGGATTCATGTTTTCTGCTAAAAGGCAAAACAGCCCCCACAGAGGAACCAATACCATAGGCGGTAAGAATTGCTTTTCGTTTTGCCTCGGGTTGTTTTTCGGTGGCTTTTATCGCAATAATATTCAACCCTTGTTGTGCCAAACTTATAGACATGCGTTGTCCCCCCGTGATCGGCAAGGGCATGGGCCACTTCATGACCCATAATAGCTGCGATTCCATCAGGATTATTTGCTACAGGAAGGATACCGGTATAAAAGACAATTTTCCCTCCGGGCATACACCAAGCATTGCGTTGGGGATTTTTAACCAAAATATATTCCCAGGCATAATCATGTAAAAAATTAGGCTGTCCTTTGAAAGCAAAATACTTTTGAGCTGCTTCCGCAATATCTCCTCCGATCTTCAAAATCTGCTGCTGCTCTATGGTGCCTTTGACAGGCTCGTTTTCTTTTAAAAAGGAATTGTACTGTTGTAAT
>JAURBX010000116.1 GCA_030828745.1 Flavobacteriaceae bacterium | reverse complement strand
TCTTTAGGAACTTCATTTGAATTTACTTTCATAGTATTTCTTTTCTTAGCTTTTTTTTATATCAAAAATTGAAATAAGTTTTCTTTTTCATTTAAATAGTCAAAATTGAAGTTATGGTTTTTCATTTGATCTACCAAAACCTGCAAATCCTCCTTTGATTTTAATTCGATACCAACAACGGCTGGAGCCACGCCTCTATTACTTTTCTTTGAGAATTCAAAATGGGTAATATCATCATTTGGCCCCAAAATCTCATTGACAAATTGCTTGAGAGCTCCTGCCCTTTGTGGAAAATCCACAATAAAATAATGTTTAAGATTTGCGTACAATAAAGCGCGCTCCTTTATTTCAGGCATTCTCAATATATCATTATTCCCTCCACAGAGTAACACCCCCACTTTCTCTCCCTTTAAATCGAAGTCGATTAAATCGAGTGCAGCAATGGCTAGTGCTCCTGCAGGCTCTACAACAATCCCCTCTTTGTTATAAAGGTCTAAAATAGTTTGACAAATTTTCCCTTCAGGCACAGAAATAATCGTATCTAAATTATTTTTACAAATCTCGAAAGGTAAAACACCCACTTGACGCACAGCAGCACCATCAACAAAACGATCCATCTCTTTCAAGCGAATACGTTTCCCTTTTTCTAGCGCCTGCTTCATGGATTGCGCACCTTCGGGTTCTACCCCAATGATTTTTGTATGAGGCGATAAAGCGTTAAAAACAGTGATGATTCCAGAAATTAATCCTCCCCCACCAATGGGCACCACTACATAATCAAATCCTTCTTTTTGTTGGGCTAACATCTCAATCCCAATAGTAGCCTGGCCTTCTATCACTTCTTTATCATCAAAAGGATGGATGAAAATTTTTGATTCTTTTTGGGTGGTTTCTTGGGCGACTTGCTGACATTCATCGTAGGTGTCACCTGTCAAAACAGTCTCAACGAAATTACCCCCAAACCTATTGACCTGCGCTGTTTTTTGTTGGGGAGTGGTCGCGGGCATGTATACCCTCCCATGAATTTTAAGCTGATTACACGCAAAAGCAAAACCTTGTGCGTGATTTCCAGCACTTGCACATACGATCCCTTTTTCACGCTCTGCTTCACTAAGTGAAGCAATTTTATTGTAGGCTCCGCGTATTTTAAATGAACGTATTTGTTGTAAATCCTCTCTTTTTAAGAAAACAAAAGCGCCCGTCATTTCTGACAAGCGCTTGTTGAGTTCTAAAGGGGTTGTTTTACAAACCTCTCGCAATTGAAATTCCGCAAGTTGTACTCCTTCAAGGGAAGGAAACTGGATATTCATTACACAATTTTTTTCATCGCTACCATAGAAGCACGAAGATCATACCCGATCATTTCAACAGGGTGATACCTGATAATCTCATTAATATCGATGAGTTGTTTGTTATCCACTCCCATATCGGTTGTGGTTAATCCTCCACCAATTACCTCTTTTTTAATTCCTTTCATGAAGTCCGTTAACATGGGCTTCGCTGCATGATCAAAAAGGTAACATCCATATTCTGCTGTGTCAGAAATGATACGGTTCATTTCAAATAATTTTTTACGTGCAATGGTATTGGCGATTAAAGGCGTTTCATGCAAAGACTCGTAATAGGCTGATTCTTCTTTAATTCCTGCTGCAACCATTGTATCAAAAGCCAATTCAACACCGGCACGAACAAAAGCAACCATCAAGATCCCATGATCAAAAAACTCTTGCTCAGAAATTTCTTGTTCTGTAATCGCAGTTTTTTCAAAGGCAGTTTCTCCTGTTGCTGCTCTCCAGGACAATAAGTTCACATCATCATTCGCCCAATCTTCCATCATTGTTTTAGAAAAATGTCCCGACATGATATCGTCCATATGCTTTTCAAACAAAGGAGCTAAAATCTCTTTTAATTGTTCTGACAATTCAAAAGCTTTAATTTTTGCTGGATTTGACAAACGATCCATCATATTGGTAATTCCCCCGTGCTTTAGAGCTTCCGTGATTGTCTCCCAACCATATTGAATCAATTTAGCGGCATAAGAAGGATCAATTCCTTCTTCTACCATTTTATCAAAGCTGAGAATGGAACCCGTTTGCAGTACTCCACAAAGTATGGTTTGTTCTCCCATTAAATCTGATTTTACCTCAGCAACAAAAGAAGATTCTAACACTCCCGCACGGTGACCTCCCGTGGCAAAAGCATAAGCTTTCGCTTGGGCTAAACCTTGAGCTTGGGGATCATTTTCTGGATGTACTGCAATTAATGTTGGTACGCCGAACCCTCGCTTGTACTCTTCTCTTACCTCAGAACCAGGACATTTAGGTGCAACCATGATGACGGTCAAATCTTCTCTGACTTTAGTTCCTTCTTCCACAATATTGAAGCCATGAGAATACGATAAGGTTGCTCCTTTTTTCATTAAAGGCATCACCGCGTTAACAACTGGGGTATGATTCTTATCTGGAGTAAGGTTGATTACCATATCCGCTGTAGGGATCAATTCTTCATACGTTCCAACCTTAAAATCGTTAGAAACTGCATTTTGATAAGAAGCTCTCTTTTGTTCAATGGCACCCTCACGCAATGCATAGGAAATATCGAGACCAGAGTCACGCATGTTTAGTCCTTGGTTAAGACCTTGTGCGCCACAACCTACAATAACGATTTTCTTTCCTGCTAAAACCTGAATTCCATCTTCAAATTCAGAAGCATCCATAAAACGGCATTGCCCAAGTTGATGAAGTTGGTCACGTAATGATAATTGATTGAAATAATTTGACATGATTTTTATTAATTATTGTTTTTTAAAGGTATTTAATATTTCTGAGATGCCCATTTTGGCTTTGGTTACGGAGATACGCCCTGAACGGACAAACTGTAACAAACCATAAGGAGCTAAGTCTTTTCGCAATTGCTCTGTTTCTTCTCTAAAGCCTGTTTTTTCTATCACAAAAAACTCAGGAGAAACCGTCACTATCGTTGCATGACTCGATTTAATAATATTCTGTATTTGTCGTTCTTCAAACAAAGAACTTGATTTCACTTTATACAATGCATTTTCCTGAAAAATAGTTTCTTCATCGGTATGATAATACGCTTTAATCACATCGATTTGTTTTTCAATTTGCTGCACAATTTTATGCACTTTATCTGGAGCTATATTGACGACGATCACAAACCGAAATACATTAGGAATTTCAGACTCAGATGTAGAAAAGCTTTCCAAATTAATATGACGCTTTAAAAAGATTGCAGAAATACGATTGAGCAATCCGATGTTGTTTTCGGAATAAACCGAAATGGTGTATGTTTTTAATTCCATCCTATTCTAATCTAATATCTGATACACTGGCCCCTGTGGGGATCATGGGGAATACATTATCTTCTTTTTCCACACAAATTTCTAAAAAATAAGGCTTTTCAGAAGCCATCATCTTGGCTACGGCTTGATCCAAATCTTCTCTTTTATCCACCCGAACCGCATCAATATAATAGCCCTTTGCGATGGCCACAAAATCGGGATTGGTCATTTCTGTAGAGGCATAACGTTTATCAAAAAATAATTGTTGCCACTGACGAACCATTCCCAAAAAATCATTGTTTAAAATAACTATTTTAACCGCTACTTGCTGCTGGAAAATAGTCCCTAACTCTTGGATGGTCATTTGATAGCCCCCATCACCAATTACTGCGACCACCTCTCTAGAGGGAGCACCCATTTTGGCACCAATAGCAGCAGGAAGGGCAAAGCCCATCGTACCCAAACCTCCTGAGGTCACATTGCTTTTGGATTGACTAAACTTGGCATAACGACAAGCCACCATTTGATGCTGACCTACATCGGTTACGATCACGGCATCAGCATTGGAATGCTTATTGATCATCTCCACACTTTCTCCCATGGTCAAACCGGGTTTGGTGGGGTTTAAATCCCCATCAATTACCTTTTCTTTTTCAATGGCGTCCAAATCGTCAAAACGTTGGATCCACTCTGGATACGTTTTAGTTGAAATTTGATCCGTAAGCGCTTGCAAACTGATCTTACAGTCGCTGAGTAGTGCAACATCTGCCTTTACATTCTTATTCACCTCTGCGGGATCCAATTCAAGGTGAATGACCTTGGCTTGTTTGGCATAAGTTTTTAAATCTCCTGTCACACGATCATCAAAACGCATTCCTACAGCTATTAACAGATCGCATTCATTGGTCAATAAATTGGGTGCGTAATTCCCGTGCATTCCTACCATTCCTCGATTAGATGGATGGGCAGTGGGTAAAGCAGAAAGCCCCAGGATCGTCCAAGCAGCAGGGATTCCAGACTTTTCTAAAAAGGCTTTGAATTCTTCTTCAGCTTGTCCTAAAATAACCCCTTGACCCCAAACCACAAAAGGCTTTTTGGCTTCACCGATCAAGCGAACAGCTTCCGCTACACTTTCATTGATTAATTGAGGATAAGGCTGATAACTTCTAATGCCCGTACATTTTTCGTAAACAAAATCAAACAATTCAAATTGTGCATCTTTGGTAATGTCAATCAATACCGGTCCGGGTCTTCCCGAGCGAGCGATATAAAATGCTTTTGCCATGATTTCGGGAATCTCACTGGCTTTAGTGATCTGATAGTTCCACTTGGTTACAGGGGTAGAAATCCCAATGATATCCGTTTCTTGAAAAGCATCAGAACCTAATAAATGTGAAGCTACTTGCCCTGTGATACAGACCATAGGGGTTGAATCAATTTGCGCATCGGCAATTCCTGTTACGAGATTGGTCGCTCCGGGACCAGAAGTTGCCATAGCTACGCCTACTTTTCCAGACGTGCGTGCAAATCCCTGAGCGGCATGTGTGGCACCTTGTTCATGTCGTGTAAGGACATGATGCAGTTGATCTTGAAATTTAAAGATTTCATCATAAATTGGCATGATGGCTCCTCCAGGATAGCCATAGATCAAATTTGCATCTTCCGCTAACAAACAACGAATTACTGCTTCAGCACCAGAAATACGAATGGGAGCAGAAGTCGCCTTTAAATTTTCTTGTTTTACTTTTGTTTCCATAATTACTCGGAATCAGTAACACAGCCTTCTGAGGCTGTTGCTACACTCTTAATATATTTATATAAAACCCCTTGTTTAAATTTATAGGGTGGCTTTACCCAAGCCGCTTTTCTTTCTGACAATTCCGCATCGCTTAATGCCACTGAGATGGTGTTTTTTTCAGCATCGATGGTAATTTCATCTCCATCTTGAACTAAGCCTATGGCCCCTCCTTCTTGTGCCTCGGGAACAATATGCCCCACTACAAATCCGTGGGTTCCTCCAGAAAACCGTCCGTCGGTTATCAAAGCAACACTTTTTCCTAGTCCAGCCCCCATAATGGCGGCAGTAGGTTTTAACATTTCGGGCATTCCAGGGCCTCCTTTGGGACCTTCATAACGAATCACCACGACTTCTCCCGCTTTAACATTGCCCTGACGAATACCATCATTGGCAGCGTATTCTCCGTTAAATACCCGTGCTGGACCTCTGAATACCAAGCCTTCTTTTCCTGTAATTTTTGCTACAGAACCTCCTGTGGCTAAATTTCCTTTTAAGATGCGAATGTGTCCCGTCTCTTTGATGGGTTGATCGATAGGTCGAATGACTTGCTGATTTTCTTTTAAACTCGGAACCTCAGCTAAATTCTCAGCTAAAGTTTTTCCAGTAACCGTCATGCAGTCTCCGTGCAACATTCCCTGTTCCAACATGTATTT
>JAURBX010000039.1 GCA_030828745.1 Flavobacteriaceae bacterium | reverse complement strand
TGATCGCTTTTTTTGAATTACTTTTTGATTCCAATTTTTTACGGATAGGCAATGTTGTCAAAACCGCACCCAAGGGCTATACCAAAAACCACCCAGCGATCGATTGGCTGCGTTTTAAGCAACATATTTTTTGATGCGCTACAGGACAGCAGAAGTCTGCGCTCCTGACTTTAAGGACCCCTTAGATACTGGGGATTTTTTTGTTTCTTTTTTTATCCAAGAAAAAAAGATAATAAAACATTAAAAATGTATCTTGTTAACTATGAATTCTGTTAAAGAAAACGCATTAGATTTTATAAAATTAGAGCTTAAAAAAGTTCAACTTATAGTTTCAGAAATAGAAAGAGGGAGAGAAGTAATAAATTTTAAAATCAAGTCTGTTAATGGTGATTCTTATCAATTATTCTTTAAATCTATTGACTTTGGTACAGAAATAGAATTATGATGCTTCTTGAGAATCGCGTATTTAAAATAACTTGAACAATTGTACAGAATATTAAATTTATCGAAAAGCAAAAACGATAATGTTTAATGACCCAAGTATAAAGGTTTGTTATGAAAACTAAATACTGTGGGATATTTTACATAGTATAGAATTATAGCTTACGAATTAATGAAAGTTATATCGCAAATTGGTTTTTACATAATTGTTGACGATATAGACCTAAAGGCACAATATCTACAATTATGCTAAAATAGCAAAGCTATACACCAATTTGCTATAACAACAATTTGTACTATAATTTATATTATGTAAAATAGAAAGCCACACACAATAATATTGTATATTTGAAATCATTAAAACCTCACATCATGAAACTTTTAAAACGTATTTTATTTGTTCTCCTATTACTAGTTGGAATTGCTGGACTCTATTTTATTTATGGATTGTACATCAATCCTAAAAGCCCTTTAGATCATGCCGAATATAAAAAGGGTGATACGGAAGTCAGTATTCGATACTACCGACCCTATAAAAATGAGCGCTTAATTTTTGGTACTAAAGAAGATGGAGCACTTGTTCCTTATGGAGAATACTGGCGCTTAGGAGCTAATTTAACCACAAAATTGAAAACGAATACCGAATTGAGTTTTGCAGGACGTTTATTAAAAGCAGGAACTTATGGACTTTACACCTATCCTGAAAAGGATAATTGGGTGGTGGTCGTTCACACCAAAACGGGTGGATTTAGTTTTGCAGAGCCTGATTCTTCGGGTATTATCATGAAAATTAATACCGCTACCCAGGTTCTAGATAAGTCCTTAGAACAATTTACCATAGATTTTGTAGATAATTATCTCAGAATGCGCTGGGACACAACTCAAGTGACCATACCGATTGATTGATGCGGAAGTTCTTTCAATCGCTTTATCGCCTTTTAAAGGCTGTTGTTGTCATTCTTTTTCTGGGAGGAATCACTTACTACTGTATTGATAAAATACAAGAGAAAAACAATTTAATGGATATTGAGGAATACAGTCCAAAGTCAACTTTGGTCGTGCCTGAAAACATAATCAAAAGAGCTAAATTTCCTTTTATTGATGTACATAACCATCAATTTGACATGCCAGTCAAAGATCTTTCCAAATTGGTGACTGAAATGGACAGTCTCAATATGGCATTTATGGTTAATTTGAGTGGTTTTAGAGGACTCTATCTTCGTAAATCTCTCGAAAACATAAAAGAAAATGCCCCTACTCGCTTCGGTTTGTTTCTCAATATAGATTTTGAAACCATTGACGATGATGATTTTGCTGAAAAGCAAGTCGCCTTGATTGATTCTGCCGTTGCTGCAGGCGTTATAGGACTAAAAGTATATAAATCTTTAGGCTTGACAGACACCGACAAAGAAGGAAATCGAATACAAGTTAACGATCCCCGTTTGGCCCCCATTTGGGAGGCTTGTGGTGCTCATAATATTCCAGTACTCATTCACACAGGAGAGCCCGCCTCATTTTGGAAACCAAAAGATAAATACAACGAACGTTGGCTTGAGCTTCGTCAAAAGCCAAACCGATATCGTGATCCAGCAACCAATCCTTCTTTTGAAGAAGTAATGGCTGAACAACATGCAATCTTTGAAAACCATCCCAATACTACTTTTATAAACGCCCATTTGGGTTGGATGGGAAGTGATTTAGACCAGTTGGGGAAACATTTGGATCAATACCCTAACGTAATGACCGAAATTGGAGCTGTATTGGCAGAGCTTGGACGTCAACCCAAAAGAGCCCATCAATTTTTTGTAGAGTATCAGGATCGGATTTTGTTTGGAAAGGACAGTTATAAAGTCAGTGAATATTACACTTATTTTAGGGTTTTAGAAACCGAAGATGAGTATTTTGAATATTACCGAAAACGCCATGCGCACTGGAGAATGTATGGTCTGGGTCTCCCCGATACCATATTGCAGAAAGTATATTACAAAAATGCTATTCGGCTTTTTCCGAATATAGATTTAACCCTCTTAAAACATTAAATAATGCTATTAGTCAATACCCCTGTAGTCCCCAACAAAACTATAATAGAAACCTTTGGAATCGCTCGTGGAAGCACAGTTCGTGCTCGAAATGTAGGTCAAGATATTTTTGCTGGACTTAAGAATATTATTGGTGGAGAAATCAGTGAATACACCAAGCTTCAAGCGCAGTCGCGTGAACAAGCCCTTCAGCGAATGACAGAAGATGCTGAAAAAATGGGAGCCAATGCGATTGTCAATGTTCGCTTGACAACTTCCATGGTCATGCAAGGCTGTTCTGAGATTTTGGCTTATGGAACAGCTGTAATAGTCGAATAGATGGAATTATTTATTCTTCTTGCTGGAGCTGTACTTCTTGTGTATTTAATTTTTAAACGTATCGAGGATAAAAAGAAAGAAAATTTTGAGGATCGGGAGAATTAATTTTTAGTTCCCAGAAATACATTGACTCCCTTAGGTATGGGGTTTCCAGAGGTTCTTCGAAAACTCACTATTTGCCCTGTGTGATAAATCACATCCTCTATCGGACCATTTATTAAATTCCATACCGGAAAATGCGACCGCTTCCCTTGGCGTTCAAAAACGACTTCCATTTTGGCAATGTCAGCTGCTGAGGCATGCAGCAAATTTTCTGTAGCCTCTTCCAGAAGTTTTAAGGTTTCTTTTCTCAATGTAGTATAGTCATCGAAGCGCTCTGTTTCGGGTCTGACGTTGGTTTCATTTACTGTAGTGTTCTTGATAACCAAAGCCAGGCTGTAAATGTGTTGTAGGGTTTCTAAAGCGGATTGTGCTTCTGGCCTAGGACGGTATTTTAAATCATCTTCTTTAAGCTCATGGGTTGCCCAATGATAACGAAACCCTACCCCTTGAACCATTCGTGCTAAAGTTGTACCTGCTGTTACTTTTTCAGGGGCTTTGGGTATGGAGGAAAAAGGGAGTTGTTGTTGTGCCATAACTTGGATTGAAATAAATAATACTAAAAGGAAGCTTCGCATCTTAGGGGTTTAAAATCCTAAATTAAGTATTTTTGAATTCTAAAACACCAATTATGGACAAGAAACTCAATAGTCTTGATGCTCTTGCGAGTATAAAATTTGATAACCTAGCTCCTGACCCGGATCCCGTTCCCGATCTCCCTGATAAGTTTGTCAAACAAGATTTAGAAGCCCATTTTAGTAATAAAGGACGGGCTGGAAAAACAGTAACCCTAATCAAAGGCTTTGATGGAGACCTTAAAGATTTGAAAGCCTTAGCAAAAACATTAAAAAATGCTGTGGGTGTGGGAGGAACGGTTAAGAATGGTGAAATCATCATTCAAGGAAATTATCGTGATGCATTAATTACCCTTTTAACCGAAATGGGTCATCAAGTCAAACGTGTGGGTGGTTAGACCTACCAATCAATAGGCGTCTTTCCATTTGTCTTGAGATATCTATTACATTGACTAAAGTGATTGTTTCCAAACCAATACCCCCGATTAGCACTTAATGGAGAAGGGTGTCCCGCAGTTAAAATCAAATGCTTTTTGGGATCAATAAATTTAGCTTTTTGCTTTGCAAATCCTCCCCAAAGGAGGAAAACCAAGCCTTCTTTATTTTCCGATAGCTTTTGAATTACAGCATCTGTCAAAGTTTCCCAGCCTCTTTTTTGGTGGCTCCCTGCCTCCCCTTCTCGTACACTCAGGCTTGCATTGAGTAATAAAACTCCCTGTTTTGCCCAGCGTTCCAAATTCCCACTTGTTGGGTAGGGTATTCCTAAATCATGCTTCACTTCTTTAAAAATATTAACCAAAGAGGGAGGATGTTTTATTCCGTCAGGAACAGAAAAAGATAAACCATGAGCTTGTCCAGCGCCGTGGTAGGGATCTTGTCCCAATAAGACGATTTTTACTTGATGGTAATGACAATGCTCAAATGCATTGAAAATAAAATCTTCAGAAGGGTAACAGCTGTGATTTTGGTATTCTATTGTAAGAAAAGTTGTCAATTCTCTAAAATAGAAACTTTCAAATTCGGTCTGCAGGGGTTTTTCCCAGCTGGAATGTATCTGCAACGTCATGAATTTATTACTTTTGCAGGGCTAAGTTAAGAAAATTCAAATGGCAAAAATTCCAAAAAAAACACTAGAAGATCTAGAGTATTTTGAAGTACTCCGACAATGTTCGGGTTTTGCTATCACTCCCCTAGGTAAAGAAGCCTGTCTTGAAATCCTTCCAATTACTGAAGAAAAACAACTACTGAATGATTTAAAAGCAGTTTCCGAATTTCGATCCTCTTTTGAGAATGAAAATCGAATCCCTAACCATGGATTTGAACCTTTGGTTTCTGTTTTTTCTCTGTTGAGTATTGAAAATAGCGTATTGGATATCTCCGTATTTCGAGTCATTGCTACCAATACAGAGACCACCAACACCCTACTCCAATTTTTGAGTAAATTCAAAACCTACTACCCTACCCTCTTTGGTTTTACAGAAGAATTATATGTAGATAAAGAAATTAAAAAGACAATCGATGGAGTGATTGATCGGTTTGGAGAGGTACGCGATAATGCTTCCGACTCCCTGTACCTCATTCGAAAGCAAATTCAACAACTACGCTCTAAGATTAGCAGTAGTTTCAATAAGGCCTTAAGTCAATATCAAGCCGCTGATTATTTGGATGATATTCGGGAATCGGTCATTGACAACCGTCGTGTATTGGCAGTAAAAGCAATGCATAGGAGAAAAGTAAAGGGAGCGATCATGGGAAGTTCTAAAACAGGAAGTATTGTTTTTATGGAACCGGAGACAACCAATGCTCAGAATCGTGAATTGCAAAACCTTTTGTTTGAAGAAGGAGAAGAAATCAAAAAAATATTAAGTCAACTCACGGATTATTTCCGCCCTCACCTCCCCTATTTAAAGCAACAACATAAGTTTTTATTAGCATTAGACGTGGTCTATTCTAAAGCTCGCTATGCCCAAGAGATTGATGCCATTCTTCCCGTAATAGAAGAGAAGAAAAGAAGTATTCAATACAAAGCAGCATATCATCCTTTGTTGTTGCAATCTCATCGACTAGAAAATAAAGTTACGCATCCTCAAGATGTCTATTTGCATCCTGAAAAGCGAATTGTAGTGATTTCTGGGCCCAATGCCGGAGGGAAGAGTATTACTTTAAAAACCGTTGGTCTGTTGCAATTAATGTTGCAAAGTGGTATGTTGATTCCGGTGCACGAGTCTAGTACCGCCTGTCTTTTTCAACAAATTCTAACCGATATTGGTGACAATCAGTCCATAGAAAATCACTTGAGCACCTATTCCTATCGTCTTAAAAACATGAAATATTTTTTGCGGAAATGCAATGCCAACACCCTGTTTTTAATTGATGAATTTGGAACAGGCTCCGATCCTGAATTAGGAGGAGCCTTGGCCGAAGTAATTTTAGAAGATTTCTACCAACGAGAAGCTTTTGGGATTATCACCACGCATTATTCAAATTTAAAAGCTCTAGCCAATGAGCTTCCATATATGGTGAATGCCAATATGCAATTTGACAACAAAACACTGGAACCTATTTATAAATTGATGATGGGTGAAGCCGGGAGTTCGTTTACGTTTGAAGTAGCTCAAAAAAATGGACTTCCCTTCAGTCTAATCAATCGTGCGAAGAAGAAAATTGAAAGAGGAAAAGTGCGTTTTGATGCGACCATTGCAAAATTACAAAAGGAGCGTTCACAAATGATGAAAACCGGAGAGTCATTAAAGGCAAAAGAAACAAAAGCGGCCGTCGAGAGTGAACGCATGGAAGAAATGAATGCAAAGTTAAAAGCGAAACTAGTAAGCTATCAAGAGTTGTTTGATCAAAATCAACGTATGATCGTACTGGGAAATAAAATTAACGATATTGCAGAACGCTTTTTTGAAAACAACAAAAAGCGTCCTCTAATTGCTGAGTTATTACGCACCATTGAAACTGAAAATGCAAAGCGAAAACGGAAAACAGCATCAGTTGCCAAAAAAGAGCGGGAAACTAAAAAGAAACTCAACGAGGAAGTAAAGAAAGAGTTAGTAGTTGTTCGCAAAGAAAAAAAGAAACAGAAAAAGCAAGCCATTATACCAACCAAGCCAAAAATAAGCCTTAAGGTAGGTGATCGAGTCCGCATGTTTGATGGCCGATCTGTAGGGAGTATTGATGCCATTGAAAAGCAGAAAGCCGTTGTAAATTATGGTATGTTTACCACACAAGTCAGTTTGGATTTACTAGAATTTGTAGAAGCTGAAAAGGGTAAGAAGTGATGTGTTTCTTATTATAATTCCTAAAGAAAATATGCTTTTGGATAGTAGCTTTATTTTTTAATTATTAATTTAGGACTAATTATTAACCTCAAATTTTTTTCAAATGAAAGAATTCAAAAAATTCATCAGTCGTGGAAATGTTCTTGACATGGCAGTCGGACTCATACTAGCCACTTATTTTGGTGCCATTGTCAAATCTTTAGTCAATGATGTAATTATGCCACCAGTAGGAATTTTACTCGGCGGTGTTGATTTTTCTTCTTTAAAACTCATCATTCAAGAAGCAGAAGGTGAAACTGCGGAAGTTGCTATTCAGTATGGTGTTTTCATCAATACAATTATCACTTTTTTAATTGTTTCTTTTGCTATTTTTATCGTAATTAAGGGGATTAACAAAGCTCAGGATCGTTTAAAGAAAGAAGAAGAAACCCCTGCACCTGCACCAAAACTTTCTAAAGAAGAGGTTTTATTGACAGAAATTAGGGATTTATTGAAAAAGTAATCCCTCCGTTTTTTTAATACTTAACTTTACAATCATGTCAAATATTAATGCCCCTTCTTGGTTTAAAATTATAGTTATTTTGGCTATTCTCTGGAATTTAATGGGAATTTTCAATTTTTATATACAAATCACATTAACTAAAGAATATATTTCAGGTTTGGCTGCAGCTGAACAAGTTCTTTTAAAGACTACTCCACTATGGACCAACATCGCCTTTGCTTTGGGAGTTTTTGGTGGAGTGATCGGATCTGTCGGTCTACTGATACAAAAAGCGTGGGCTAGAGTGCCCCTATTAATTTCTCTAATCGCAGTTTTTGTACAAATGAGCTATTGGTTGTTTTTTACCACAGCAGTTGAAGTGTATGGTTCTAACACTTACTTCATGCCTATAATCGTAATAGTAGTCGCCTATTTATTATTTAGTTTATGTAACAAGGGAATTGAAAAAGGCTATATCACTTAGTCTTTTAACTTTCCAATCGATTTCCCTACAATCATTGAAACGGCAGCATCTCCAGTAACATTGACAATAGTACGACACATGTCTAGGGGTCGGTCTATGGCAAAAATCAAAGCTAACCCTGCTTCTGGAATTCCGGCTTGAGCCAAAACGATAACCAACATTACAATTCCAGCACTGGGAACAGCTGCAGTACCAATAGAAGCTAAAGTGGCTGTAAATACTATACCAAGCTGTGCGCTCAAACTTAGATCCAATCCAAAGGCTTGTGCAATAAATACGGCAGCAACTCCCTGATAAACAGAAGTTCCGTCCATGTTGATTGTCGCCCCTATGGGTAATACAAAACTTGCAACCTCTTCGTCAACACCCAAATTTTCTTCAACACATTCCATGGTTACTGGAAGAGTTGCAGCACTAGAACTTGTGGAAAAAGCCAGTAATTGAGCGGGTGCAATACCTTTCATGAAAAAGGGGATTTTCTTTTTTGTAAAGACACGTACTAAAACCATGTATACCACAATCATTAACGCTAGGCCTAACAACAAAGTGATTGCGTAGAGCGCTAATGCCTGGAAAAGTTCTAAACTAGGAGCTTCAACAACCAAGGCCGCTAAAAGGGCAAAAACACCATAAGGAGCCGCAAGCATAATCAGATCAATAAGTTTGAGGATGATATCATTAAAAGAATCAAAGAATTTTTTAACTGGTTTTACTTTTTTGCCGGGCAGTAAAATCATTCCAATACCAAAGAATAATGCAAAAAAGATAACTTGAAGCATGTTCCGGTTGTTGGACGCAGCAAGGAAAATATTGGACGGTACGACATCCACTAAAGCCTGAAGAGGTCCAGCCTCTTGCTGTTTGGCAGCGGCTTCCTGCTTGGCTTTGGTGTCACTTGAATAGGCTTCTACCAATTCTTGGCGAGTCTCTACACTTATTGATTTTCCAGGTTGAATAATGTTCACTAAAATTAATCCAATCGTCACCGCAGTGAGTGTTGTGATTAGATAGGTTAGAATGGTCCTCCCTCCCATTTGAGAGAGTTTGGAAATATCTTTTAAATCAGAAACTCCCTTAATGAGTGATGCTAAAATTAAAGGAACAGCAATTAATTTTAAGAGGTTGATAAAAATCGTCCCAAAAGGCTTAATGAAATTTCCAATGAAGCTATCTCCCCCTTCAACAAAGGAGAGGACTACTCCAAAGAGCACTCCTAGCAACATTCCAATTAAAATTTTCCAGTGTAAAGCAAGTTTTTTCATGAGGCAATAGTTTATTTATTCGTTCTTTTTAGAAGGCTAAAATCAGCTAAAACTAAGGCAGCCATCGCCTCTACTATGGGGACCGCTCTGGGAACCACACAAGGATCATGTCTTCCTTTTCCTTGCATTTCCACTTTTTCACCTTTTGAATTAATGGTTTCTTGATTTTGCATGATGGTGGCAACCGGCTTGAAAGCAACATTAAAATAAATATCCATTCCATTGGAAATACCTCCTTGAATCCCTCCTGAACGGTTGGTTTGAGTGGTTCCATCTGAATTGAATAGGTCGTTATGTTCACTTCCTTTCATTTGAGTTCCTGCAAATCCGCTTCCGTATTCAAAGCCTTTAACTGCATTAATGGAAAGCATCGCCTTTCCTAATTCAGCATGAAGCTTGTCAAAAGCAGGTTCACCCAGACCCACGGGGACATTTTTGATTACACATGTAATGATCCCACCTACCGTGTCGCCTTCTTTTCTGATCTGTTTAATGTAAGCTTCCATTTCTGCTGCCATTTTAGGGTCAGGACAACGTACTGGATTTTCTTCAATGGTACTAAAATCTGTATCAGACGGATGTGTGTCCATTACTAAAGACCCTACTCCAGAAACATAGGCTTGAATTTGTATTGGAGCTAAAAATTGTTTGGCAATCGCCCCTGCAACGACTCGACTTGTAGTTTCACGAGCAGAGCTTCTTCCGCCTCCGCGGTAATCTCGAACTCCGTATTTCTCATCATACACATAATCAGCATGTGAGGGACGGTAACTGTCCTTTATGTGCGTATAGTCTTTTGATTTTTGATTGGTATTATGAATAGCGAAGCCAATGGGAGTTCCTGTCGTTTTTCCCTCAAAAATACCTGAATAGAATTGAACTTCATCAGGCTCCTTGCGTTGCGTAACAATCGCAGACTGGCCCGGTTTTCGTCGGTCTAAATCTCTTTGAATAGCATCAAGATTCAATTCAATTCCAGCGGGACAGCCGTCAATGACCCCCCCAATTGCAGGTCCATGGGATTCTCCATAAGTAGCAAGTCGGAAAAGGGTACCGTATATATTACCTGACATAGATTTCTTTTAAAAAGACAAAGATAAAGGTAAAGTTTTGGATTGTCTTTTAGCTAGGGTTTTTTTTAACAAGTGCCGCTTTTAAAATTGAAATAGGATGCTGACTTTTTCGTTGCACTCCGTCTTTAATTTGATGTCTACAACTCGTTCCGTTTGCAGCAATTATAACCTCTTCTGGGATTTTGCGTAGTGAGGGAAACAGCCGCTCCTCTCCTACTTTCATACTGACTTCATAATGCTCTTTTTCATATCCAAACGAACCCGCCATCCCACAACACCCAGTATTGAGTAATGCTACAGAGTGATTTTTAGGAAGATTGAGAATGCTAAAGGTGTCTGATGGCTTCCCAAGTGCTTTTTGATAACAGTGCGCATGAATTTTTATTTCTTTAACGTCACTGTTAAATTGATCTTCCTTGAGATTCCCTTTGATTAATTCTTCTGCCAAAAATGTTTCAATGGGACGACAAAACTCAGCCAATTCTTTTGCTTTTTCGGGATAAGAACTCAATTTAGGATATTCATCAATAAAGGTATAGATCGCTGAGGGTTCAATACCTAATAAGGGAGTGTGTTCGGAGATAATTCCATGATATAATACTACATTTCGATCGGCACATGATTTGGCTTCATCCAAAAAACCTTTAGAAATATAACTCCTTCCACTTTCGGTTGAAGCGAGAAATTTTACATGATATCCAAGACCTTCTAAGAGTGCAAAAGCATCTTTACCTATTTGAGTTTCATTGTAATTACTGAACTCATCTAGATATAAATAAACACTTTTGGTACTATGAGTTAACTTATTGTTTATTAAGCTTTTATCTAGCGGTTTATCTAGCTTTGGAAGTGCTCTTTTTTCTGCAATCCCCAAACTTTTCTTCAAAACGAAACTCGTCAATGGATTTGCAAATAAGAAGTTTTGAAATCCCCTAATGGGTTGAGCTACTTTATTAATTTTACCTACAAAAGCAAAAAGCTTATCACGAATCGAACGACCATGACTCTTAGAGTATTGATGTAAAAATTCAGCTTTGTAGGTAGCAATATCGACACTACTGGGACATTCCGTAGCACAGGCCTTACAACTTAGACATAAGTCGAAGACTTCTTTTAATTCTTGACTATCAAAAGCATTTGGCGTTTTGTTTTGTGTTAAAACCTCTCTAAGGACATTCGCCCTACCGCGGGTATTGTGTTTTTCATCTCGAGTGGCACGATAACTCGGGCACATCGTTCCTGAAGGGGCAACAGAACGACATTTTCCAGCCCCATTGCATTTTTCAGCAGCTCTCAACAGACCTTGATCAGAAGAGAAATCAAAGAGCGTCGGGTGTATGGGTATTTCATTCTGATTTGTTCTCAGGTTTTGATCCATTGCAAAAGAATCAACAATCTTTCCTGGATTAAAGATTGAATCAGGATCAAAGACTTTTTTAATTCGTTTAAAAAGAGCATAGTTTTCTTGCCCTACCACAATAGGGATGAATTCAGAGCGTACGATACCGTCTCCGTGCTCACCACTTAACGAGCCTTTGTACTTTTTAACTAAATGCGCAACAGCAAGGGTAAGGGCCTTAAAATCATTAACCCCTCCAGGAGTCTTAAGGTTTAAAATGGGACGTAAATGCAACTCCCCCGCCCCTGCATGGGCATAATACACCACTTCTTGTCCAAACTGCTTCATGAGCTCTTGAAACTCATCAATATACAGTGCCAAATCTTTTAAAGGTACTGCAGTATCCTCAATACAAGCCACTGCCTTGGAATCTCCTACTATATTCCCCAATAAGCCAAGGCCTGCATGTCTTAATTCATTGGCGAGTTCAATTTCTTCTCCCCACAAAGGAACTGCAGCATAGCTTAAGTTAGAATCCGAAACCTTTTTTTCTAATGCGGAGAGCTCTTTTTTAAGGGTGCTTAAATTGTGGTTTCGTAATTCTAAAAGTAAAATGGCTTTGGGGTCTCCTTTTAAAAAAAAGCGATTTTTTTGGTATCCACTGTGGTTTCGGGTACAATCCAAGATCGTTTTATCCATCAATTCACAAGTGTAAAGATGATGTTCCATTACGGGATTAACCGCAAGCATTGCTTCTTGTATGCTTTTGAAATGCAACGCCAACATAACCGAATGTTTAGGAGGAATCGGAACCAACGAAAAAGTCATTGCTGTGGTAAAAGCCAATGTTCCCTCACTCCCTGCCAATAGTTTGGCAATATTAAACGCTTCTCCCTGTGAATTAAAAGGACGTTGATTCAATAGCACATCGACTGCGTAACCTGTGTTTCTCCGATGAACACTGGCATCTGGAAAATCCGTTGTGATTGCGTTTTGAACTTTTGGGTCACTTAACGCTTCAAATAAAAAATGATAAATTTTCCCTTCTTGTGTATTGTTATTGAGTTTCGTTTCGAGTTCTTTGGAATCACACGCTTTAAATGTAGCTTCTGATCCATCACTCAACAATGTTTCAACGGCAATTACGACATCTCGGGTTACTCCATAACGTATGGAGGTAGTTCCAGAAGAATTATTTCCCAGCATTCCTCCAAGCAGACAGTATTGGGAAGTGGAGGTATTGGGCCCAAAAAACAAACCTTTTTCAGCCAAAAAAACATTGAGTGCATCCCGATTGACTCCAGGCTGAACGGTTACTGTTTTTTGTTTGAAGTCAAAATCTAAAATAGCTGTAAAATACTTTGAAACATCTACAACGATGCCAGGGCCAACACATTGACCTGCCAGTGAAGTCCCTGCTGTTCGAGGAATCAGACTTGTGTTATGCTCTAAGGCAAAGGCAATGAGCTGCCGAAGATCTTTTTTG
Organism: Flavobacteriaceae bacterium; assembly: GCA_030828745.1. Taxonomy (GTDB): domain Bacteria; phylum Bacteroidota; class Bacteroidia; order Flavobacteriales; family Flavobacteriaceae; genus MS024-2A. The sequence goes on along the minus strand of JAURBX010000039.1, from coordinate 2,926 downwards.
TTTTTAGGTAAAGCAACCGCCAAAGGCGACATTTTGTAAACGGAAGCATCGGTAGCGTATAACTTTTTATGTAATTCATCCCATTCCAGTTCCCCGTCAAGGTTTTTCTTTAATTGTAGTAATGCTTCTTCCACTTATAATTTAAATTGTTCCCCTGTTTTAAGAATCTTAAAGCTAAAGTAAGGATTAGTTCTTCAATTCCCATCAATTATGTAATTTAGCCAAAAGATAAAAAATTATGTTGCAGAAATTTATTGGTTTTATAGCGGTTATTCTTTTACTTACCGCATGTCAGGGTACCTCAAACGCACTTCGTTTGAAAGGAACTGTTGATTTAAGTGATGGGAATTCCATTCTCCATGTTGTGGCCGACCTTAACAACCAGCCTAAAGTAGTCGATACTCTTGTTGTCCAATCGGGTACTTTTGATTTAGAAATTGAAATTACTGAGCCAAGTATTCATTTTTTACAAATTGAAGGAGATCAAGCGAGTTTTCCTTTTATTGCAGAACAAGGAACCGTCAATGTTGAGTTGTACAAGGATAGTTTAGGGGTTTCAAAGGCGACAGGAACAACTTCTAATGATGATTTCATGCGATACAAAAATGAAACACGAGTGTATATTAAATCCTTAAATGGTATTGGTAACGACCTTCAACAAGCCATGATTCTTAAAGATTCTCTTCTTGCACAAGACATTCAAGAACAGTATCAAGACGTTCGCGATCAAATAAAAGATTATGAATTAGATTTTATTAGAGCTGCGCCTGATTCTTTCATATCCATTTTAATTTTAGAACGCTTTGTTTCAAATAAGGCCCTATCGATTCCAGAGGCAAAAGAGATTTTTGATGGTTTTTCAAATCGTATAAAAACAAGCACCTCCGGAAAAACCGTTGAAGGAAAATTGATACCTTCCGAGAAACCTGAGGTGGGACAGCTTGCACCCACCTTTGAAGGACCAAATCCAGAGGGAATGGCCTTATCTTTGAAAGATAAATTAGGGAAGGTAACCATTGTTGACTTTTGGGCGAGCTGGTGTCGTCCTTGTCGTGTTGAAAATCCTAATTTAGTTCGTTTATATCAAAAACACCGTAATAATGGTCTTCATATTTTGAGTGTTTCTTTAGATAAAGGAAAACCTCAGTGGGTTCAAGCGATTGCTGATGATGGTTTAGTTTGGGATCACGTTTCAAATTTAAAGTTCTGGAATGATCCTATTGCAAAATTGTATCATATCAACTCCATTCCAGCCATGTTTGTTTTAGATGAAAAAGGTGTTATTATAGCCAAAGACATTCGGGGTCTTCAGTTAGAACGTAAAATTGATGCTCTTCTTGGAGCCTTATAAACCCTTTTTCTGATTGCGATAGATCAATGTCCCTGCAATTAAAGTTGTAATACTCAGAATCACTAGCATCAGCTGTGAACTAAACACAACTTGGGGCACAAACAAGATGGTTATAAGAATCCCTCCAATGGCTCCCCCAAAATGAGCGGTATGCCCGATTTGATCATTTTGTGCTTTCATACCGTATAAAGTATAAATCATATACCCAATACCAAATAAATATCCTGGAATCGGGATGGGAATGAAAAACAACATTAATTCAATCCCAGGATATAATAATAATGCACTAAACAAAACCCCAGTAACCGCACCACTAGCACCCACAGCGCTGTAATACGGGTCATTGAAATGAAAAAGGTATGCAAAAATGTTTCCTCCCAAAAGGCTTCCAAAATACAGCACCAAAAACGGAAAATTCCCTAATCCTTCAACGACAATATTGACGAAAAAATAAAACGTAACCATATTAAATAAAATATGAGTTGTAGAAACATGCAGAAAACCCGAAGTAAGTAATCTGAAATATTCGCCTGCTTTAATCTTATGAATCAAAAAATGATACTTTAAAAAAAAGCTGTCATTTTTAAAACCATTTAGGCTTACTAGAACAGTAACACCAATCAATAAAAGTGCAACAAGAGGAATATTTTGGATCATAGTAAGACAAAACTACCTAAAAACAATAACATGCTATAGGTCAAAAACGATTCCTTGCGCTAAGGGTAACTCTTTTGAGAAATTCAAAGTATTTGTTTGTCTTCGCATATAAGCTTTCCAAGCATCAGATCCACTTTCACGTCCACCTCCAGTTTCTTTTTCACCTCCAAAAGCCCCTCCGATTTCTGCACCTGAGGTTCCGATGTTTACATTTGCAATCCCACAATCACTTCCCCAATGGGACAAGAATGTTTCTGTTTCTTGCATATTTAGGGACATAATAGACGAGGAAAGGCCTTGTTTTACCTCATTTTGAATGGCAATTGCCTCTTCAATCGTTCCATCATATTGCATAACGTACAATATAGGAGCAAAGGTTTCTTGATGAACAATAGCCGCATCATGATCGATAATAGCTACTGCAGGTTTTACATAACAGGCACTACCGTATTCTTTCTCTTCAAGCACCCCTCCTTCAATAAGCCAAGTTGCTCCTTGGGCGTTTGCTTGTGCAATTGCCTCTTGGTATGTTTCAACTGCATCGGCATCAATCAGCGGCCCCACATGATTGTTTTCATCTAAAGGATTTCCTATGCGAAGCTGTCCATAGGCTTTTTGCAATACCGTTGTGAAGGATTCAAATATATCTTTGTGAACAATTAATCTCCGCGTAGAGGTACAACGCTGACCACAAGTACCCACAGCGCCAAAAACAGCGGCACGCATGGCCGTATCTAAATCAGCATTTGGAGTAACAATGATCGCATTATTTCCTCCTAATTCTAAAAGAGATTTTCCAAGACGGGCTCCCACACGTTGCGCAACATCTTTTCCCATACGGGTAGAACCTGTAGCAGACACCAAAGCGATGCGTTGATCTTCTGCCATCCACTTTCCTACTTCCGCCCCTCCATTGAT
>JAURBX010000030.1 GCA_030828745.1 Flavobacteriaceae bacterium | reverse complement strand
TTGGAAGAATAGATTGGCCAGCACTAAAATTATGAAGTTTCATAGGGTTTAAAGATTTTTTTTAAATATTTTTTTGATTTTGCAAATATTTTTTTTTCCTCAATAATTAAGGGTATATCCCTGTTTTTTTTTTTTTTAGAGTTTTTAACATTTATTTGTTTTTAATTTTACAATTCTTCTAAAAAGGAAAGTGTATCGATTCCATCTGCATAGTCCCATACGTTAGGTTGCTGGGCAGTTCCCAAGGGGATCGTCCCTTCAATTTTGAGTTTTGAAACAACGCATTGTATTGCCTCTTTATGCACTTGAATTTCTTTCCTCACGTCCTCAATATTTTCGTAATAGGAATAATGTGCACAAGAAATTGGAGCGCTGAAACCGGAATCTTCTTTGAGCATGAAAAAACCATTTTCTAGAAAATCAAATTCGCTCATCAACCACACAGCCTTATTATAGTCATAATTGTTTCCGTATTTGGCATGATTAATTACCTCAGCATGCGGGAATAACCCACCAAAAATTAAGTTCAAATCATACGCTTTGGGAAGATAGATTTTGGCAACATTTCGACACCCCAACCCAAAATATTGTAAGATATCTCCACCCAAGCCTTTTAATTCTTCTTCAGTCTCTGTTCCGTCTAAAACGGCAATTCCATTTCTATTCTTTCTGATTATGTTAGGAAAACTTGAGAAATAATGATCAAAATAACGAGCGGCATTGTTTGAGCCTGTAGCAATAACAGCATCAAAGTTTTCTAATTTTTGATCTGTAAACGTGATTTTTTGCTCTCCTGCTTCTTGCTCTAAAAATGCAGTCATGTAAGGTAACAGGAACAAATCCTTGGAAGCACATTTTACCAGAGCTTTATGACCACTCAACCAGACACAAATTATGTCATGAAATCCAACCATTGGAATATTACCCGCTAAAACTAGCGCTATGGTTTTGGGTTGAGATGCAGTAGGCAAAGAGTAGGGAGTAAGCCATTGTTCAAGATTGACTTGAGTCAAGGCTTTTCCCCAACTAGCAAAGCTTTGCTTTATTGTCTCTTGCGTAAACCATCCGTTATTAATTATGGCTTGATGGATTTGTTTTTGCAAGGGTGCATAAACGCTGTCCTCTGGATTGAAATCCAACAGGTGGCGACCGAGTTTTAGAAGGGCATCAACATGTTTTGAGTTTACTTTCATTTACTTGTTTAGGAACTTTTAAGGTCTTATTTTTGCGCAAATGTAAGGAAAGAAATTGCTATGGCTATAATCATTACTGACGAGTGTATCAACTGCGGGGCTTGCGAACCCGAATGCCCGAATACTGCAATTTATGAAGGTGCTGAAGATTGGCGGTATCAAGATGGGACTTCTCTCAAAGACAACGTTGTTTTAACGAATGGAAAAGCGGTAAATGCTGCTGTTTTCCAAGAGCCTGTTTCCGATGAATATTATTATATCGTGCCCGATAAATGTACGGAGTGCAAAGGATTTCATGAAGAGCCTCAATGTGCAGCGGTTTGTCCAGTAGATTGTTGTGTACCTGACGACAATCATGTCGAATCAGAAGAAACTCTGTTAGGAAAACAGCGCTTTATGCACCCAGAAGAAGCTGAATAAGAGGGCTTTTAAAGTTTACCAATTCAATATTATTTTCTTTTAATTTTAATTTGCAAGCTTCACTGCTGAAGTAGTTATAATCCTCTGTTCTCCATACAGCACCAAAATTGGGGTGGTCTATTGTAATTTGATTCATTTCTTCACTCTCCAAAGCCGGGTGTATCAAAATGATGGAAAGCCCCTCGGGTAAATGATCTAAAGTTTTCTCATAAAACTGACTATTTCCTCCATTTTTAAATTCCTGCATTGAGGCCATAAATAGCGATTCAAAGCATTTGTCTTCAGGAAGATTAAATTGAGAAGGAGATTCACCTGTATAGGAAATCAGCGTTTTACTCAGTAGGATAGGAAGTTTGTAGGTCTCGCCCAATTCTTGATATAAATCCAACAAATCTTGACGAAGCCCTAAGGTATACATATGCGAGTCCAAATGCGTGGGTTTTATTCCCAAGGAAAGTGCAAATTCAATTTGGTTTTTTAATTCCAATCGAACCTCTTCTAGAACAGCATGATCACGAATTTGTTGTCGCTTTGGGTGGAAATGTCCATTTTTATCCACCAAAGAGGAGATGTATTGGATTGGAGTAATCGGTCGAAAAGGATAGGTTTTCCATTCTCCTGTTAAGGTTAGATGGATGCCAAAGTCTAAGTTGGGGTTTTTTATAGCAAATTGTGCCATCTCATAAAACCAGGGACAGGGCACCATCAAACTAGTCGAGTTGATACTTCCATGAAGCATCCCTTGCTGGGTAGCTTTGTTTTCAGACCAAGCCAAACCAGCATCATCGGCATGAACCATCAAATATTTCTTTTTACTCATTGCAAACAAAATTAAAGATTCTACGTCATAATTAAAGAAAGCAAATGTAAAAGCCAAAAGAAAGTTTATTTTTGCCGAAAATAAATTTCATGAAAGCAGGTATTGTGGGTTTACCCAATGTTGGAAAATCAACTCTTTTTAATTGTTTATCAAATGCAAAAGCACAAAGTGCAAATTTCCCTTTTTGTACCATAGAACCTAATATTGGTGTGGTGAATGTGCCTGATGCACGTCTTGAAAAATTAGAAAGCTTAGTGAATCCAGATCGGGTATTACCTGCCACGGTTGAAATTGTGGACATTGCAGGATTAGTGAAGGGCGCAAGTAAAGGAGAAGGATTGGGAAATCAATTTTTAGCAAATATTCGAGAAACAGATGCCATTCTTCATGTGTTACGTTGTTTTGATAATGACAATATTGTTCATGTTGATGCCTCTGTGGATCCGGTTCGGGATAAAGAAACCATCGATATTGAGTTGCAATTAAAAGATCTAGAAACCGTTGAAAAAAAATTAGAGAAAGTAAATCGTGCGGCTCGAACAGGAAATAAAGAGGCCATTAAGGAGAAAACAATTTTAGACTTTCTAAAAACCGAATTAGAAGCTTCCAAAAATGTTCGTAGTATCCAGATGAAAGAAGAGGATAGAGAAGCTTTTATCAAACCCCTTCAGCTGATCACTGATAAGCCGGTACTATACGTGTGCAATGTTGAAGAGCGTGCAGCCAAATCTGGAAATGCTCATGTAGATCGTGTCAAAGAATTAGTGAAGGATGAACAGGCAGGATTATTAATTTTAGCAGTCAGTGTAGAAGCTGATATCAATGAGTTGGAAACCTTTGAGGAGCGACAACTTTTCCTTGAAGATTTGGGCTTGGAAGAAGCAGGAGCGGCAAAGTTGATTAGAAATGCCTATGCTTTATTAAATCAACAAACCTATTTTACCGCAGGAGAAAAAGAAGTTCGAGCTTGGACGGTACCTATTGGCGCAACCGCTCCCCAGGCTGCAGGTGTTATTCATACTGATTTTGAAAAAGGATTTATTCGTGCTGAAGTTATTAGCTATTCGGATTACGAACACTTTGGCTCTGAGGCCAAAGTGAAAGAAGCAGGTAAAATGCGCGTAGAGGGTAAAGAATATATCGTCAAAGATGGCGATGTGATGCATTTCCGATTTAATGTATAAAAAAAAGTACCTTAATAAACATGAACAAGAAACTATTCCATAGTCTGATTTTAGTTTCAGCACTTCTGGCAATTGCTGTTGATTTCTTTGAATACAAAACGCTATTTTTCTTTTTTAAACCGCTGACCACTGCTCTTATCATTTTACTCGTTTTTTGTTTTCGGTATGGGGGAGGAAACAGTTATTCAAATTCCATTTTAATGGGATTATTTTTTTGTCTAGCCGGAGATGTTTTTTTATTATCCTCTGATTTTTTTGTTTACGGATTGGGTTCATTTTTGATTGGTCATCTATTGTTTTTAAAGGCTTTTGTTAAAGAGAGGGGATGGTATTTTCCCTTAGAAGTGGTAATCCCTTTGATTCTTTTTGGAGGTGTTCTTTTGTGGCTTAGTTACCCAAATTTGGAGCGACTCTTTATTCCTGTAGTCCTTTATATGTCTGTGATTATTTTAATGAGCTGGCAGGGAATTGCATTGAATAGGCATTCCTCTCAAAAAGCATTTCAGAGCATTGGATTGGCGGTGACTCTGTTTCTATTATCAGATGCTTTAATCGCTTTAGATAAGTTTTATTTTTCGTTTTCTTTTTCAGGCCTGTTGGTGCTTTCTACTTATTGGACAGCAATTTTTCTTTTAGCAGAATCCACGACGCTCAAGGGGTAAATTTAAATTCGATTCATTCTCAATGGGCTATTATAGAGAATAAGTCTATTTTTGCAGCTTATATAAAAAAACGACATTCTTTGAAACCTTTTCAACTCATTGACCGTACCAACGGAGGAAGTATAAAAAACGATCTTTTATCTGGAATTACTGTAGCTCTTGCCTTAGTACCTGAAGCCGTGGCTTTTGCTTTTGTAGCAGGAATATCTCCTATTGTAGGGCTTTACGGTGCTTTCATGATGGGACTGGTTACCGCAATTTTTGGAGGGCGCCCGGGGATGATCTCGGGAGCTACCGGTGCCATGGCTGTTGTAATGGTTAGTTTAGTGAGCGAAGGAAATCAATTAGCAGGAGCAGAAACGGCTGGGTTACAGTATCTCTTTGCAACCCTGTTGTTGGCTGGACTTATTCAAGTTTCAGCAGGAGTCTTACGACTTGGAAAATTTGTGCGGATGATTCCTCATTCTGTAATGATGGGATTTGTAAACGGTTTGGCAATTGTCATCTTTATTTCTCAATTAGGGATGTTCAAAAGTAAGGGGGAGTGGTTAGCGGGTAGCTCACTGTGGATTATGCTTGGTTTAGTTGCAATGACCATGCTTATCATGGCATTGTTGCCTTTAGTAACAAAAAAAATACCTGCAGCTTTGACGGGAATCATTGTTGTTTCCTTAGTAGTTATTTTAGGGGATTTGGAAACCGAAACGGTTAAATCTTTTATTGTAGCCAATGGGGGAGAAGGAATTAAAGCAGGCTTACCTAGTTTTGAAATTCCACTGATTGCTTTTTCTTTAGAAACCTTATTTTTTATTGCACCCTATGCTTTTATACTTGCAGCAATCGGATTGATTGAATCTTTAATGACATTAAATCTAATTGATGAGCTTACCGATACGCACGGAAGTGGAAACCGAGAATGTGTTGCTCAAGGCGCAGGAAACATTCTTAATGGTTTTTTTGGCGGTATGGGAGGCTGTGCCATGATTGGGCAGAGTATTATCAATATAAAATCGGGAGGACGTGGACGTCTTTCAGGAATTACAGCTGCCTTAGCCTTGTTGTTTTTTATCTTATTCGGATCTAGCTATATCGAACAAGTGCCTATTGCAGCGCTAGTGGGAGTTATGTTTATGGTCGTTCTTGGCACCTTTGCTTGGAGTACTTTCAAAGTATGGAATAAAGTGCCTAATGCAGATATGATTGTGATCATTTTGGTAACTGTAATTACAGTACTTTTTGATTTAGCCATTGCGGTATTAGCGGGAGTAATTGTTTCCTCCCTAGTTTTCGCATGGGAAAACGCAAAGCGCATTCGTGCACGAAAGTATGTAGATGACCATGGGGTAAAGCACTATGAAATATACGGACCCTTGTTTTTTGGTTGTATCGAATTATTTAATAGCAAATTTGATGTGAAAAATGATCCCGAAGAGGTGATTATTGATTTTAAAGAGTCTCGTATTGTGGATCAGTCCGCTATTGAATGTGTCAACAAATTAACAGAACGTTACCTTAAAAACGGAAAAAATATACATTTGAGGCATCTTTCCTCTGACTGTGTTAAACTGATAAAACGCGCAGAAAAGATCTATGAAGTTAATGTGCTTGAAGATCCAGATTATTTTGTGGCCATCGACAATTTTAGACAAGCTCAAAATGCTTTAGCCAACAAGTAAACAATTTAGTCTGTTTTTGAAATCGAATCATAAACAAGGACGCGTTCCCATAAATGAGAGGCTTCCTCAATGAACAGCATATGTGTTGGATCTGTTTGATACGCGTTTTGCGCTTCTAAATCTGAAAAAACCATCATATAAAAATAGCTGAATGAATTGTCCACTACATCGCGTTTTTCGGATGCTGCTGGACAGCCCAAATGGTTAGATATTGCTTGGGGATTGGAACGAATCATCTTTTTCATTGCCTGTTCAAATGTAGCTCTATCGTCCTTATTTTCAGGGTTTTTAAGCCAAAAATAAACACTGTGAATAAAAGGACCCGTTGTATTTTCTATTGAAGTTTTTGTCATTGTAGAAGGAAATATAAGTTTGTTAATCTCTAAATATAGGAATAAACAGCTACTCATTTTGATATTTTTCATGCTTAAAAAGAGCCAAATAACTTTTTAACAAAAAAAAATATTGAATTGTTGATTTCTTAGTGAACGAAGCACTTAAGGTTCAAAGATCAATAGTTATATTAGCCTTGAATTCAATGGAGAAACAAACCACCTATACCGAAGATAATATCCGTTCCCTCGACTGGAAGGAACATATCCGCATGCGCCCAGGGATGTATATCGGAAAATTAGGGGATGGTTCTTCTCCAGACGATGGAATCTACATCCTGCTCAAAGAAGTTTTGGACAACTGCATCGATGAATTTGTCATGGGAGCAGGAAAAACGATTGAAATCACCATCAAAGAAAGTCAAGTCACTGTTCGAGATTTTGGACGTGGAATTCCTTTGGGCAAGGTGGTGGATGTCGTATCAAAAATGAATACTGGGGGTAAGTACGATTCTAGAGCTTTTAAAAAATCAGTAGGATTAAACGGAGTGGGTACCAAAGCCGTCAATGCACTTTCATCTTCATTTGTAGTGCAGTCCAACCGGGATAAACAATCTAAAACAGCTTCTTTTGAATTTGGTGATTTAAGCTCGGACAATCCCGTTGAAGAAAGTTCAAGAAGAAGGGGAACAAAAGTTGTTTTTGTACCAGATGTTACCATCTTTAAAAATTATAAATACCGTTTGGAATATGTGGAACGCATGATTAAATATTATGTGTACCTCAATCCAGGTCTAACCATTGATCTTAATGGAGTAAAGTTTTTTTCTGAAAACGGTTTAAAAGACTTGTTGACAGATCAGACCAACGAAAGTGATCTTTCCTATCCCATTATACACTTAAAAGGAGAGGATATAGAAGTTGCACTCACCCATAGTAAAACACAATACAGTGAAGAATATCATTCCTTTGTAAATGGTCAACACACCACACAAGGGGGGACCCATCAAGCGGCTTTTCGTGAGGGATTAGTCAAAACAGTACGGGATCATTTTGGCAAAAACTATGAGGCTTCTGATATTAGGAAATCAATTATTTCTGCGGTAAGTATTAAAGTGATGGAGCCTGTTTTTGAGTCACAGACCAAAACAAAATTGGTTTCAACCGAAATGGGAGAGAAGATGCCTTCTGTACGAAGCTATATCGTTGATTTTCTGAGTACCCAATTGGATAATTTTCTGCACAAAAATACCGATGTAGCTGATGCGATACAGCGAAAAATCATTCAGGCAGAACGAGAACGGAAAGATTTGTCAGGTATCCGAAAACTAGCAAGAGAACGAGCAAAAAAAGCAAGCTTGCACAATAAGAAATTAAGAGATTGTCGCGTGCATCTACCCGATCTTAAAAAAGACCGTCGTTTGGATTCTACCTTGTTCATTACCGAGGGTGATTCAGCAAGCGGTTCGATCACTAAATCGCGGGATGTAAATACCCAAGCGGTATTTAGCCTTAGAGGAAAGCCTTTGAATAGTTATGGGATGTCCAAGAAAATCGTGTATGAAAATGAAGAATTCAACTTGTTACAGGCAGCCCTAAATATTGAAGATAGCCTAGAGGATTTACGTTACAATAATATTGTAATTGCTACCGATGCAGATGTCGATGGGATGCACATTCGCTTGTTGTTAATCACTTTTTTCCTTCAATTCTTTCCTGAATTGATCAAAGAGGGACATCTGTATATATTACAAACGCCCCTTTTTAGAGTTCGAGATAAAAAGCAAACCTTTTACTGTTACAGCGAGCAAGAGCGCAGAGCGGCAATAGAAAAACTTAGCGGTAAGCCTGAAATCACAAGATTTAAAGGTTTGGGGGAAATCTCCCCTGATGAATTTAAGTTTTTCATAGGGGAAGATATTCGATTGGATCCCGTGATGATGGACAAAACTACAACCACAGAACAATTGTTGGAGTTTTATATGGGTAAAAACACTCCGGATCGACAGAAATTCATCATAGAAAACCTCAAAGTTGAATTGGATGTTGTTGAGCAGAAAATGGAGGCTTAATTTATATTAATCCGCTTAAATGATTTTCCAAGAAAGTGATAATAAACGATCCCAAATAAATTCAATGTAAAATATTTAAACCAAAACCCTCCAAAAATATCCAACCTTAAAATTCTAAAGAGTAATGCAAGTAATAGGATAGTTGGAATCAATACGAGAGCCATTCTTATCATAACAATCCAACTTAAAACGAAGTAACGGTTTAAAAAATCTTTTGATCCCCTTTTTGGTTGATTCCATATAAATAAAAAATCCCTAAAATAGTGATTGTAAGGACAGTAAATAGATCGAGAAGAATAAGCCACTTTGATTCATCAAGTGAGTCTATTCCTAAATTAAGTACAATCAATTCAAAAACAGTATACAAGAGTAAATAACTTAATATAAAGCGATTGGTGTAAGTACCATTTTTTAAAAGGCTTTCTGCCTCAGAAAGATTAATCCAGATCATAAGATAAGTATTTGGGTTGTTTCAATATAAGAAAAATTTACTTCTCAACTGTAATTTGTTAATTTCTTCAAGAGGATTTCGGCTTAATTCTTGAACTGTTGTAGTAATTTAGCAGCTCTATGGACGAAATCAATGATCAAACGTTTCCTGAAGATCCCTCCAACGATTCCTTGGTTAAGGTTACGGGCATGTATAAAGATTGGTTTCTAGATTACGCTTCTTACGTAATCTTAGAGCGTGCAGTTCCCGCAATTGAAGATGGACTAAAACCTGTACAAAGGCGGATTCTTCACTCCATGAAGGATTTAGATGACGGACGTTACAACAAAGTTGCCAATATAGTGGGACACACCATGCAGTATCATCCTCACGGCGACGCGAGTATTGCAGATGCCATGGTACAGGTAGGGCAAAAAGAATTGCTGATTGACATGCAGGGAAACTGGGGTAATATTCTCACGGGAGATAGTGCTGCAGCCTCACGATATATTGAAGCACGACTATCAAAATTTGCTCTTGAAGTTGTTTTCAGTCCAAAAGTTACCGACTGGCAACTCTCCTATGACGGAAGAAAAAAAGAACCCATTCATTTACCGGTGAAGTTTCCTTTACTATTGGCCCAGGGAGCTGAAGGAATTGCAGTGGGTCTTTCCACTAAAATACTGCCTCATAACTTTAATGAGCTTTTACAAGCTAGTGTTCAGCATTTAAAAGGAAAAAAAGTAAGTGTATATCCTGATTTTCAAACCGGAGGGATCATTGATGTTCAAAACTATAATGACGGACTAAGAGGAGGAAAAGTTCGTGTTCGAGCGAAGATTTCTCAGTTGGATAAAAATACTTTGGTGATTAATGAAATCCCATTCAGTACAAATACATCTAGTTTGATCGATAGTATTTTGAAAGCCAACGAAAAGGGAAAGATAAAAATCAAAAAAATTGAAGACAACACCTCTTCTGAAGTGGAGATCTTAGTTCACTTACCCAACGATATCTCTCCAGACAAAACGATAGACGCACTTTATGCCTTCACTGCATGTGAAACTTCGATTTCACCTCTAGGGTGTTTAATCATAGATAATAAACCCCATTTCATGGGAGTGAGTGAAATGTTGAAAATCTCAACAGATCATTCGGTTCAGTTATTAAAACTTGAGCTAGAAGTTCAATTGCAAGAGCTCGAAAATCAATGGCATTATGCTTCATTAGAGCGCATTTTTATTGAAAACAAAATATATCGTGACATTGAGGAAGCATCGACTTGGGAAGAGGTTATAGCATTTATTGACAAAGGATTAAAGCCGCATATTGGTCATCTAAAGCGAGCCGTAGTTGAAGAAGACATTGTTAGGCTAACGGAAATACGTATTAAACGAATTTCAAAATTTGATTTAGACAAAGCACAGCAAAAAATTGAAGCCCTCGAGGGAGACATCGCTGAAGTGAAAAATAATTTGGCTCACCTCATTGATTACGCGATTCGATATTTTACGCATTTAAAGAAAACATACGGGGGAGATAAAGAGCGTAAGTCAGAGATTCGAATTTTTGATGAAGTGGATGCCAAAAAGGTGGTGGTTCGAAATCAAAAGCTATACATGAACCGAGAGGAAGGTTTTATTGGTACTTCTTTAAAGAAAGATGAGTTTGTTTGTGACTGTTCGGATATTGATGATGTTATTGTCTTTACCCAAGAAGGAAAGATGCAGGTAGTGAAGGTAGATAGCAAGGTTTTTATTGGAAAAAACATCGTACATTCAGCTGTATTTAAGAAGAAAGATACGCGAACCATTTACAACATGTTATATCGCGATGGAAAAGTGGGGACTTCCTTTATCAAACGCTTTGCAGTTACTGGAGTTACCCGAGATAAGGAATATGATTTAACCCAAGGGAAGGCGCAATCTGAGGTACTTTATTTTTCAGCAAACTCTAATGGAGAGGCAGAAATAATCTCAATTTTGTTGCGAAATACAGGGAGTATTAAAAAATTAAAATGGGATCTAGACTTTGCTGATTTACAAATCAAAGGACGTGCCTCCCGTGGAAATACGGTCACAAAATACCCAATCCGAAAAGTAGAGCTTAAGGAAAAGGGTGTTTCCACTCTCAAGCCCCGTAAAATATGGTTTGATGAAACTATTCGAAGATTAAACCTGGAAGGAAGAGGGACACTTTTAGGTGCTTTTAAAGGAGAAGATAAATTACTCATTGCCACTCAACAAGGTACATTACGTGCAGTCGCTCCTGAATTGAGCCTTCATTTTGATGAAACGGTAATTCATTTAGAACAATGGATTCCTGAAAAACCAATCACCGCAGTATACTTTGATGCTGAAAAAGAACGCTATTTCATCAAACGCTTTTTAATTGAAAGTATTGATAAAGAAGATAGTTTCCTAAAGGAAGATAGTACGCTTCTCTATCTAGGATTTGACTGGCTTCCGCTTCTAGAAGTCCATTTTGAAAAACCAAGAGGGAAAGAGCAGCCCGAAAGTTTGCTAATTAATGCAAATGAATTCATTGCTGTCAAGGGGTATAAGGCGCTTGGAAATCAATTGACGAACAAGAAAGTTAAAGCTGTTGAACTTAAAGAAGCCCTCCCTTACGAAATGCCAAAAGAAGAAGCAATTCGTGACATTGAAGTTGAGGTTGATGAGGAGGAATCAGATGCTGAATCAAAAAAAGGAGATGATTCTCAAATCACCCTTGACTTTTAATTTCCCTTCGTTTTCCTAATTCGCATGTTTAACACCTCAACTCCCAAGGAGAAAGCGATTGCAAAATAAAGATAACCCTTAGGAATTGTTGAAATAGAAGATCCAAAAATCATTGTTCCCGAAAGACTTGCGGCCTCCGTTAACAACATAAAGCCAATTAACAAGAGAAAAGACAGTCCTAATATTTGTAAAGAAGGATGTTTATTGACAAAACGACTGATAGGATCTGCAAAACCGATCATAATTGAGATTGAAATAACCACTGCTGCAATCATTATCCACAGTGCATAGGGTAACCCATTAGTCATTCCAACAGCAGTCAGTATGGAGTCAAATGAAAAGACAATATCAATTAAAACAATTTGGAATAAGGCTTTAGAAAAGGAAAAAGAAGGCTTTTTTTCTGAATTATTTTCTGCCAAATTGCCCTCAACTTTAACGAAAATCTCATGGGTGCTTTTATAAATCAAAAATAAACCTCCAGCCAATAAAATTAAAGTTTGGACTGAAATATTAGAAGAAAAATATTGGGTATCAAATTGAATCAACGTGGCTTGCATTTTGGTAAGCGAATTCACTCCCAAAAGCAATAATATTCGCATACCCATTGCAGCAAGCAGCCCTATTTGCATTAACTTTTTTCGCTTCTCAACTGGAAAGCGTCCTGCCAAAATTGAAATGAAGATGATGTTGTCCACGCCTAAAACGACTTCTAAAAAGGTAAGTGTCAAAAAAGCAACAATTAAATCTGGGGTAATCATATATTATTTTATTTTCTGGATGGTACCGCGCTGTTTATTTGCGATGTCTCCAACAAGAGAATATTCGAAGGTGTAAGAATTTTCTTTTGTATTTAAAATTTTAATTTGGATGGGGCGCTTATCTTGATTTGAGGTCGGGTTCAGTTTTGTTAATATACACTCGCAATCATTCACCCATCGAATACTTGCAGTATCTGTAACTCCCTCATAAAATTCAATTTCGAGCTTGGCGGTTCGCTGAAATACTGAACGTGTCATCTTACCATTAATGATTTGA
Organism: Flavobacteriaceae bacterium; assembly: GCA_030828745.1. Lineage (GTDB taxonomy): Bacteria > Bacteroidota > Bacteroidia > Flavobacteriales > Flavobacteriaceae > MS024-2A. Next base: position 4,991 of record JAURBX010000030.1, on the reverse strand, counting down.
GAAAATTCAAAGGTACCTTCGTGGAAAGGGGTACAATTTCGCTCAACTGAATAGCACGAAATAAAAAGAAAACAGAGGATGAGGAGGTATCGCTTCATGAAGAGCAAAAATACTAAGATTTGGGAAAATAAGTACGAAAACTTCCATCCTTATATAATTGAATAATTTGTGAAATTTTTTCGGCCTCCAAATTAGTTTGACTAAGGGAGGATTTCGCTGTATTATCTTCTTTTTGTTTGTTACTGAATAAATCAGTCTGTGCGACTTCAGTTTGTTCTTCGGTTAGAGTAGGGGGTGATTTTTTTTCTCCTCCCAAGATGAGCCAGTCCAAATTTGCTTCTTCAAAATGTTCATGAATTTTGAGCATGAATTCTAAACTAGGTTTGTTTCTCTTAGATAAAATATGGGAAACAGAAGAACGTTGTACTCCTATTTTTTCTGCAAAAGCAGTAGCATTAAGTTGATTGTTTTGCATCAAAATTTCGAGTCGTTCGAGAAAGGCTTCTGTGTTTAACATTGTAAACTGTTTTAAGGGATCATTCAAATATACAATTGTAAATTCAATAAAACAAGAGTAAATATAGTATACTATTACTTTAATTAATTTCCATAAGTACTTGATTGTATGTAAATTAATTGTTTAGCATCAAAATTATTTTACAAATGTTACAATTAGTAGGCTTAAGACCCATCAAAACGAAATAAAATGAATACAATTGTAAAATACATTTGTAAACAAACAGATGTTTACATTTGTATTTTATTTGAATCATGACCACAAAACGATATTTACCACCGAGTGCTTTGAATTCATTTTTGGAAGGTTTGCCTCAGGCAGTTTCCATTAGCACAATAGGAAAGTCAGTAAAGGGTTTACCCATTTCTCTTTTGACAATTGGAAACGGAAAGACTAAAATTTTGATGTGGTCTCAGATGCATGGAAATGAAAGTACTACCACAAGAGCCTTACTAGACTTTATTCCATGGTTTTTAAAAGCAACTCAAAAGCATCTACAAAAGACCTTTACATTGAGTGTCATTTTACAGCTTAATCCAGATGGTGCCAAAGCCTACACTCGTTTAAATGCCAATGGTGTTGATTTAAATCGTGATGCAATTGATCTTACTCAGCCCGAAAGTGTAGTGTTACAGGAACTATATCAAGAGATAAATCCTGATTATTGTTTAAACCTGCATGGTCAGCGGACCATATTCTCTGCTGGAAAAATGGGAAAAACAGCTAGTTTATCTTTTTTAGCACCTTCCGCTGATTTAGAGCGTTCCATTACGCCATCCAGAAAGAAAGCTATGCATTTAATTGTGGCCTTAAAAAGAGCTTTAGAAAAGGAGCTTCCCGAACAAGTAGGTCGCTATGACGATGCGTTTAATCCCAATTGTGTTGGGGATAAATTTACCCAAATGGGGACGCCAACTATACTTTTTGAAGCTGGGCATGTGCCAGAGGATTATCAACGCGAAATAACGAGAAAATATATATTCGAAAGTTACAAAACCCTTTTGTACACCCTCTTTTCCAATGACTTTGAGTACACTACCAATGAATATTTTGACATTCCTGAAAATGCCAAGGACTATGTTGATTTGATTGTTTCTGGAGTTACAATAAAAAGCAATGATGAAAGTTTTGTTGAACAGGAATTGGCCATACAATACGAGGAAAGGCTTGAAAAGAATGAGGTGATATTTGTACCTGTCATGCAGTTTTTTGCTTCTCAAGCACCCGTAAAAGCTCATAAAAAAATCAGGATTCCGAAGGGTTTAAAAAATAAAGAAATCTCATTTGAGAAAGGGAAAATTATTCAAAAAGACGTTTTTGAGCGATTTTTATCAATATAATCTTTCAATAGTCCAATTTCTATGAATTATTATCTGTAAAACTTAAATATACTTGTAAATTCCACAATAAAATCACTTAAAACCTATTATATTTGCCAAAAAAATTATAGTATGAGTAAAGTTGCTTTGGATGAAATTGATCATCAAATACTTGACATTTTAATAGACAATACACGTATTCCTTTTACAGACATTTCAAAACGATTGTTGATCTCTGCAGGTACTGTACATGTTCGAGTAAAGAAAATGGAAGAGTCAGGAATCATTAAAGGATCTTCGTTGAACTTAGATTATGTAAAGTTGGGTTATTCATTTATTGCTTATGTGGGTGTTTTTTTAGAAAAAACCAACACCATTAATGAGGTTTTAAAAGAGCTTAATGAAATTCCATTCATTACCGTTGCACACATCACTACTGGAAAATTTAATGTTTTTTGTAAGGTTAGAGCTCGTGACACCCATCATGCTAAAGATATTATTTTTAGTATTGATGATGTTGCAGGGGTCTCAAGAACTGAAACCATGATTTCAATGGAAGAAAGCATCAATGACAAAAAACGATTAATGCACCATATTTTCAAAGAATTATAAAAAATTAAAATTTAATGGCTCGAAAACCTAAAATCGAACGATTTAACGAAAAAGTACTCTCTAAATTTCAAATTTATAATAGCCTATTTCTTACCCTCCCTTTTGAAAACATAAAAGAAACTTCTCTTTTTTTGCCTCTTTTTGCAGACGCTTGTAAAATGGGATATGAAGAAAACATGAAGCCCAACGATATAGTCACTTCTTTCTTTAGTCGCTATGTGCCAGATTTTAATGTGGAACAACAAAAAGATTTGTTATTTAACTTCATTCAATATATTGAGCGCCAAGTGGTTCTTTTTGATGCTATTGAAGATGCAGGCTTTTCTTACGTGAATAATATGCATGGAAGAGGAACGCTAAGGAATTTTAAAGAAGAAGCTTCGGGGAAGCAACTTTCTGAAACCTTATCCGAGTACATCAAGCGCTTTAATGTTCGTATTGTTTTGACTGCACATCCTACCCAATTTTATCCGGACAATGTGTTGGTGATTATTAATGAACTTTCCAGTGCAATTGCAAAAGACGACCTCGATAGTATCAAAAAGCTTTTGGTTCAGTTGGGAAAAACACCCTTTTACAAAAAAGAAAAACCGACTCCTTTTGATGAAGCTTTGAGTCTAATCTGGTTTCTTGAAAATGTATTTTATCATTCTGCAAGCACCATTTATGACTATATCGCAGAGCATATCGTCGATTCCAATCAACTTGAAAATTCAATTTTTGATTTTGGGTTCTGGCCCGGAGGAGACCGGGATGGAAATCCTTTTGTTACGTCTGACATTACACTAAAAACGGCCAAACGTTTACAGTTTTCTGTTCTCAGAAATTATTATCGCGATTTAAGAAAATTAAAGAGAAAAATTACTTTCCCGGGCGTAGAGCATCGGGTTGCAGAACTTGAACAATTGGTTTTTAATGAATTGTTCTATCCAGATCGCAATTCAGATTTTTCGTTAGACATTCTTCTTTCTGAAATGCATGCTATTTTAGAAAGTGTCATAAAAGATCACAGCGGATTATATCAAGAAGAAGTCAAGAATATCATTCATAAAATGAAATTGTTTGGTTTACATTTTGCGAGTTTGGATATTCGTCAAGATTCTAGGGTGCACCATAGTGTTTTTACAGAGATCATCTCTCATCCTGACATACAATCTTATGTTTCAGGATTACCTAAAAACTTCCTTGAGTTAAGTGCTGAGAAAAGATGTGAAGCCCTTTCATCAATGAAAGGAGATGTTTCTCCTACAATTTATCACGATGAGATCACCCAGCAAACTTTGGAGAGTATACGTGCAATGCAAAGTATACAAAAGACCAATGGAGAAAAAGGTTCCAACCGATATATTATTAGTAACTGTCAAACTTTAGAGAATATTTTAGAGCTTTTTGCAATGTGTCGTCTCAGCGGATGGGACAACCCTACGGTAGACTTCATTCCATTATTTGAAACCATTCCAGATCTTGAGTCAGCAGAAGCTGTAATGGATGGTTTGTTTACAAATCCGATATACAAAGCACATTTAAAAAGCCGTAAAAACAAGCAAACTGTGATGTTAGGTTTTTCTGACGGAACTAAAGATGGGGGCTATTTTATGGCGAACTGGAGCATTTACAAGGCTAAAGAAGCCCTTAGTGGTTTAGCTACAAAATATGGTATTTCCATGGCGTTTTTTGACGGCAGAGGCGGACCTCCAGCCCGAGGAGGTGGGAATACGCATGAATTCTATGCTTCGATGGGCGATACCATTCAGAGTGAGGATATTCAGCTCACTATTCAGGGGCAAACGATAAGTTCTAATTTTGGTACCCTTGATTCTTCCCAATATAACTTAGAACAACTTTTGAGTTCGGGTATGGCGAGCCAGATTTTAAACCCAGGCAGGAATAATTTATCAGCAACTGATCGTAAAACGATGGAAGGTATTGCTGATTTTAGTTATCAAGCCTATCAAAATTTCAAGGCACATCCCATGTTTATTCCTTATCTGGAACGAATGTCAACCTTACCTTTTTATGCGAAAACAAATATTGGAAGTCGCCCTTCAAAAAGAGGAAAGTCCAAAGGCTTGCAATTTGAAGACTTGCGTGCAATCCCATTTGTTGGGAGCTGGAGTCAGTTAAAGCAAAACGTTCCTGGATTTTTTGGTGTTGGAACTTCAATTAATCATTTTGTTAATGAAGGAAAAATTGAAGATGTTAAGGAACTGTATAAAAATTCACGCTTTTTCAGAACCTTACTTTTTAATAGCATGATGAGTTTAACAAAATCCTTTTTCCAGTTAACGGCTTACATGAGTGAAGATAAAGAGTTTGGTGCATTCTGGAATTTAATTTTCAAGGAGTATAAACTAACGAAAGAACTTTTGATAGAAGTTAGTGGCTTTGAATCTTTAATGGAAAATGAACCAGCAGGAAAAGCTTCCATTCGAGCTAGAGAAGAGATTGTTCAGCCTTTATTGACCATACAGCAGTTTGCTTTAATGCAGTTACAAACGCTTCGTCAGTCGAAAGATGCAGATCCAGAGCAAATTCAAATTTTA
>JAURBX010000105.1 GCA_030828745.1 Flavobacteriaceae bacterium | reverse complement strand
GTGGAAGCCTCCATAGCTTTAGCAAGAAGTGTATTTTTCACCACTTGTAGTTTGATATTCTCTTTAAAACAAGCGCGTCTAAACGCAGTTGTTTGACTGGCATTTAATCCCTCAATATCCGCTAAATAAAGTGTTTTCACACCTGCTAAAGCCTCTTTAAGGTTTTCTATTGCTTCGTGTTTTTCTTGTCTAGTCATTGCTTAATTTTTTTGGCGTTAACCCAATTTAGTATCGATTGATATACTTGGGCTCATGGTGCTAGACATGAAAACGCTTTTTACATATACTCCTTTGGCTGTTGAAGGCTTTAATTTATTAATGGTCTTCAATAACTCATCGGCATTTTCGTAAATTTTATCTGCAGTAAAAGATGCTTTACCTATAGCAGCATGAACGATTCCAGTCTTGTCAACTTTAAAATCAATTTTACCGCCTTTTACATCACTTACCGCTTTTTTGATGTCCATTGTTACTGTTCCTGTTTTTGGGTTTGGCATTAAACCACGAGGACCTAAAACACGACCTAAAGGACCTAATTTCCCCATTACACTTGGCATGGTTACAATTACGTCAATATCTGTCCATCCGTCTTTGATTTTTTGCAAATACTCATCCAATCCAATGTAATCAGCTCCTGCCTCTTTGGCTTCAGCTTCTTTATCCGGAGTAACAAGAGCAAGAACGCGAACATCTTTACCTGTTCCGTGTGGTAAAGTAACCACACCACGAACCATTTGATTGGCTTTTTTTGGATCTACACCCAAACGTATTGCCAAGTCAATGCTCGCATCAAATTTTGTATTGGTAATTTCTTTTACCAAAGCAGAAGCTTCTTTCAGCGTGTAGATGTTTTTAGGATCTACTTTAGCGCGTGCTTCTTTTTGTTTCTTTGTTAATTTAGCCATTGCTTTATATTAATAGATTAAAAGGGAGCTTGTCCAGAAATTTTGAATCCCATAGAACGTGCAGTACCCGCTACCATTTTCATAGCAGACTCGATAGTAAACGCGTTAAGATCAGGCATTTTATCCTCAGCTATGAGTTTTACTTGATCCCAAGTGACTGTAGCCACTTTATTTCTATTGGGTTCTCCAGAACCTTTTTTCGCTTTGGCTGCTTCCATCAGTTGAACGGCCGCTGGTGGTGTCTTGAGAATAAATTCAAATGATTTATCCGCATATACAGTAATCTGAACAGGTACAACTTTACCTTGTTTATCTTGGGTTCTTGCATTAAATTGTTTACAAAATTCCATGATATTGACTCCTGCAGCACCCAGCGCGGGTCCAACCGGTGGCGATGGATTCGCAGCACCTCCCCGAACTTGTAGTTTTAAAACTTTACTTACTTCTTTTGCCATTGTCTAGTTTAATTTTGAATCGTGTACGGCGGAAGCTTGTACACGGTGTTCAATTTATTTGTGTAACATTTATAATTTCTCTACTTGCATATAGCTTAACTCCAGCGGTGTTTTTCTTCCAAAAATCTTCACCATGACTTCAAGCTTACGTTTTTCTTCATTTACATTTTCGATCGCACCCGTAAATCCATTGAAAGGACCATCGATAACTTTTACATTTTCACCTTGAGTAAATGGGATGGACACATGCTCGGTGGCAAGGGCTAACTCATCCACTTTACCTAACATTCTGTTCACCTCAGAGGTACGCAATGGTACTGGCTCTCCCCCTTTAGTTTCTCCTAAAAAACCAATTACGTTGGTAACTGATTTGATAATATGAGGTAATTCTCCAGTCAAATTGGCTTTCACCATAATATAACCAGGAAAGTAAACACGCTCTTTATTTATTTTTTTACCATTCCGAATCTGGATTACTTTCTCGGTAGGAACCAGTATATCCTCAACTAAATGATCGTAACCGAAACGAGAGATTTCGGACATGATATAGTCTTTGATCTTTGCTTCTTGACCACTTACGGCACGAACAACGTACCATTTTTTATCACTAGCAGTTGTAGTCATGGTTATCCTATAAGATTAAAATAAAATTGAATCGCACGAGAAAGAACAGTATCAGCTCCCCAGATAGCTAAGGAAAAGAGAATTGAAAAAACAAGTACAATCACCACTAAACGTTGCAATTCTGAACGCTCTGTCCAGGAAACATTATTTTTTAATTCTTCAAACGAATCTTTGATGTATGATAAAAGTTGCATGCGTTACTTTTTTTTATGCACGGGTTGAGAGGCTCGAACTCCCGACACCTGGTTTTGGAGACCAGTGCTCTACCAACTGAGCTAAACCCGTTTTTATTTGACACAAAAGGCGTCCCGTTAAAACGGGACACCTTGAGCATCATATTAAAAACATTATGCTTAGTCTAAGATCTCAGTAACCTGCCCCGCACCTACTGTTCTTCCACCTTCACGAATCGCAAAACGCAATCCAAGGCTTAAAGCAATCGGTTGGATCAAATCAACATTGATCGTAAGGTTATCTCCTGGCATTACCATTTCAACACCGTCAGGAAGAGAAATGTTTCCTGTTACATCCGTTGTACGAACGTAAAACTGTGGACGGTAGTTGTTGTGGAATGGAGTATGACGTCCACCTTCTTCTTTTTTAAGGATATATACCTCAGCTTTGAATTTAGCATGAGGTGTCACGGAACCTACTTTACAGATTACCATCCCTCTTTTGATGTCAGTTTTTTCAATACCTCTTAAAAGGATCCCAACATTATCTCCTGCTTCACCTCGGTCTAAGATTTTTCTAAACATCTCAACTCCAGTTACTGTAGATTTTAATTTTTCTGCACCCATACCGATGATATCTACTTCATCTCCAGTATTGAATACACCAGTTTCGATACGACCTGTTGCAACAGTTCCACGACCTGTAATTGAGAATACGTCTTCAACGGGCATTAATGCGTCTTTATCAACGTCACGCTTAGGAAGTTCGATCCAAGAATCAACTTCAGACATTAAACTCAATACAGTATCTACCCATTTTTGTTCTCCATTAAGAGCACCAAGAGCAGAACCTAATATCACGGGAGTGTTATCTCCGTCGTAATCATAGAAAGAAAGTAATTCACGTACTTCCATTTCAACTAATTCTAATAATTCTTCATCGTCAACCATGTCCGCTTTGTTTAAGAAAACAACCAAACGAGGTACACCTACCTGGCGACCTAATAAGATGTGCTCTCTAGTTTGCGGCATAGGACCATCTGTAGCAGCAACAACCAGGATTGCACCGTCCATCTGAGCGGCACCTGTAACCATGTTCTTTACGTAATCCGCGTGACCAGGACAGTCAACGTGTGCGTAGTGACGGTTTTCAGTTTGATATTCTACATGAGATGTATTAATAGTAATCCCTCTTTCTTTTTCTTCAGGAGCATTGTCAATTTGATCAAAGCTTCTTGCTTCAGAAAAACCTGCGTCTGCAAGTACTTTAGTAATTGCTGCAGTAAGAGTTGTTTTACCGTGATCTACGTGACCAATAGTACCAATATTTAAGTGGGGTTTCGACCGGTCAAATGTTTCTTTAGCCATAATTGTTGTTGTTTCAATGTTATTTTTAGGAGCGCAAATTTATGAATTTTTTTTTATCGCATACCTCTTTATATAAAAAATTTATGTAAAAATTGACTTTTTATTTTCTAAAGAGGATTCAAATGATCTAAAACCCTTAAATCCATCCATTTAAACCTTTAAATTTTATGCGTTTTTCATTTATTTAAAATGGGACAAAAAAAGTATTTCTATTTTAAAAACAAAATTCCATTCTTTTTTAATTTCTTTATAAAATCAACTAAATTTCCAAAGCGCATTGATGAAAACTTTAGCGATTGTAATTCCCTGTTATAATGAAGCCAAACGATTTCAATCGGAACGTTTCTCTAAATTCTTGACAAAGCAAAATGGAGTCTCTCTGTTTTATGTGGACGACGGTTCCTCTGACACCACCTCTCATTTAATTAGGGACCTAAAAGCGACTTTTCCAAAACAGGTTCATTTGATCACGCATTTAAAAAATAAAGGAAAAGCAGAAGCGGTTAGAACTGGAATGGGTGTAGCCCTTCAAAATAAAGTGGGGAAGCATTTCGCTTTTTTAGATGCTGATCTCTCTACTTCTCTTGAAGAGTGTTATGAAATCGCAACTAAAGTTGACGAAACCAAAGCTTTCGTCTTTGGGTCACGAATTAAAAAACTGGATAATAATATCCAAAGAAAAAAATATCGCTTTGTGATAGGACGCATCATAGCGACTTTTATTTCAAATATGCTAAAACTCCCTATTTATGATTCCCAATGTGGCTGTAAAGTGTTCAGAAAAGATTGGGCGCTAATTGCATTTAAAGATCCCTTCAAAAGCACTTGGCTTTTTGATGTTGAAATTTTTTATCGTTTCATTCAGCACTTTGGAAGAGAAGTGATTCAAACCGAAATTGAAGAAGTGCCCTTAAAAGCTTGGGTAGATACCGAAGACAGTAAAGTTTCACTACTTTATGGACTGAAAGTTTGGTTTGATTTAATTAAAATTTATCGCTATTACAAATGATTTCCCTAGCTAATTTAGAACGTCAACAAATCCTAAAGCGCAGTTTTTGGGCGCTGGTGATTCTCCGAGGTTTTCTCAATGCAGTAATCCCCTTGATGGACAAAACAGAAGCTCGATATGCAGAAATTGCCCGTATTATGGCTGAAACTCAAAACTGGATCGTCCTTCAAATTGACTACGGAATTCCCTTTTGGGCCAAACCTCCCTTGTCTTCTTGGGCTAGCGCTTTAAGCATTTCACTTTTTGATGCTTCCGCATTTTTTGTTCGACTCCCCTACCTCATTGTCTGTAGTTTTATAGGGTGGTGGATTGGGCAGTTTAATAACGATAAAGGCCTCCATTACCTTCCTGGAATTATTTTGTTGACGCTACCTGAATTCTTCTTGCATGCAGGTGTTGTTTCTACTGATGTTTTTTTGACACTGAGTACCACAATCGTCATGCTTGCTTTCTGGAAAAGTATGCAGCTAGGAGCTTCTAAAAAATGGGGGTACTTCTTTTTTGCCGGACTCGGCTTAGGTCTATTGGCAAAAGGACCCATCATTGGAGTGCTCACGCTGCCTCCAATTGTTGTTTGGTGTCTCACTCAGAATAATGTATTAAAAGCACTAAAAACTGCGCCTTGGCTTTTGGGAAGTCTCTTGATGACTGCCATTGCTTTACCTTGGTATATCCTAACAGAGAAAGCTTCTCCAGGTTTTATAGATTATTTTATTGTCGGTGAGCATTTTAATCGGTATTTCAATTCCGAATGGGTCGGAGATAAATACGGCTTCCCAAAACAACAGCCCTATGGAATTGTTTGGGTCTTTTTATTTGCCTTCTGCTTGCCTTGGTCCATTTTTTTAATTCAAAGTCTCCGAAAAAAAATAAGAACAATCCGTCATCATCCTCGGGGACTCTTTTTATTGTTTTGGATGCTTTGGACTCCACTCTTTTTTTCTACCTCAACCAGTCTAATCCATCCGTACATTCTTCCCGTAACAATTCCCGTTGCTCTCTGGATTTCACATTTTTGGAATGAAAACAAAAAACGAACTCTTTATCTTGGAATAGGAATTTCCATCCCTGTGATTTTATTTGTAGTTTATTTATCTGGATTTGCAAAACCCCTTCTTGAAAACAATACGGATAAATATTTGATTGAAAATAGTGGAGCCTTACCCATCTATGCACTCCAAAAGAAGACGTATTCAAGTCAATTTTACAGTCAAGGAAAGATTAAAATTGTAGATACATTGGGGCTGAAAAAAATGATTGATTCCAATACACAATTTAAAATCATCATTGACCATCGAACCCTAGAAAATATATCCTCAGAAATCAAAAACAGATTGAATAAAAAAATAGAGCACAAGAAAAGAGGAATATATGTTCTAAAAGAATGAGGTACAACTAAACCTCATCAATCATTAAAAGCTGATCGACAAAAACAGCATTTAGAACCTGATAAGTAAGAAACCATTGTGGATTCATCTCAATGATTTTTTTTAACTTTAGCGTATGGATAATTTAACAAAAACGCAAAAATTATTAATTGCTGCTGCGCTTTGGATTGCTGCAATTTACTTCGCATATATCTACTTTATTTAACGAAAGGTGACCATAATAAATTATCTTTGAGGATGGGATTAACAAATAATGATATTTTCAAAAAGCTACGTGTAGCGCATAAACTTCGCGATGATCAAATTGTTGAAATTTGCAATTTGGTAGATTACAAAATTACAAAGTCAGAGCTTGGGGCGTTTTTTAGAAATGAAAAACACGAAAAGTATATGGAATGTGGTGATCAAGTGTTACGGAATTTCCTAAATGGATTGATTATTCATTTAAGGGGCCCCATGGAAAAAAAGAAAAATCCGTTGTAATATAGTGCTTGACTTTCTTTACTTAAATTTTTTTCTTGAAGTGGACTTTAGAAGAGCCAATGACGAGATTTGAACTCGTGACCTCTTCCTTACCAAGGAAACGCTCTACCCCTGAGCTACATCGGCGATAAATAAAAAAGAGAGCGAGAGACCGGGTTCGAACCGGCGACATTCAGCTTGGAAGGCTGACGCTCTACCAACTGAGCTACTCTCGCATTGTACTGATACATCAGTGTTGGTACTGATTTTGTAAAGATAAGAAAAACAATTCTTATTCCTAACAAAATAAGCAAGTGGGGAGAGCAGGATTCGAACCTGCGAAGAC
>JAURBX010000063.1 GCA_030828745.1 Flavobacteriaceae bacterium | reverse complement strand
GATGAAGTATTTACCCACTTTCCTTTCTTACACGGTGTGGATGCACCCATGTACTATGTTGCCTTAATGACTTTTGTTTTAATCTTTTCATCCGTTACCATGGTATTGGCAGTAGATGCGGGTCATCATATGCAGAAGGCTAAAGTAACATTTTACATGTTACTAACCGTTATCGGTGGAGCAATTTTTGTAGGATCTCAAGCTTGGGAATGGAAAAACTTTATCAAAGGAGAGTATGGAGCCATAGAAACTAAAGGAGGTCAAATTCTTCAGTTTGTAAATGCAGAAACAGGAAAACGTGCTGCAATTCAGGAATTTGCTGTTGGCATAGAAACCGATAGAACGACACATCAATCTAGTAATGGTATCTGGTATGAAAATGAAACTACTCTGCCTACCGTTTCTTTGGCAGAGGTGAAGAAAGGATTCCTTAACGATGAAGCGCTGTTAATTCGCACCCAACAATTAGATGAAAAAGGTCAAAAAACAGTCCTTTCAAGAGAGGATTCATTACTCAAAATAGATGAAGCAATGTATGTTGTAGAAGGAGCAAATCTTGTTCGTAACGAATATGGAAATAGATTATTTGCAGATTTCTTCTTTTTTATCACAGGATTCCACGGATTCCACGTTTTGTCAGGAGTTGTAATCAATATCATCATCTTTTTTAATGTTATTCTAGGAACGTATGAACGTAGAGGACATTATGAAATGGTAGAAAAAGTAGGGCTGTATTGGCACTTTGTCGATTTGGTTTGGGTCTTTGTATTTACTTTTTTCTATCTAGTTTAACACAATTAAAAATAAAATAAATGGCAGCAGAAGGTCACAAATTAGCCATCTTTAGAGGATTATTAAAATTTAAATCCAACCAACAAAAAATTTGGGGAGTATTGATTTTCCTTTCAATCGTCACTACTGTAGAGGTTGCATTGGGTATCATTAAACCTGAAATTCTGATGGGAAGTTTTCTTAGAATGAAAATTTTGAACTGGATTTTTATTATACTCACCCTAGTTAAAGCCTATTATATTGCTTGGGATTTTATGCACATTCGCGATGAGAAAAGTGGTTTCAAAAACGCAATAGTGCTCCCACTGGTCATTCTAATACCGTATTTAGCTTTTATTCTTTTAATTGAGGCCGATTATATTTTTGAAGTGATGAAGGATGGATTTGTCACTTGGAATTTTTAATATGAAAATCAACTAATTAAGCGGTTTTAAACCGCTTTTTTTTGCACTATGAAAAAGGAAGATTTATATAAAAAATTTGTTTTGGGGATATTATTTGTGTTCCCTTTAGTAGTGTACCTTTTCTTTGCTTCAGGTAAAAATAATTTTGCAAAACTACCCATTTTGACAAAAGGTGTTCATGAAATTGAAAACCTAAAGTTCCATGTAGACCAAAACACAGCTCTAAAAAATCATATCACCATCATGGGGTATTGGGGGGGTAGTCTCGAAAATAAACAAGCAGAAGCACTCAACCTAAATGAGAAAATCTACAAACGTTTTTATGAGTTTGCCGATTTCCAATTTGTTTTTTTTGTAAATCAAGATCGTTTGTTAGAGGTAGATCGTCTTAAGAAAACCTTGAAAGAAGGAGTTGGGACAGATCTTTCTAAATGGAATTTTATTACGGCTTCAAATGAGGAAATTCAGAGGCACTTCAATTCACTTCAAACACCCATTGAACTCGATAATGAGGGAAGCACTCCCTACGTTTTTATTATTGATAAAGACTTGAATTTGAGAGGAAGAAATGATGACGAAGACGCTGGAACCCTCTATGGATTTGATGCACGTTCAGTAGCACAAATTAATAAGAAAATGATAGATGATGTTAAAGTTATTCTTGCAGAATATCGTTTAGCATTAAAAATATATAATACCAATCGTAAAAAGTAAATCTCATGCCAAGTTTAAAATATGTGGGTCTCTTTTTGGTTGTTATTATTTTTGGAATCCTGTTTATTCCAAAAATAATTGAACGGATTAATTCTGATGCTATTGTGGACAGTAGTAGATCACAGTCTGCTGAGCCATTAAATTATATCATGTTGAATGATGAAGCCAAAAAGGTACCTCCTTTCATGTTTGTAAATCAAGACAGTCTTTTAATTTCTAATGAAGATTTTTCAGGAAAGGTTTATGTGGCTGAGTTTTTCTTTACCTCATGTCCTAGTATATGTCCGATCATGAATAAAAACATGAAAAGAATTGAGGATATATATGGCTCAAAAACTGATTTTGGGATTGCTTCCTTTACTATTGATCCCGATCATGATACTCCCTCTGTATTAAAGAAATATGCCGAGGATTATAATGTTTTTTCGCAAAACTGGCATTTTTTAAGGGGTCAAAAAGAGAGCATCTATGCACTCGCAAATTCTGGTTTTAATATCTTTGCATCAATAAATCCCAAAGTTGAAGGAGGTTTTGAGCATCAAGGCTATTTTGCTTTGATTGACAAACAAGGCTTTATTCGTTCTCGTTCAGATCAATTTGGAAACCCTATTGTTTATTATATGGGGCTAGATCAAGAAGGAGTTGAGGTTCAAGATGTTGATTTATTAATTGAAGACATTCAAAAACTATTAGATGAGTAAGATGGAAAATAAAAGTAGATACAATATATATATATGGATTGTTTCAATCATCATACCTGTTGTGGTTGCATTCCTCTTTACGGTCCGTATTCCCAATGTAGAGCCTTTACGTTTTTTGCCCCCTATTTATGCAACAATTAATGGATTGACTGCAATTTTATTAATTTTTGCCTTGTGGGCCATTAAAAATAAAAACATAAAATTACACGAGGGATTGATGAAAATTGCGATTGCTTTGTCCCTTGTTTTTTTGGTCATGTATGTTGCTTATCATATGACTTCTGATTCAACGTCCTATGGCGGTGAAGGAGTTTTGCGTTACGTCTATTTCTTTATTTTGATCACTCATATTGTTTTGTCAATTGGAGTGATTCCTATGGTTTTAATTACTTATGTAAGAGCTTTGTCAAAGCAATTTGAAAGCCATAAAAAAATAGCACGTTATACCTTTCCAATATGGCTATATATCGCCGTGACTGGAGTGATTGTATATCTTATGATTTCACCTTATTATGCCTAATACGAAATTGAAATTTTTCCTTTTTATAATGGTTTTCATCATTTTCAGTACCGATGCTGTTTATGGTCAATGTTCCATGTGTAGAGCAGTACTTCAATCAGAGGAAGGTCAAGCCACCGCAAAAGGAATAAATAATGGAATTTTATATCTAATGGCAATCCCTTATTTATTGGTTGGAATTGTTGGTTGGAAAGTATTCCAAATCTTAAAAAAATAAAAGACTTAAAGTGTAACAATTTAGTGTTTGAAGAGTCTATACAATGTGTTTCGTCTAACTTTTAAAGTTAATATTCAATGATTCAAATCAAAAACCTCCACAAATCGTATCAAATGGGAAGCTCTTCCTTGCATGTTCTTAAGGGGATTAATTTTGATGTAGAGGAAGGTGAATTGGTCGCCATCATGGGTTCTTCAGGTTCTGGAAAGTCTACCTTATTAAATATTCTTGGAATGTTGGATACAGCCGAGGAAGGCGATTATATTTTAGATGATGTACCAATTAAAGATCTGAACGAGACCAAAGCCGCTAAATACCGAAATAAGTTTTTGGGTTTTGTTTTTCAATCCTTTAATTTAATCAACTATAAAACTGCCCTAGAAAACGTTTCACTTCCTTTATATTATCAGGGAATTCCACGGAAAGAAAGACAGCAGGAAGCATTAGATTATCTTGAAAAAGTAGGTCTGAAAGATTGGGCAACACATTTGCCAAGTGAATTGTCGGGTGGACAAAAACAACGTGTGGCGATTGCAAGAGCCTTAGCGTCAAAACCCAAAGTGCTTTTAGCCGATGAACCTACAGGAGCATTAGATACGACTACCTCTTATGAAGTAATGGATTTGATTCAAAAAATTAACCAAGAGGGAAAAACGATTTTGGTTGTTACCCATGAATTGGATATCGCTCAAATGTGCAAGCGTATTGTGCTTTTGAAGGATGGAGTCATTATTGAAGACAAAAAAGTTGAACAAGTATTAGCCTCTTCTTATGTTCAATAGAGATCGGTGGAGAGAAATTTTTGAAACGATCAGCAAAAATAAATTAAGAACATTTTTGTCTGGGTTTACTGTTGCGCTCGGGATTTTCATCTTCATTATTTTATTTGGATTAGGAAATGGTTTAAAAAATTCCTTCCAAGAGTTTTTTCTAGACGATGCCAGCAATGCCATCTTTATGTATCCAGGAAAAACATCAATGCCTTACAAGGGATTTAAGGCCAATCGGAGAATTGAATTTGAAAATGAAGATTTAGAAGATATCCAAATAAATTTTCCATTATTGATAGAGTATACAACTCCACGGATTTCAAGAAGTGGCCTAACACGTTACAAGGGAGAAAACAATACCTATATGACCCGTGCCATTGCTCCAGGGCATCAATTTGTTGAGAAGACAATCCTCATGAAGGGGCGTTACATCAATCAATCCGACTTAAACAAAAAAGCAAAACATGCTGTAATTGGAAGATTGGTGGCTAAAGATTTATTTAAAAATGAAGACCCCTTAGGGAAATACATCGATATAGGATCAAGCGTTTATAAAATAGTAGGGGTTTTTCAGGATGATGGTGGAGATCGTGAAGAACGTTATATCTACATTCCTTATACCACACGTCAACTACTTGAAAAAGGAAATGATAAAGTAGATCAAATTATTGTAACCTTTCCCAAAGAATTAGGACATGTTGGTGCCCTAGCACTGGAAAGTTCATTAAAAAAATATTTTAAGGATAAAAAATCCATAGATCCTCAAGATCCCAATGGGATTTACTTTCAAAATCTCACCGATGATTTAAAACAGAGTCAACAATTTGCAGTTGTGTTACAATTGATCGTAAGTTTTGTTGGGTTGGGAACTTTAATTGCCGGAATCATTGGGATTTCAAATATTATGGTTTTTGTGGTCAAAGAGCGAACCAAGGAATTAGGGATTCGCAAAGCCTTAGGGGCAACACCACGTTCAGTCATTCAAATGATCCTTCAAGAGTCCGTTTTTATCACGACTATATCGGGATATTTAGGACTTTTACTGGGGGTTTTTGTATTGGAGAGCATTGGATTAAAACTGGAGGATTATTTTATTAAAAATCCATTTATTGATATCGGTACCGCTATAACGGCAACCATTGTATTAATCATTTTTGGAGCCGTTGCTGGGTATATTCCTGCGAAAAGGGCTGCAAGAATTAAACCCATAGTTGCATTAAGAGATGAATAGTTTAAAAGTCATATTTGATCGCGATACTTGGCAAGAGATTTTTGGATCCATTTCCAAAAACAAAACGCGAACGATCATAACCGTGATCGGAGTGCTTTGGGGAATTTTTATTTATATCGCTCTTTCAGGGGCAGCAAAGGGTTTGGACAACGGATTTGAACGTCAATTTGAAAATATTGCTATGAATTCCATGTTTGTTTGGGCTCAAAGTACGAGTATTCCTTATGATGGTTTTAAAATTGGAAGAAGTATTGAATTGAAACTTTCTGATATAGACTACATAAAACAACGCATTCCAGAAGTTGAATTTATTGCTCCTAGAAATGCAAGAGGAGTTTTTGGCGGGGTAAGCCCCTTAGTTGTTCGCAATAATAAGTCGAGTAACTATAATGTTTATGGAGATTTTCCTGAATACACGAAAATTGCAACTAAAAAAATATATGACGGAGGACGTTTTATAAATGAAGAAGATATTCGTTATCGACGAAAGGTTTGTGTCATTGGAGAGCGAACCCAAACTGAATTATTTGAAAAGGATGAAAATCCCATTGGTCAGTACGTCAAGATTGATAACATTTATTTTCAAGTGATTGGAGTTCATAAATTTGTACCTGGAGGGGGGTTTGAAAGTGATGGAGATATATTTATCCCATTTGAAACTTTCCGACAGTTGTATAATACAGGGGAAACTGTCCAATGGTTTACCATTGCAGCCTATGATGATGCGGATGTTGTAGCTGTAGAAAAGGATGTAAAGACAGCATTGAAGAGAATTCATCGTGTTTCACCTAAAGACGAACGTGCCTTTGGTGGGTTTAATTTGGGAGAGATATTTAACAAAGTAGTGGGATTTTCTAAGGGGATGACCTTACTTTCTTTAATTGTGGGAATTGCTACTATTATTGCGGGTGTGATTGGTATTGGTAATATCCTTTTGATTTCCGTAAAGGAGCGCACAAAAGAGTTGGGTGTTCGAAGAGCATTAGGCGCAACTCCAGCAGAAGTTCGCAATCAAATCATTTTAGAGTCTGTTTTTTTGACGGTAATTGCAGGAATTTTAGGGATCGTATTGGGAGCTATTGTCCTAGCAGGAATAAATTCCGCAACAGTCAACATGACGGATTTTCCTTACACCAATCCGACCGTTCCCATCCCTTTTGTTTTAGGTGCCTTGTTTATCATGGTGTTTTTAGGAACATTAATTGGACTCATTCCAGCACAACGTGCTGTAAGTATTAAACCCATTGACGCATTAAGAGAAGAATAAAATAAATTAATATAAACAACATCATGAAAATTTTAAAATATATTGGAATTGCACTTCTAATTTGTGGCGTTTTATTTGCTGCTGCCTATTTTATTAAAACAAATAATAAGTCTGTTATTGAATATGAAACGGAGTCACCCATTGTAACTTCAATTGAAAGAAAAACGGTCGTAACGGGAAAAGTCATTCCTGAAGATGAAGTTGAAATTAAGCCTCAAATTCAAGGAATTATTGAAACCTTATTTGTTGAAGAAGGCGATTTGGTTGATACGGGAGATTTATTAGCTAGAATTAAGGTAGTTCCTAACGAACAAAATTTAAATACTGCACAAGGACGTTTAGCCAATTCAAAAATTGTTTTGAAAAACTCTAAAATTGATTTTGACCGTAATAAAAATTTATTTGCAAAGGGGATTATCTCTAAACAAGAATTTCAAAATTCCGAATTGCGATACAGTCAATCCAAGCAAGATGTGAGCAATGCTACCTCTGATTTACAAATCATACGATCTGGATCGGCAGGTGGTGCAGCTTCAGCTAACACCAATATCCGTGCAACTGTACCGGGAACTATTTTGGAAATCCCAGTAGAGGAAGGATTCCAGGTTATTGCAAGTAATAGCTTTAACGCCGGAACCACCATTGCCACAATTGCTGACCTTAATAAAATGATTTTTGAAGGGAAAGTAGATGAGGCAGAAGTAGGAAAACTAAGTGTAGGAATGCCTTTAGAAGTGAATCTAGGTGCCATTGAGGATCAGTCCTTGGAGGCTAAATTAAAATTTATTGCACCCAAAGGAAATGAAGAGCAAGGAGCTGTACAATTCATCATCGAAGCCGATTTATTTTTAAACGATTCCCTATTTATTCGTGCAGGATATAGTGCCAATGCCTCGCTTGTTTTAGAGCGAAAAGATAGTATTATGGCAATTTCTGAATCTTTATTGCAATTTGACAGAGAAACAGAGAAGCCTTATGTTGAAGTTTCCTCAGGAGAACAAACTTTTGAAAGAAGAGAGATTGAAATTGGTATTTCAGATGGGGTAAACGTTGAGATTGTTTCGGGTCTAACCAAAGATGATTTAATCAAAGTTTGGAATAAAACAGAGCCCATAAAAAAGGGTGATGAGGAAGAGAAGGAAGATAATTAACAACAAATTACCAAAAACAGATAACTAATTAATTGAGTCTATTGAATAGACTTTTTGAAAGGAATCTATTACAAAAATAAAAAAAAACGCGATGAAAACAGTTGCAACTTTACTACTTTCTTTAACCGCATTATTACTCACAGCGCAATCCAAAGCCTATACCCTTGAAGAGTGTGTATTAATTGCTTTAGATAAGAACATCAGCATCAAACAGTCTGAATTAGAAATTGAAAGCGCAACAATAGATAAAGCAGATGCGATAGGTGGGTTTTTACCAAGAGTAAATGCTCAGTCTCAGCATATTTGGAATAGTGGGTTAAGTCAAAACATTACCAATGGTCTAATTGAAAATTTGACTACTCAGTTTTCCTCTTTTGGGGGAAATGTTGGAGTTACACTTTTTAATGGAAAACAAAATATTAATCAACTTTCAAGGGCTAACTTGAACCTGATCGCACGTCAATACCAATTGGATGATATGAAAGATGATATAAGTCTTTTTGTTGCCAATGCTTATTTACAAGTCATGTTTAATAGAGAGCTAGAACAAGTGCAACGCTTTCAATTAGAAATTACCAAAGAAGACTTAGAGCGAACGAAAGTTCGTATTGAAGCAGGTGTTTTAACTCAAGCAGATATTTTTGATATCGAGGCCAATCTTGCATCACAAGAGCAAGCGCTCGTTCAAGCTGGAAATAATTACCGTTTATCTCTCATTAGTTTAGCTCAACTTTTACTCATTACTGATTACGAGAATTTTGAAATTGCTAAGGAAGATTTTGATATTCCTTTTTCTGAGATTCTTTTACAGAATCCAAAAAATATTTATGAAAAAGCGCTTGCCAATCGAAATGATATCAAGCTGGGTGTCGCCAATATTGAAGTTGCAAAAAAGGATATTGATTTAGCTAAAGGCGCTTTAATGCCCTCTCTTACTGCTTTTTATAATTATAATACGAGAATATCCTATTCTGATCGTTCCATTCAGACAGGAAATTTAGTAGAATCACCCATAGGAATTGTAAAAGGTACTGGGCAATCTGTAGTTACTCAATTTTCAGAACGTGAAATTGTAAAACCACTTTCTTTTGCAACGCAATTTGGACAAAATGATGGGCATAGCTATGGGGTTTCCCTTAATATTCCAATTTTTAATGGTTCTTCAGTAAAAAATAATATTAAGCGAAGAGAGTTAAATTTGAAGAGAATAGAAAATCAATTTGAACAAACAAAATTAGATTTAGAAAACACGGTCAATCAAGCTTATTTGAACACACAAGGAGCAATGAAGTTTTATGAAGCCGCAGAGAAGACCCTGAAAGCTAGAGAACAAGCTTTTCAAATTGCTCAAAACCGTTTTGAAGCGGGTGTGATGAATTCCTTTGATTTTATACAAGCAAAACAAAGATTTCAAATCTCTGCCTCTGATATTGTACGCGCTAAATTTGACTATATATTCAAATTAAAAATTCTCGAATTTTACTTCGGTTTGGAGCTGTAATTAAAAAGAACTTTACTTTGTTTCTGTCTTGACAACAGTTTGTTCTATTCGGAGAACGACTCCTTTAAGATCTTAACTTTTTTTCTTATCTTCAAATACCTCAAATTAAGAAATCGAAAAGGTCATGAAAAAAGCATACGAAAGCGATCACAAAGAAATCCCTGGCAATCCATCAACGGCTAAATCAAGTTCACTAAAGCTCAATGGTCGTTCCAACAATGAACCTTTACGTTTGTTGACAGAAAAAGAATGGAATTTTTGGATTGAGAAAGGATATGTGGTTGTGAAGAATGCAATTTCAAGACAGCAGGCACTTGATACAGCAACGTTTTTGTGGGAGTTTGAAGAGAAAGATCCAATGAATCCCGAGACTTGGTATAGTACTCCACGTGCAGAAATGAAAATGAAAGAGCTTGCAGGAACGGGAATGGTTGAAGTGTATAATAATCAATTTCTTTGGTCCAACAGACAAACTCAAAAAATATACGATGCTTTTGTGGATGTATGGGGTACTGAAAAATTATGGGTAACGATCGATCGTGCGAATTTAAATTTCCCCATTAAAAAAGGTTTTGAATACAAAGGTTTTATTCATTGGGATTATGATCCAGAAACCAAACCTCAAAATGTTCAAGGTGTGATTGCACTTTCAGATCAAACTGATCCCAATATGGGAGGGTTTCAATGTATTCCTTGGTTGTATCAAAATTATAATACTTGGAAACTGTCTCAACCCAAAGACCGAAATCCTTTTCAGCCCGACGTAACAGGTTTGGAGGATAAAATAGAAAAAGTAGCGTTAGAGGCTGGAGACTTGCTCATTTTTAATAGCTTACTTGCTCACGGTATCCGCCCCAATTTATCTAAAGACAAAGTGCGAATGGCACAATACATTTCAATGATGCCCGCTGAAGAGAATAATGAAGCCTTGAAAAAATGGCGTATAAATTCATGGGAAAAGCGAATTGCTCCAGAAGGCTATGCTTTCCCTGGTGACCCCAGAAAGTGGGAGCAAACCAGATATAAAAAGGCAGAATTAAATGCATTGGGCAAGAAGTTATTAGGTCTTGAAAAATGGTAATTATGATATTATTTAATGGAATTAAAGTTAAAAGATAAAATAGCATTCATTTCGGGTTCAACGTCTGGAATTGGATTTGCAACTGCTAAGATGCTCTTGGCTGAGGGAATGCAAGTGTATATTAATGGTCGATCTTCTATTGGAGTTACTAAAGCGGTAGATGAATTAAAAGAGCAAGTGAAAGATGCCAAGGTATTC
>JAURBX010000077.1 GCA_030828745.1 Flavobacteriaceae bacterium | reverse complement strand
GCGGCTAAAATTCCAATGGCCAAAGGCAAGTCATAGGCCGAACCTTCCTTGCGGATATCGGCGGGTGCCATGTTGATTGTGATTTTCTTTCCAGGAAGTTTGTAACCAATATTGGTTAAAGCTGCCGCAATACGAAAATTACTTTCTTTTACTGCATTATCGGGCAAACCCACGAGGTGATATCCAATGCCTTGACCAATATTTACTTCAATGGTAATGAGATTGGCTTCTACACCAAAGACGGTACTTCCAAACACGGAAACTAACATAGACAAGATTTGGTATTCTAAAAATACAATTTATATCGTTTCCCTAAAAATGAAACGTCAGATTAAAATAATAGAAATTCATAAAATTGACGAAATTGTTTATTTTTGAGTGTTCAACAAAGGAACCGCTTTTTCATCCCAATCTTAAGTCAACCCAAATGCCGTTTACCCTAGACCACCTTCAGCAAGCAACCACACGAAAAGAGCTTATTGCCTTTGCTCATGAAAACAACATCAATATTGACAAGGCTCTTGATCAAATTAAATATGAAATTGAGTTACAAAAACTCCAAAGCGAGTTAGTCAATTTACAACAGTGGATTCACAAAAAGCAATTACGCGTAGCTGTCATCTTTGAAGGAAGAGATGCTTCTGGAAAAGGAGGAAGCATAAAACGCTTTATTGAACATCTAAACCCAAGAAGCACTAGGGTGATCGCCTCAAACAAACCAACTAATGAAGAATCCAGGCAATGGTATTTTAGACGTTATATCAAAGTTTTACCCAACGCAGGAGAATTGGTGTTCTTTGATCGTAGTTGGTATAACCGAGCGGTAGTAGAGCCTGTCATGGGGTTTTGTGTCAAGGAACAGTATGACAAATTCATGGTTCAAGTACCCGAATTTGAACATATGCTGTATGAAGACCAGGTAAAAGTGATTAAATTTTGGTTCTCAATTTCTAAAGAGGAACAAAAAAAACGCTTTGAATCTAGGGCTAAAAACGAATTAAAACAGTGGAAATTGAGTCCTGTAGACTTGAAAAGTCAGCAGCTTTGGGATCATTATACCCGGTACAAAGAACAAATGTTCAATAAAACACATACTTCCTTTAGCCCTTGGGTGATAGTTAAGGCTAATAATAAAAAAACGGCTCGTTTAGAGAGTATTCGTCATGTCATTTCACAATTTGACTATCCCAAAAAAGGAGAAAGTGGAATTGAAACTTCTCCTGATCCCAACATTATCCAAAGATACCACAGAGGTATCGTCCAAATCGATATTTAACCTATGTACTCTATAACCCCCTCTGAGCTTAATCTAGTCAATTCCAAACTTGGAATGAAAATTCTACTTAGGAATAAAAAAATAGATCTAATCAAAACCATAGAGCGAATTCGCTATGAAAGTGAATTAAAACATCTTCAAAGTAAATTGATTCTACTCCAACAATGGGTGATTAAAAATGACAAAAAGGTAGTCCTTATTTTTGAGGGAAGAGATGCGGCTGGAAAAGGAGGTGCCATCAGAAGAGCCATTCAATATTTAAATCCAAGACACATCAATGTTGTGGCTCTAGACATTCCCTCAGAGGATGAAAAAAAACAATGGTTTTTTCAACGGTATATTCATCAATTACCCAAACCGGGAGAAATTGTTTTCTTTGATCGCAGTTGGTATAACCGTGCTGTAGTAGAACCGGTCAATGGCTTTTGTACTAAAAAACAATACAATCTCTTCATGGGGCAAGTCAACGAATTTGAAAAAATGTTGATTGATTCTGAAACGCATCTAATTAAAATCTATTTTTCAATTTCTAAAGAAGAACAAGCAAAACGCTTTGAAGAAATTAAAGACAATCCTTTAAAGCAATGGAAAATTACTCCCGTTGATTTAAAAGCACAGGAACTTTGGAACCAATACACCCAATACAAGGAAACTATGTTTCAAAAAACCAATACGGATATTGCTCCATGGCATATCATCAAGGCAGATACCAAGACCAAAGCGCGCCTAGAAGCTTTAAGTTTGATTTTAGAAACAATCCCATTTATCAGAAATAAACTGTAATTTTAAATTCTGTGATTTCAATAATCTAAAAAGAAACCTCATGAAAATTCTCTTTATTATTTTTATTAGCTTTTGTTTAGCGCAATGTACAACCATAGAAATAAAGCCTAATCAGAAAGACTGGGCCTTTCCCTTTTTTGAAAAAGTAGATTCTTTAAACCCCATTTTACAGCCCTCTCCCGAATTAAAATTTCTTGACCCAATGACCCAAAAAGAAGTGGCTTGGGAAAAGCGAAACGTATTAAATCCAGCTGCAATCGTTAGAAATGACACTGTTTTTCTATTGTACCGTGCACAAGATGAATGGGGTACTTCAAGAATAGGTATGGCCATCAGTACAGACGGGATGAATTTCACCAAAAAAGAGCACCCTATTTTTTTTCCTGAAAAAGATGCGCAAACACCCTTTGAATGGAACCTTAGAAAAGTAGAAGGAGAACCCTATAATCTAGACTGTGTTTCCTGCTATTTTGATGGTGTAGAAGACCCCAGAATTATTCAAACCGAAGCGGGTACTTATCTGATGACCTATACGGCTTATAATGGAAAAACAGCCCGCCTAAGCAGTGCATCGTCTCCTGATTTGATCCATTGGACCAAGCATGGATCTGTTTTGAAAGGAGAGAAATACAAAGACTATTGGTCAAAGTCTGGAGCCATCATTACGGAACAGATCGGCAACCAACAAGTGGCAAAAAAAATTGACGGTCGTTATTGGATGTACTTTGGAGACACCCAACTTTTCATGGCCAGCTCCCTCGATTTAATTCATTGGGAAGCGGCTATCAACGAGGAGAATGGAGCATTGATTTCCGTTTTACACCCCAGAAAAGGATTCTTTGACAGTCGCCTTGTAGAACCTGGACCTTATGCCCTCTATACTGAGAAAGGAATTGTTTTAATTTATAATGCCAGCAATGCCGCAAACTTTAACGATCCCAATTTACCCAAATTCACCTATGCCGCAGGGCAAGCGCTTTTTGATAAAAACCAACCTCACAAACTGATTGATAGAACCCCTTCCTATTTTATCTATCCCGATAAAGACTATGAAAAAGTGGGAGAAGTCAATGAAGTATGCTTTGTAGAGGGATTGGTCTTTTTTAAAGAAAAGTGGTTTTTATATTATGGTACGGCAGACTCAAAAATTGCGGTAGCTGTTTACGACCCTTCTAAAAGGTAAAAAACTGTGCCTTAGGCGCTGGTGCTGCAGTATTGTTTTTCAATCCTGCCTCTAACCATGCTTTAAATGAGGCTATATCAGTATATTGAATCGGTGAGTTCAATACAGTACCCTCGGCATTCATTTGTACATAAAAAGGCTGTGAAGCTGTTTGAAAATTAATCGCCTGAAACGTTGCCCATTTTTTTCCAACGGTATTGATTTCTTTGATTCTTCCGTCGGGATATTGATAGTTAAACTGAGCCTCTTCTTCAAGGTCTTTCCGATCATCGACATAGAGCGAAATAATGATATAATTTTCATTTAGTAGGTTATACACAGCAGGATCAGACCAAACATTTTCTTCCATCTTTCGACAGTTCACACAAGCCCATCCTGTAAAGTCCAATAATATGGGTTTGTTTGCCGCTATCGCCTTCTCGCGCCCTGTTTCATAGTCTTTATAGCACTCCAGACCCAACGGGCAATCGGAGGCTGTTGAATGAATACTATAAAACTCAGGAGGTGGAAAACCACTCAATATTTTTAATTGATTTTCATCTGAAATTAAACCATACACTAGGAAAGAAGTAAACAACAAACTGAGTCCTGCGAAAAGTAATCTAGGAACTCCTAGTTTTTGTTTGACTTCATGTTTAAAACGAACCACTCCAAAGAGGTACAGGGTTAAAAGCAGGGAAATCAGAGCCCAAATTCCAATAAAAACTTCACGTTTCAGCAAATCCCAATGGGCAACCAAATCAGCATTGGAAAGGAATTTTAATGCTAAGGCCAATTCCAGAAATCCGAGAACCACTTTTACTGTGGTCATCCATCCTCCCGATTTGGGTAAAGCCTTCAGTGTATTGGGAAATAAGGCAAACAAACCAAAAGGAAGTCCTAAAGCAATTCCAAAACCCAACATTCCCGAACTTAGCTGCATGGCTCCGCCGTCTGCAGTTAGTGAACCCGCCAATAAGGAACCTAAAATGGGACCGGTGCATGAAAAGGAAACAATAGCTAAAGTCAGCGCCATAAAAAAGATTCCCACACCTCCTTTAAAACCTGAGGCTTGATCTGATTTATTTCCCCACCCAGAAGGGAGTGTCAACTCATAAAATCCAAAAAAGGAAAAAGCAAAAAACACAAACACCCCAAAAAAGATCAAATTCAGGGTAACGTTAGTGGCAATCGTATTTAAAATTTCAGGGTTTAACGAGTCTAAAAAGTGAAATGGCAAACTTAACAAACCATAAATCAATATGATAAAAAAAGCATACAACAAGGCATTGTAAACCCCTTTAGTTCGGGTCGTT
Source organism: Flavobacteriaceae bacterium (assembly GCA_030828745.1). GTDB lineage: Bacteria > Bacteroidota > Bacteroidia > Flavobacteriales > Flavobacteriaceae > MS024-2A. Next base: position 3,944 of record JAURBX010000077.1, on the reverse strand, counting down.
GCTTGTTTCAAGAAAAAAGAAACCGTCAAAGGAATCATTGGAAAAACACAAGGCGTCAGCAAAGCCAAGAGGCCTCCGATAAAACCCAGAAAGAAAATATTCCAATTGGATTTTGAAGATCCCTTAACAAGTTCCGTTTCTAAAAATTCGGTGCTCGATAAATTGAGTTTTAAGGCTTTGGACAATGCTTGACTTCGAGCATCAGTGGTCAGCGTGCTGATGGCCTCTTTACCGTCAAGTGAAAAAACAAAGGTTTCTGATCTAAAAATACACAGTTTGTCGTCACAGGCTTGATAGTTAACCTCAACGGATAGTGTGCTTAAAGAGGTGTCTTCTAGTACAATTTCCTGTCGAAAGCTTGCAGAATCGTTGAAATAGGTCAAGTCCATTTCAAATACTTCATCATAATCTGTGATGGAGGGACTCTCTTCCACTTTTCCAACTCTTCGATACCCTTGTGTGTTAAAGAGAAATTCCGTGGGCAAAGCACCTTGATCACTAGAAAATTGGGAGTATAAATGCCAGTTAGGTGCTATAGCAGCTTTGAAAACAAGTACATACTGATTTTCATTTTTTTGTTCTAGCTGTGTCTCCCAGATCACAGGCTCTTTTTCTAATTGTGCGCTGACCATACAACTCCACAAAAAAAACAACATCCATTTCAATTTCATACTACTGTGATTAATAGGGTGTCTTTTGTGCTTTCAGTTGCCACAAACCTCTTGTCACAACGCTTTCCAATCACCCAAACAATTTGATCCTCGGAACACAAAAGCCATTGTTGTTCTTTTTCCAAAAGAGAATATTTCTCATCCTTAAAAAATTTACTGAGCAATTTTTTACCTTTCATTCCGATGGGATAAAAATAGTCGCCTTTAGTGGATTTTCTTAAGGAAAGTGGTTTTTTTAATAGCATTTTGTCGAGTGCTGCTTGGTGGGAGTCCCAAACAGTTGGTTTTTTTGGTGTTATTTCCTCACATTTTAAATGAATAGGCAAGTCTATATTTGATTGTGTAGGGTCAAATGTATATTGCTTTTTTTCGATCTCGTGTTTTTTAGTTAAGATCAAATCAGAACGATCTCGAATTAAACGATGCGTTTCTGAAGCAATAACTTTTCCACTATCAGCATTTAAAAGTTTGATAACCTCTTTTGAATTAAGACCATAGGGACTAAACCAATGATGCGCACAAAAAGCTAAGGAAGGAAGTTGCAACAACTCTTTAATCTCAATTTTAATTTGATCTTCCTCAACTGTAAAAAATTTTTGCTTTAACGCTTCTAACGATTCTTGAATAAAATCATTTGCCAAAGTAAGATGATGCAAGGTAGAATGAAAATGCTGCAAAGCATTGGGAACGACTTGCTCCAGCTCTGGAATTACGTAATGTCTAAGTGCATTCCGAAGGTATTCATCACTTGCATTGGAGCTGTCTTCACGCCATAAAACACCCTGGGCTTGGGCATATTGAATGAGCTCTTTTTTTGGGAGGGATCGCAGCGGGCGCAATAAATCAGCTTGTTCTTGAATTCCTAATAAACCTGAAATACCTGTTCCCCGTGTAGCATTAATCAAGAAGGTTTCCAATTGATCATTAAGATGATGTGCCGTCAATAATAAATCAAAACCATATCCTTTTATGAGTGCATCAAACCATTTATAGCGCAGTTCTCTAGCTGCAACTTGAGTGCTTTTTTTGTAATAATTCTTATGCGCTTCTGTACTCAATCGAACCGAAAAAAATGGAATCGCGTTATCGCGACACCAAGATTCAACAAATTGAGCGTCTTTATCACTCTCACTGCCTCTGAGTTGAAAATTACAATGTGCAACCGAAAAGTTGAGTTTTGCTTTCAACAAAAGATGTCCCAATACACTACTGTCAAGTCCTCCACTATGGGCTAACAAGATTTTATTCCCCGTTAGTTTAGTGGTGTCAATATTCAATTCATTTGAGTGTTCTTCTTTCACATGACAAAGGTAAACATTAGTATATCAATTGAATACATTTATTAAAAATGCGCTTTTTTAGAATATTTTTTTTGCTGTGTTAAAAAAATACCCCATTTTTGCACTGTTATGTTCAAAACAATCGAGAAAATAAATCTAATCCTTGCAACTGTTCTTCCGTTGCGCAGCTTTCCTCGTCGCCCCGTAGGGGTGTAATTATTTATGGAGTACGGTGTGCCCTTCTCCCTTCTCGAACAAAACATTTTTTCTCTTATTACCTTTCAATCATGAAAATTTTACGCGCAAAAGCGGAACATATTATTTATGCCAAAGACATCAGTCAGTGTATTGATGAATCAGCCAAAAACAGAGGCACTGGTATTGCCCGAAGAACCCCTGAGTACATAGCGGGGAAAATTGAAAACGGCAATGCCGTAATTGCAATTGACAACGACCGATTTGTTGGGTTTTGTTATATTGAAATTTGGGGACATGGAAAATATGTCGCCCATTCTGGACTCATTGTAGCTCCCGACCAACGAGGAAAAGGACTTGCTAAAAAAATTAAAAAAGAAGTTTTCGAACTTTCATTAAAAAAATATCCCGAAGCAAAAGTCTTTGGAATTACAACGGGAATGCCTGTAATGAAAATCAATTATGAATTAGGGTACAAACCCGTCCATTTTTCTGAACTAACCGATGATCCCGAATTCTGGAGAGGGTGTCAAACCTGTAAGAATTACGATGTACTTACCCGTACCGAACGCCAAATGTGCCTTTGTACAGGAATGTTGTATGATCCAAATAAAAAGTCAACATCCAAGCCCTTTAACGAAAGGGTATCCCTTCGTTTAAAACAAATTAAAGAAACCTTATTATTAAAAAAGAATAAATCATGAAACACTCCAAATTAGTTTTGGCCTATAGCGGAGGATTAGACACTTCGTATTCCCTAAGAAAACTATCGAAAGAAGGTTATGAGGTTCATGCCGTGAGTATCAATACCGGTGGATTTTCTAAAACAGAAATTCAAGATATTGAAAAGAAAGCCTACCAGATGGGTGCTCATCTTTATAAAAACATAGATGCTTTAGACCCCTTTTACGATAAAATCGTGAAGTATCTCATTTATGGTAATGTGTTACGAAACAATACCTATCCGCTATCCGTGAGCGCAGAACGCATCATTCAAGCGGTAGAAATTGTTACTTATGCTAAAGCCATTGGGGCAGAATATATTGCTCATGGTAGCACGGGAGCAGGAAATGATCAAGTACGATTTGACATGATCTTTCAGGTCATGGCACCCGAAATCAAAATCATTACTTTAATCAGAGACAATCAGCTTTCTAGAGAAGATGAAATTGAATATCTAAAAACACAAGGAATTGATGTGCCATGGGAAAAAGCTAAATATTCCATCAATCAAGGCTTATGGGGAACGAGCGTTGGAGGTTCAGAAACCTTAACCTCTGATTTGCCCCTCCCTGACTCTGCATACCCTAGTCCCTTGAAAAAAGAAAAAGAAGAAACCGTTTCCTTGAAATTTACCCAAGGAGAATTAACTGAAGTAAATGGCGAAACAGGGTCGCCCATAGCATTAATTCAAAACCTACAAGAACGAGCAAAACAATACGCTATTGGACGTGACATTCATGTGGGAGATACCATCATTGGAATCAAAGGTCGTGTCGGTTTTGAAGCGGCTGCACCCACACTAATTATTAAAGCACACCATCTTTTAGAAAAGCATACTCTAAGTAAATGGCAACAATTTCAAAAAGAACAATTGGCAAATTTCTATGGAATGCAATTGCATGAAGGACATTACCTCGATCCTGTGATGCGAGACATGGAAGCTTTTATGGAAAGTAGCCAGAAACAAGTTACTGGAACCGTATTCATTAAATTACATCCCTACCGATTTGAACTTCTAGGAATCCAATCCCCAAACGATCTCATGCAAGCTGAATTTGGAAGTTATGGAGAAATG
>JAURBX010000080.1 GCA_030828745.1 Flavobacteriaceae bacterium | reverse complement strand
ACAAAACTATTACTATAAATGGAAATCATTCCAGACATTTAAAAAATACACCTAATTTAGTCTGTATGCTTTGACAGAATAAGACCAATGGAAAGTTAGTTAGAGTTTTTTATATTTGAAGAAAATTAATCATAAATCAATAAAAATGAAAAAAATAGCTTCTTTAATACTATTCACATTAGTAATCTTTTCTTGTCAACAACAAAGTACTGAAGAAAGTAGCCCTGGAACTGGTATAATGTGGTTTAATGACAATCCTGATCATACAGAAATAATTATTGAAGGGATTCGACATTTCGAAAATATTGAATTTGAAAAAGCCTATGTGTATTTTGAGAAAGCAGTTCGGTTGGATTCTACCTTATTTGCCCCACATGTCATGTTAGCCAGTTTGTCTAGACCCAATTCGGCTCAACAAGAGTACCATTATGAAAAAGCTAAAGAATTGGTAAAAGGGAAAAATGAAAATTCCAAACGATTTGTCTCTTTATTAGATTTTAAAAATGATCTTGGAAAACGAAGTATGATGGGAAGAGGTGAAAAAGTAAAGATTTGGGATGCTATGATTACAGAGGCTCCAAATGGACCCTTTATTCAGTTTTACCACGCATGGAGTAGAGTCACTCTTGAAGAACGTATAGAAGCTATGAATAATGTATTAGAGCTCAGAATAAATAATGGCAATAACGAAAATGGGCATATTCTCAATGTTTTAGCCTATAGCTATATGCAGTCAGGTAATCTTGAAAAAGCAAAAGCAACATTTGAAGCGTATATTAGTCAATATCCCAATGGGTATAATCCATATGATTCCATGGGCGAATTTTATTTTGCTCAAAAGGATTATGAAAATGCAAAAACGTATTATAATAAAGCATTGGATATCTACCCCGCTGCAAATTCTGCATCCCGAAAATTAGAAGAAGTAAATGCACTAACTGCAGAATAGAAATTCTTTTTTTATCAAAATGAACCCTCCTAAGCCGAGGGTTTTTCTTTTTGATCCATTCTCCTTATCTTGGGAGTTCTATTAATCATAAATCAATTAAAATGAAAAAATTATTTGTCATTGCTTTAGTGTCATTTATTGTTTCCTCATGCAGCAATAATGCATACCAAGCTGAATTTGAAAAAAATACTGAGATTGCAAAAGCATATTTTAAACTTCATGAAGAAGAAAATGCAGAAGCAATGTTTGAATATTTACATCCCGATATGGAATGGCATATGCCAGTCTATGGAATGGGGATGGCAGGGATAGAACAAGTTAAGGCTGCAATCCTTGGATACCAGGCGGAATTCGATAACATGAAATTTGAAGCGGATTATTGGTTGCCGGGAGTCAATACTGAAACTGGTGTTCCTGACGGAAGTACACGTGTCTATGGCACTTGGACTTCAATCAATACCCAAACAGGAAAAGAGACCGTTTTGACAGCATACCATTCTTTTGAATTTAAAGAAGGTAAAATATACAAAGGAGGGGATTGGTTTGATCTGGGTGGTATGATGAGTGCAGTAGCCCATAAGAATCTTGTCGTTGCTGAATTTGAGATTTTACCCGGAAAGGAAGAAATTGTTTTTGCCGCTATGGATAATCCAGAAATAGGCTTAGATATTACTCGAAACTACAAAGGCTGTAATTCATTAGTGAGTACCTACAATAAAGAATCTAACACACTTTTTGTTATGTCTGAGTGGGATTCTTATGAAGAGTATGACGCTTATTTGAAATGGAGATTAGAAGAGTTTACCGATTTAGGAGAAGCAATAATCCCACATTTAAAAGGAGGTTTAAAAGGTTTTAAAGCATTTTATCCCAATTCAGATTACAAAATTTATTAAATAAATTGACCCTCCCTAGTAAAGGGTTTTCTATTCCAAAGGAGATTTTCAAAAGAGGATCTCCTTTTTCATTCAATCGGATGATAGGATCTTGTTTGTGTTTTATATAAAACCATCAATTTTCATCACGTATCCGATCTTCTTCTTGAGTAGAATTTCTATCGGTTTTACTTTTACTGAATTTTGATCCAAAGGTATAGACAAGACGAAGTTGAATATTTTGTCTTGAACCATTGCTCTCTAATTCTGCATTAATATTTCCATAATTGATAGCACCCACAAACCCTCTGTTAAGTATTTTACTGAATCCTAAATTCACTTTTAGTTGATCGTCTAAAAACTTTTTCCCAAATGATAAATCTAAATCCGCAAACCAACGAACCTCTAAACCCTCATCTAAAGCCCCGGTTCCATAGTTACCACTCATTTCAAAATTCACATCATAAGGCAAGTCATAGCTTGCTTGAGTAAACCAGATTAAACTCCATTTATTTAGGTCAATAGAATAGTTTTCAGATTGAAAATCGTTGTTAATAACAATGAAACCAGTAAATCCTTCAACCCCTTTTATAAAATCTAAAGGCCCAAACAATCTAAAATTCCAGTTTGCGTTGTTTTCAATATTCACTTCCATTTGCCGGATTTGAGCCGAAGTATCATCCTGCTGAATTAATTCGAATATGGCATCTTCTGTACTACTATACCCAACGGCAAAAAAAGGTTGTCCCTCATAGGTTAAATTAAACTGATATTTATTGGTGTAGGAAGGTGTTAAATTTGGATTTCCCTGACTTGCCGAATAGGGGTCTAAAAACTCAGCGAAGGAGTTTAAACTGCTGTATGAAGGTCTTCGGATTCTATAGCTATAGGAAATATTGGCACTTATGATTTCAGATATTTTTCTACTAATGGAGGCGCTTGGGAATATTTTTTTAATGGGTCTTTTTTTAACACTTGAATTAGGCCTTCCATTTTGCGTGAAAATTGATTCTCCGTCTGTATTACTGCCTTCGTATCGTGCTCCCCCTGAAAAAGACCATTTACCGACTGTTGCATTGGCTTTTGAATACAAAGCAAAAATCGTTTCCTCAATTAAAAACTGACTGCTTTCATTTTCATTAAGTTCAAAAATGCGTTCCCCATTCTCACTAAAAGATTGTAGGTCATTGTCTGTACCCACGTCAGCATATCGAGTGCCTAAACTCAATGATAATTTATCTGAAAACGTTTTTGTGTAATCCAATCGATAGGTTTTAATATCATAGCTTCCTGCTTGAATGTATTTTCTATTTACAAAAGGAATGGTACTTCCCTCAACATCAGAAAGAACATTGGTGTTGTCATTTTTAAAATGGATGTAATTCAAATCAATCAGTAGTTTATCGGTATCCGTCTTGTATTCGTAATAGGGATTCAAATTAAAATCAAATCGATCAATATTAAACTTGTTTTCAGAGAATAAGATATTTGAAACAGTCGCATTGGAGATGCGGGTTTTACTGGAGGCTATCCGATCTGATTGTCGGGTATTATAACGTCCTCCAACTCCAATAATGTTTTTATCATTGATATGATAGTCTATAGTACCACTCATTCTAAAGTTACTCGGGTTATAGGGCTCGATGGTTTCCTGATCATAGGTTTCGTTCCCCACCTTCCTCACTAAAAATAAGTCATCTCTCCAAGTAGGTTTGGAATGATTGATGCTTCCCTGCCAATTCAGTTTATTTTTATAACTCGCAATCGAAACTCCTGTTCCGTATTCAAACCCCTGATCTTCTCCTACCCATGTACTCAGGTTCCCATGCGTTCCTAGGCGAACGTTTTTCTTTAAAATTATATTGATTATGGCACCCGTACCCGAGGCTTCATACTCAGCTCCCGGTTGTTCAACTACTTCTATTGTTGCAATATTATCCGCCGGAAAATCGCGAAGCAAGGTTTGTATATCCATGTATGCTGTTGTTTTTCCATTGATAAGAATAGTAACCCCTCTGTTTCCTGCGATGGAGATTCCATTATTGGTAACCAGAACTCCAGGGATCTTGCGCATTACATCCTTTAAACGGGTATTAATCAACTCGGAATTCTCTAAATCAACAACCAACTTTTCAGCGGTCTGGCGAATTACTGGGCGTTTACTTTTTACAACTACTTCGTTCAAGCTTTGTGCTTCTTCCGCTAAAATAAAATCAGCAACTTTATTCTTGAGTAATTCAAATTCTTCTGTTTTTTTTGTCTCAAAACCCAAAACAGAAACTTCAAGTTGATAGGTTCCGTTTTCAATATCCTCAAAAAGATAGTTGCCCTTATCGTCAGAAACGACTCCTTTAATAAAAGTCTCATTTCCTTTTTGTAGGAGAATGATGTTTGCAAATGACAATGGAGAATTTAAATTATCGGTGATTTTTCCACGGATGGAGTTCTGTGCTTTTGTTGGGGAAAATACAAATACAAAAAGCAAGCAAAGGATAAAGTTTTTCAAAAGGAGTATGTATGTTAATTGGTTTTGATAGGTTAGAAATAAAAAAAATACGATTGTTAAATGTCAATAGCATTATTTACTCATTTCAAACAGTTACTTCAATATAGACGTAACTTTTCTTAAAAAGGTTACAAGTAGGGATGACTTTTTTAAATATTTGGTCAGTAAAGTGTTCATGTAGTTTTTGTTCAATTGAATTTTTTGCATAATATGTAGTAAATCTCATCAATCCAGTTTAATTTTATACTGATGAAAAAACAAGTAACTGTTTTTGGAGCATCGGGTTTAGTTGGAAATTTTTTGATTCAAGAATTGCTCAAAGATGCCTCAGTCACTAAAATAAATTTAGTTTCTAGGATACCTATTCCAAACGCTCATGAAAAAGTCGTTTCACATGTCATTGATTTTTCAAATGAGACGGAAATAGAAAACTGTATCAGAAATAGTACAACTGTCTTTTCAGCGATAGGAACCACACAGGCTAAAGTGAATGGAGACAAAGTAGCCTTCAGCAAAATTGATTACGATATAAATTTGCGAATTGCAACACGCTGCTTGAAACTGAAAATCCCACAATTTCAATTGGTTTCATCGGGAGGTGCAGATGCCACAAGTTCTAATTTTTATTTAAAGTTAAAAGGAGAAATAGAGCGTGATGTATTTGAATTAAAGCTGCCTTCAGCCATCATTCTCAGACCATCTCTTTTGATCGGTAAACGCAAAGAGTTTCGTTTTGGTGAACGAATCGCACAATTATTAATGCCGCTATTTTCATTTTTATTTCCTGTAAACTATAAGCCTGTAAAAGCGAGATGGGTAGCCCATAAAATGAATGCCTATTCTAAATTAAGTTTGCCAGGAAATCATATTATTTTAAATAAAGAGTTTTTTAAAAAAATGTAATTTTTGAAATGTTCAATCCCCTAGTTTTAATTTAAATTCAACCTCCTTCCGAGTTTGATGGCGTGTTTAAATTGAAAATTTTCTGGATATTGTGTTGTACTTCACTTCATTAAAATCCTGAATGACTAAATCAGCTTGACTATAATCCTGATTTTTTGAATGTTCACTATCATACCCAATACAATAAATTCCAGCAGCTTTAGCTGCCATAATCCCATTGGTAGAATCTTCAATGACTAGGCATTCAGATTTTGAAAAACCAGAGGCTTGGGCTGCTTTGATGAAAATTTCTGGATGCGGTTTTGAGGCCTTCAGATCAGCTCCACTCAGTTTGGCAGTAAAATAGGGGTCTAATTCAAAACGCTTAAAAATTCGATTGATATTTTCCATTGATGCAGATGAGGCTAACACTAAGTTGAGACCATTTTCATGATAGTTTTGTATCAATTCCAAAACACCGTCTAAAAGACTAAAATCGGTATCATGCTCAAAGAGTGGAATAAAATGTTTTCTTTTTGAAGCAACGAGTATTTCAGGGGAAACTTTTAGCTTAAATGTCTCACAAATTTCCTCACAAATAGGCAGGGTAGCTTTGCCAGTAAAAGAGGCATAAAATTCTTTTGAAACATCAAGGTCAAATTCCTGAAACATTTTCTGATACGCTCTATGGTGTAGAGGTTCACTGTCTACAATGACTCCATCCATATCAAATAAAACAGCTTTTAACATTGAATTATTTTACTTTGAGTTAAGGGAACGTTATTTGAGTTCAAAAGACAATTTTTCTTTTACATTCGAATTAGTGCCAACAAAGACATGAAAGGTTCCAGGCTCTGCTTCCCATTTTTGTTTTGCATTGTAGAACACTAAATCAGCCTCTTTGATAGTAAAAGTTACTTTTTGTGATGTACCGGGTTCCAATTCAATGGTTTTGAATCCTTTCAGCTCTTTTACGGGACGTGTAGCACTTGCAAAAGGATCTTGTAGATAGAGTTGAACAATTTCCTTACCCTTTACTTTTCCTGTATTTTTTATTGTAATAGAAGCTTCTATATTGGAGTTTTTTGTCATTTCCTTTGCGCTCAATTCAAATGACGAATATTCAAACTTGGAATAGCTTAATCCAAAGCCAAAGGGAAAGAGCGGATCATTTTTTTCATCCCCATAATGTGACCAAAAAACACTACCGGGATCTTCTCCTTCAGTACCCGGCCTTCCTGTACTTTTATGATTGTAATAGATGGGTACTTGACCAACGCTTCTGGGGAAACTCATGGGTAATTTCCCGCTGGGGTTATACTCTCCGTATAAAACCTGCGCGATGGCGTGACCACTTTGTGTTCCCAATTGCCAAGCCTCCACAATTGCCGGGATATTTTCAGCAGCCCAATTTAAAACTAAGGGGCGTCCGTTCATAAGGACCAGTACAATATTTGGATTTACAGCAGCTACTTTTTCCAAAAGTTCTTGTTGAAATCCAGGAAGATCTAACTTGCTTCTACTTCTTCCTTCCCCAGACTGGAATCCATGCTCCCCCAAAACCATGACCACGACTTCAACTTTTTGGGCTAATGCGATAGCTTCTTCAAAACCGGTTTTGTCAGTGGTATTAATTTGAACTTCTTCATGAAAGCCATCCGGAGTTTTATTGATTAATTTCACTCCTTGCGCATGGCTAATGTTGTTTCCTTTATAGTTTTGTAGTCCTTCCAGTACCGATACCGCAGTATTGTCATCGGCTCCTATTCTCCAATTTCCAAGTGGACTGTTTTTGTCCGCAGCCAAAGGACCGATCAATCCTATTGTTACACCTTTCTTTTTGAGGGGAAGAATTTCATTTTCATTTTTTAAAAGTACGATTGATTTTTTTGCAACCTCAAGGGCTGCATCAATGATTTCTTTGGAACCTGTAATTTCTTTTTCTCGCTCCTCATCACAATAACGATAAGGGTCTTCAAAAAGGCCTAACTCAAATTTGACTCTGAGTATTCTACGGACGGCATCATCAATTTGAGCAACAGAGATTTTATTTTCTTCGATAAGTTTTTCAAGTTCATAAATATAAATAGAAGATTCCATATCCATATCAGAACCTCCCAAAAGAGCTAATTCTCCAGCATGATTATTGTCTTTGGCATATCCATGCTCTATCATTTCTCTGATAGATCCCCAATCAGAAACGACAAATCCATCAAAATTCCATTCTCCTTTAAGTAAGTCTCTTTGAAGGTAGGCATCTGCAGTGGCAGGAATTCCATTTAAATCGTTAAATGAATTCATGAAGGTTTTAATTCCTGCATCTGCTGCAGCCTTAAAGGGGGGCAATACAATGTTGTGAAGGGTATTTATGCCTATATCAACTGTATTGTATTCTTTCCCTGCTTCAACAAACCCATAGGCTGCAAAATGTTTTGCTGTGGCTGCAATCGTTATGGGAGACGCAAGATCTTCCCCCTGAAAACCTTTGACTCTGGCTGCTGCAATTAGACTTCCTAAATAGGGGTCTTCTCCTGCACCTTCCATGACTCGACCCCAACGCGCATCACGAGTAATATCAATCATGGGAGCAAAAGTCCAGTTTATTCCCGCAACTGCGGCTTCTTTTGCAGACAGTTCAGCGGAAAGTTGAATGGCTTCTAAATCCCAACTTGCAGATTCAGCGAGGGGAATTGGGAAAACAGTTTTATAGCCATGAATCAAATCAAAACCAATGATTAGAGGAATTCCTAGTCGAGATTTTTCAACCGCAATTTTTTGTACTTCTTTTACCTCTTTAACTCCTTTAACATTTAGCATGGAGCCCACCCAACCATTGGAAAGATGATTGTATTTGATTTTGGAATCACCCCCTTCAGGAACCGGACCTGTAATATCCCAAAAACCATTGTATTGATTCATTTGTCCAATTTTTTCTTTGAGGGTCATTTTTGAAAGCAAGTCTGAGACTTTTTCATCAAGGGTTTTTTGGGCAATTGAAAAGGTGCTTAATAAAAGTGCTGAAAGAATAAGTTTTAATTTCATCTTGAGTTGAATGTTGATTGCAAAATAAGTGTCAAATATAAAGAATAGAATACGAGTAACATTTTAAAACATAAATCAATGTTTAAACTAATTCAAGTTTTTTTTTGT
>JAURBX010000020.1 GCA_030828745.1 Flavobacteriaceae bacterium | reverse complement strand
CAGGATATTTTTTCTGGTTGTACAGCGCTTTTGGATTGAAAATGCTATTGAATACTTTTTCAGATTCAAAGATTCCTTTATCTGTTTGAACTACAGAAGTGGACTTGTTTTCTTTGATTTTAAGCACTTCAGCCTTAAGTAAAGTAAGCTGTTTTTGGGCTTCAATTTTTTGATATATTTCTTTATAAAACGCTTTAGATCGAAGCATCTTATAGTGAAAAGGCGCCAGTTTAAAATTTAGGTTGAGTTCCTTTGATTTAAAAGAAGCTGATGGCCAAGATTTTTTTATCAAAAAGTCAAAATTTCCTGGATTAGTTTCCCAAAAACACCACGTTCGGTCGTTTGAGTTTTTAGTCTCTTTTTCAATCAATAAGATCTTTTTTTTATCGAAATAGGAATCCTCTAAAAGAGCGTTTACCAATAACAAGCCAGAAGCACCGCCGCCACAAATGATATAATCAAAAACTTGTTTTTTCATAGTAAGTAGTAAAAGTAATTAAAAGCTTTTTATTTCAAGTTAATTTAACTTAAGTGTTTATTTTTGCATAAAGTTTTAGGAATGGAGTCAGTCATTGAGTTTTTTCAAAATACAGATCCAGTGTTGGGAGCGTTTTACGCTACAGTATTCACATGGGGTTTGACTGCTTTAGGGGCTTCTTTAGTGTTTTTTGTAAAAGACTTGAATCGTGCTGTGTTGGACGGACTCTTGGGATTCACAGGAGGGGTAATGGTTGCAGCTAGTTTTTGGAGTTTGTTGGCTCCGGGGATTGAGATGAGTCCCGGCGAAGGTTTTACCAAAGTTATGCCCGCTGCAATTGGTTTTGGTTTGGGTGCTCTTTTTATTTTTGGTTTGGATAAAGTATTACCTCATATCCACATTAATTTCAAAGAAAGTGAAGGAATCAAAACACCTTGGCATAGAACCACTTTATTAGTGCTGGCAATTACCTTACATAATATTCCAGAAGGACTTGCGGTAGGGGTTTTATTTGGTGGGGTAGCTGCAGGAATTCCAGAGGCTTCAATTGCTGGTGCCGTTGCATTGGCGATCGGTATAGGTATTCAAAACTTCCCAGAGGGAATCGCTGTTTCTATGCCCATGAGAAGACAGGGTGTAAGTCGATTTAAAAGTTTTTGGTATGGTCAACTTTCCGCAGTAGTTGAACCTGTAGCTGCTGTAATAGGTGCTGTTGCAGTATCTTTTTTTACTCCGTTACTTCCTTATGCGCTTTCCTTTGCAGCAGGGGCAATGATTTTTGTGGTAGTTGAAGAGGTAATTCCTGAAACCCAACAAGATAAATATACTGATATAGCTACCCTTGGATTTATTTTAGGATTTATTGTTATGATGATGTTGGATGTAGCTTTAGGTTAGCTTCATTCATCAGAAAAAGATTGCCACCCTTGAGCAGTAAGCTCAATCTGTTGTCCTAATCCATTCACAAGTTGACATCCAGATGCTAAATCACAGGCATGACCAATGATGGATAATAACGGATGATTTTTAATTTTGTCAAATTCTTTTTGTGGTACGGTAAAAAGTAACTCATAGTCTTCTCCGCCATTCAGAACGGCCGTAGTTGAATTAAACTTAAACTCTTCGCAAATACTGATGACTTCATGATCCAGCGGGAGTTTTTCTTCAAAAATTTTGAATCCCACATTAGATGCTTTTGAGAGATGAAGGATTTCTGAAGAAAGCCCATCACTAACATCAATCATCGAAGTGGGAACAATATTCAATTCTGCAAGTAACGCAATGACATCATTTCTTGCTTCGGGTTTAAGTTGCCGTTCGATACTGTAGGCATAATTACTGAGGTCGGGTTGGCTGTTTGGATTTACTTTAAAAACGGCTTTTTCTCGTTCTAAGATTTGCAATCCTGCATAGGCTCCACCTAAATCCCCACTTACTACTAACAAATCGTTTTCTTGCGCTCCAGAACGTCGTGTAATTTGCTTCTCATCGGCGTTCCCTATTGCAGTAATAGAAAGCGTCAATCCTGAGGTGCTACTTGTGGTATCCCCACCAATTAAATCTACCTTGTGATTTTTACAAGCTAAATGAATCCCAGTATATAATTCTTCAAGTGCTTCTAAAGTAAAACGATTGGAAACAGCAATGGAAACTGTAATTTGATTTGGCTTTGCATTCATCGCATAAATGTCCGAAAGGTTTACGATTACTGCCTTATACCCTAAATGTTTAAGGGGCATATAACTTAAATCGAAATGAACTCCTTCAATTAATAAATCAGTACTAACCACAGTTTGACCTTCAGCTAAGTCTAAAATTGCTGCGTCGTCGCCAATTCCAAGAACACTTGATTCTTGAGTTAATTCAAACGTTTGGGTTAAATGGTCGATTAAAGCGAATTCACCCAATGAAGAGAGTGTAGTTTTGGAAGGATTTTTATTTTCTAACATGGGACAAAAATACATATCCTGGCTAAAAGGGTCTCGAAAATATTGACTTAATGTTTTTTATGTAATTTTAAAAAAAAATCATGAAACGCTTTGCCCTACTTTTGATTCTACTTTTTTTTGTTTTTTGCACAAAGAATGAAGTGATTGAGAATAATGACATGGAGGATCCATTTGTGATTGACGATCCTCAACCTACTGGTCCTGAAGATGATTTAGCAAACATTTTTTATCCCTGCGAAAATGGATTGGCAGGGGTCTATCCCTGTTCTGGATATGATTTAGTGTCTCGGGTTACACTTGATGATTTTGAAAGTAATTCAGGAAATGACAATTGGGGTTGGACGGATCCAGAGACTGGAAAAGAATATGTGCTTTCGGGTTTAGATGATGGGACAGCTTTTGTTGACATTAGTAATCCTGAAGCACCCCTCTATTTAGGAAAATTACCAACAGCCACTGTCCCCAGTTCATGGAGAGACATCAAGGTCTATAATAATTTTGCATTTATTGTTAGTGAGGCTCAGGGGCATGGACTTCAAGTTTTTGACTTGACTCGACTCAGAGATTTGACTGAGAAAGAAACTTTTAGCGCAGACAAGCGGCTTACTGATTTTGGTAATGCACATAATATTGCAATCAATGAAGATAGTGGTTTTGCCTATGTTATTGGCTCCGCTCTTTATCAAGGAGGCCCCGTATTTATAGATATCAATGACCCTAAAAATCCACAAGTTGTTGGAGGATATGCCGATGATTCCTACACGCATGATGCTCAAATTGTAATTTATAATGGTCCTGATACAGCGTATCAGGACAAGGAATTATTTTTTGGAAGCAACAGTGATGGAGGAAATAACAATCAAATTATCATTATTGATGTTACGGATAAAGAAAATCCCAAAAAAATTAATTCAATAACCTACCAAAATGGAGGATACACCCATCAAGGGTATCTTTCTGAAGACCATAGATATTTTTTCTTGGGAGATGAATTAGATGAATTGCGTTTTGGTTCTCCTACGCTAACACGAATATTTGATGTCTCTGATTTAATGAACCCAGAATTACATGTCAATTATTTTGCAGCGGTCAATGCAATTGATCATAACGGATATACTAAAGGAGACCTTTTCTACATAGCCAGTTATACCGCTGGGTTACGGGTTTTGGACATTAGTGGAATTGAAGAGAAGCAGATTGTGGAAACGGGCTTTTTTGACACCTACCCTAAAGACAACAATTCAAATTTTGAAGGGGTCTGGAATGTTTATCCCTATTTTGAGAGTGGTATAATTGCTATAAATGACATCAATTCAGGATTGTTTTTGGTTAAAGCATCAGAGTAAATATGCAGAATTTTTTAGTTTTTTTATTTCTTTTTTTGATTGTTTCTTGCGCTCCAATTACAGAAAGTGATTGGCCTGACCTTCCGCCTTTAGTCGGCACTTGGGATGATGTAGTAACCTTTGGAGGAAGTGAAGAAGATACGGCACATAATGTAATTTCAACAAACGATGGAGGATTTGCTGTCATTGGAAATACACAAAGTACAAATGGTGATTTTAGTGTCAAAGAAAGAGTGGGAAGTGATTTTTTTGTCATGAAATTTAATTCAGCCTCTACACTTGAATGGATAAAGACGTATGGAGGAAGTGGAGATGATAGAGGGTATGATATTGTTGAATTAAACACAGGGGGCTATGCCTTAATTGGATACAGTAAAAGTAATGATGGCGATGCTTCTTTAAATCAAGGACAACATGATAATTGGCTTTTACGTATTGACGCTCAAGGAACTCTTTTGTGGGAAAGGAGTTTTGGTTTCTTAGGACATGATCATGCTTATAATATCCTTGCTACTCAGGACGGAGGACTTTTTTTTAATGGTTTTTTAGATGTAACGGCTTCTAATGGCGCCGGTCAAGACGGCAAACAAATGCATTTTAATCAACGCCATGGAGTTGGAGAATTCTGGTGTCATAAGGTTGATGAAAATGGAAATTTAGTTTGGCGTAGATATTTTGGAGGGACTAGTAATGACCGATCTTATGATGCAATTGAAACGAAAGAAGGAGATTTTGTTTTGGTGGGAGCTTCCGAAAGTCAGGATGTTGATATTGGTGATCCACGAGGAAGTTATGATGCATGGGTTGTGAAATTGAATGCCTCTGGAGATTTGATTTGGGAACATTCATTTGGAGGATCAGAGCATGATGGCGCACAAGCAATAATTGAAAATCGAAATGGAGATTATGTGATCCTTGGACAAACCTATAGTAATGACGGTGATATTGAAAAGGCTAAGGGTTCTTCGGACATTTTTTTAGCCTTTTTCTCAAAAGAAGGTGTTTTAAAGTCGTCTAAAGTAATCGGAAGTGAAGGCTTTGAAAAAGCCAACGCCCTTTTGGAGCGTCCTGATGGGACACTTGTTTTAGCAGGGCATCAAGCCACAAACAATCTTAACGGTGATGCTTCTTTTTTAGCCAACAATATTTATTTAGTGCATACGCTGGCTAATGGAAGTGTCATAAACACCTATAATCTCGATGGAAATGGATTGGATTTACCCTTTGCGATTAACGAAAGAAAGGGTGGAAAAATTCAAGTGGTTGGAAGCACAGAAAGTGACGTTGGAGACTTCCCTGTTTCTAAGGGAGGAAAAGATATTTTCATAGCAATTTGGCATTAGAAGACTTGATTTTAACATAGTTTAAATCAATCGCTTAAAGTATTAAATCCATAGAAATATCTTATATTTGGGCTTTATTTAGATTAATTCTTCATTAGGATGATTAAGGTTTCAGAAACAGCAAAAGAGAAAGTTGCCACTTTGATGAAAGAGGAGGGTTTTGATCCAATTCAAGATTTTGTCAGAGTAGGTGTGAAAAGCGGCGGTTGTTCGGGTTTGTCTTATGACTTAAAATTTGACAACTCACTTCAAGAGCAAGATAAATTATTTGAAGATAATCAAGTAAAAATACTAGTGGATAAAAAAAGTCTTTTATACCTAGTGGGTACTGTTTTAGAATATTCTGGTGGACTTAATGGGAAAGGGTTTGTGTTTAATAATCCTAATGCACAACGAACTTGTGGTTGTGGGGAAAGTTTCTCGCTTTAAAAAAAAAGAATGGCATATACAGAAGAAGAATTAAAGAAAGAATTAGAGACTAAAGAGTACGAATATGGTTTCTACACGGACATAGAGTCAGATACTTTTCCAGTAGGTTTAAATGAAGAGATCGTTCGTAAAATTTCAGAAAAAAAAGGGGAACCTGAGTGGATGACGCAATGGCGTTTAGACGCCTATGCTTCTTGGCTAGAAATGACTGAACCCGTATGGGCTAATGTAACTTATAAAAAGCCGGATTTACAGTCCATATCATTTTATTCTGCACCCAAGAAGCAAGCCAAATACGATAGTTTAGATGAGGTTGATCCAGAATTATTGGAAACCTTTAATAAATTGGGTATTTCTATTGATGAACAAAAGAAACTTTCAGGAGTTGCTGTAGATATTGTAATGGATTCTGTTTCTGTTGCGACAACTTTTAAAAAAACATTGGCAGAAAAAGGAATTATTTTTTGTTCTATTTCCGAGGCCATTCAAGAGTATCCAGAATTAGTAAAAAAATATATCGGAAGCGTAATTCCTCCCAAAGACAATTACTATGCAGGCTTAAATTCGGCTGTTTTTACAGACGGATCTTTCTGTTATATTCCTAAGGGGGTTCGTTGTCCGATGGAATTATCAACCTATTTTAGGATCAATCAGGCGGGAACGGGACAATTTGAACGTACCTTAGTTATCGCCGATGAGGCAAGTTATGTGAGTTATCTCGAGGGCTGTACTGCTCCATCCAGAGATGAAAATCAACTTCATGCCGCCGTGGTTGAATTGATTGCCCTAGACGATGCTGAGATTAAATATTCTACGGTTCAAAATTGGTATCCTGGAGATAAAGAAGGAAAAGGAGGCGTTTTTAATTTTGTTACGAAACGTGGAATTTGTCATAATCGCTCTAAAATATCTTGGACCCAGGTGGAAACCGGATCGGCAGTAACTTGGAAATATCCTTCTTGTGTGCTGAAAGGCGATCATGCTATAGGAGAGTTTTATTCTATTGCAGTCACAAATAATTTTCAGCAAGCCGATACTGGAACCAAGATGATTCATTTAGGAAAAAACACAAGAAGTACCATTATTTCTAAAGGGATTTCTGCTGGAAAATCACAAAACAGTTACCGTGGACTTGTTCAAGTTGGGGCGCGAGCAGAAAATGCAAGAAACTTTTCTCAGTGTGACTCACTCTTGATGGGGAATGATTGTGGAGCACACACATTTCCATACATCGAAGCGAAAAGTAATTCTGCTCAAATTGAACATGAAGCGACCACCAGTAAAATAGGTGAAGATCAAATATTTTATTGTAATCAAAGAGGAATAGATACCGAGAAAGCCATTGCATTAATTGTCAACGGATTTAGTAAAGAAGTATTAAATAAACTTCCAATGGAGTTTGCAGTAGAAGCACAAAAATTGCTAGAAATTTCCCTTGAAGGATCAGTGGGATAAAAAAACCAAGTATGTTAACGATTGAAAATTTACATGCCCAAATAGAGGGCAAAGATATTTTAAAAGGGATAGACCTAGATGTAAAGGCTGGAGAAGTTCATGCCATTATGGGACCTAATGGGTCGGGTAAGAGTACCCTTTCTTCTGTAATCGCAGGAAATGAAGATTACGAAATGACCCAGGGAAAGATATTATTGAAAGGAAAAGATCTTGCTGAATTGGACGCAGAAGAACGCGCTCATGAAGGGATTTTTCTTTCGTTTCAATATCCAGTTGAAATTCCAGGAGTTTCAGTAACCAATTTTATTAAGACGGCAATTAATGCCAACCGAAAAGCAAAAGGTTTGGAAGATATGCCCGCAAGTGAATTACTGAAAAAAATTAGAGAAAAAGCTCAGTTATTGGACATTGACTCCAAGTTTCTATCACGCTCTTTAAACGAAGGTTTTTCTGGAGGTGAAAAAAAACGAAATGAAATTTTTCAAATGGCAATGTTAGAACCCACCTTATCCATTTTGGATGAAACCGATTCGGGCTTGGATATTGATGCATTGAAAATTGTTGCAAACGGGGTCAACAAACTGAAAAGTAAAGACAATGCGGTGATTGTAATTACCCATTATCAACGTCTCTTGGATTATATTGTTCCTGATTTTGTACATGTCCTTTTTGATGGAAAAATTGTAAAATCGGGAAGCAAAGAGTTGGCTCACGAATTGGAAGCAAAAGGGTACGATTGGATCAAAGAATTAGCATAATATGGAATTCAAAGAAAAATTAGTTTCTTCACATTTGGCTTTTGAGGATGGGATGGATTTACCAGAATCGGTTCAACAAACCCGCGCTAATGCTCTAAAGATATTTGAAGCAAAAGGCTTTCCCTCTAAAAAAGAGGAGGGGTGGAAGTACACTTCAATAGCAAATCTGATTAATCAGGATTATTCGATTTTTCCAAATGACGAAACCAATGTCGAGCTAAAAGACGTTAAAAAATACTTTCTCTACGATACCGATACCTATAAAGTTATTTTTATCGATGGGGTTTATAGTCCTTTTTTGTCAAATACTACTCATGATGGAATTGATGTTTGTTTGCTTTCAGCAGCATTAAGCAAACCGAAATACAAAAAATTGATTGACACCTATTTCAATAAAATAGCAAATCAAGAAGATAGTATGACGGCATTAAATACTTCTTATGCCAAAGAAGGGGCGTACATCTATATTCCTAAAAGTATTGTTGCCGAGAAACCAATAGAAATCATTCACTTTTCCACAGGGAAAGAAAAAGCGGTTTGGTTACAACCACGAAATTTAATCGTAGTGGACCAGAATGCCCAAGTTCAGATTATTGAGCGCCACCAGAGTTTAAAAGAGCATCCTGTAGTGACCAATTGTGTAACTGAAATCTTTGTACATCAAGACGCATTTATGGATTACTACAAGCTCCAAAATGACTTAGAAACAGCTTCATTGATTGATAATACGTATATCATTCAAGAAAAAAACAGTCATGCGAGTGTGCATACTTTTTCTTTGGGAGGTAAATTGATTCGTAATAATTTAAACTACTTCCACAAGGGGGAACATATTCTTTCTACGCTCAAAGGAGTAACTATTTTAAAGGGAAAACAACATGTTGATCATGCTACCCTTGTACATCATGCGCAACCTAATTGTGAAAGTCACCAAGATTATAAGGGGATTTTTGCTGAACGTTCAGAGGGGGTTTTTAACGGACAAATTTTGGTGGATAAAATTGCTCAAAAGACCAATGCATTTCAACAGAATAACAATATTCTGTTGGATGATAAAGCTACAGTCAACACCAAACCACAACTGGAAATTTATGCAGACGATGTAAAGTGTTCTCATGGATGTACCATTGGACAATTAGATGAGGAGGCATTATTTTATTTGCGCTCAAGGGGAATACCTAAGAAAGAAGCCAAAGCACTTCTGACTTATGCCTTTGCGAATAATGTTTTAGAAAGTGTACAGTTGCCTTCGCTCAAGAAGCGAATTAACAACCAAATAGCCAATAAACTTGGCGTTAGTTTAGGATTTGATCTATAGATGTTTGATGTAAACCAACTTCGTGAAGATTTTCCAATTTTATCTCGTAAGGTAAATGGTCAACCCCTTGTTTACTTAGATAATGCCGCTACGTCACAAACTCCTAAGCAAGTTGTCGAGGTCATATCTGATTATTATTACAGGTACAATGCCAACATTCACCGAGGCGTTCACAAATTAAGTCAAGAGGCAACCGATGCTTATGAAAAAGCTCGGGCAACCATCCAAAACCACTTTAATGCTGCGCATCCTCATGAAATAATTTTTACAGCGGGAACAACAGAAAGCATTAACTGTATCGCTTCGGGCTATGCATCCCTCCTTAAAAAAGGAGATGAGCTTTTAATCTCCGCCTTAGAGCATCATTCTAATATTGTGCCTTGGCAAATGTTGTGTGAAAAAACAGGAGCACTATTGAAAGTCATTCCAATGACCCTTGAGGGGACTTTAGATATGAATGCGTTTGAGCTTCTTTTGAATTCCAAAACCCAATTGGTTTTTGTAAACCATGTTTCCAATGCCTTGGGAACAATCAATCCCATTCAAGAAATTATTGATAAAGCCCACCAGAAAGGCGCTAAAGTTTTGATTGATGGGGCTCAAGCATCACCCCATATCAAAGCGGATGTACAAGCATTGGATGTGGATTATTATGTGACCTCTGCGCACAAATTATGCGGGCCTACGGGAGTAGGAATGTTGTATGGCAAATCAGCATTGCTCAATGCACTTCCTGCCTATCAAGGAGGGGGAGAAATGATTGCAACGGTTACTTTTGAAAAAACAACCTATGCAGATTTACCACATAAGTTTGAGGCAGGAACGCCCAATATAGCAGGGGGTATCGCTTTTGGTGCCGCATTGGATTATATGAACGGGATTGGTATTGAGACCATTGCGCGTTATGAAGCAGAATTATTGGCTTATGCCACAACGGCTTTGCAACGTATAGATGGATTAAAGATCTATGGGGAAGCCAAAGAAAAAACAGCAGTTATTTCTTTTAATGTAGGGTCAATTCATCCTTATGATATTGGAAGTATTTTAGATCAAATGGGAATTGCCGTTCGAACGGGACACCATTGTGCGCAACCCATTATGGATTTTTATAAAATCCCAGGAACCATTCGGGCTTCTTTTTCTTTTTACAACACCTTTGAAGAAATCGATCGATTGGAAGCGGGAATTAGAAGGGCAGTTGCCATGTTGCAATAATTTTATAATTTTAAGTGTGAAAACAATAGGAACTATTCAAGAAGAGATTGTAGAAGAATTTTCGTTATTCGAAGACTGGATGCAACGCTATGAATACATGATCGATTTGGGAAAATCACTTCCTTTAATCGCTGAAGAATATAAAACAGACAGCCATATTATCAAAGGTTGCCAGAGTAAAGTATGGGTACATGCCGAGCTGGAAGAAGATAAATTAAATTTTACGGCAGACAGTGATGCTATTATCACCAAAGGAATTATTGCAATTTTAATTCGTGCATTTTCTAATCAGCATCCCAAAGATATCTTAGCAGCAGATACTGATTTTATTGATAAAATTGGACTAAAAGAACATTTATCACCCACACGTGCCAATGGTCTGGTTTCCATGATCAAACAAATAAAAATGTATGCTGTGGCCTTTCAAACTCAACTGAATTAAATAATTATGTCAGAAACGATTGATACCAATGCCCTTGGAGAAAAAATAGTAACGGTTTTAAAAACCATTTACGATCCAGAGATTCCCGTTGATATTTATGAATTGGGATTGATTTATGATGTTTTTGTCAATGAAGATCTGGATGTCAAAATATTAATGACACTTACCACACCCAATTGTCCCGTTGCAGAATCGCTTCCGATGGAAGTAGAGGAAAAAGTAAAATCATTGGATGAAGTAAAAACCGCAGAGGTGGAGATCACTTTTGATCCTCCGTGGACACAAGAATTGATGAGTGAGGAAGCCAAACTGGAATTGGGAATGTTATAAGCATGTCAGAAACGATTGTCAATAAAGTAGCAAGTAGTGTTTTAGTCAATTTTGACTTAGAGGATTATATCCCTAAAGGAACGCGAACGTTTATTGATTTATCACAATGGTTAGAGGAAGGGTTTCTGCTTCGGGAAAAACCATTTAGAGACGCTTTAAAAGAACATGATTGGGAAAAATATAATGACCATTTTGTTGCTCTTGGTTCCAGCACAGAGGCCATCCTTCCCGCTTGGGCAACTCTATTAGTGACTTCTTATTTACAACCGGTCTGTAAAATAATCGTTTTAGGTTCTTTGCAAGACTTGGAGCAACAGCTATACCGTCAAATGCTTTCTACTTTAGACCTCGCTCCTTTTGAAGGCAAACCCATTATGATCAAAGGGTGTTCGGACAAAACGATTCCTCAAGATGCCTATATTCTTCTAGTACAGCGCTTACAGACCGTTGCTAAAAGTTTATTTTACGGGGAAGCCTGTTCTTCCGTACCTTTATGGAAGGCAAAAAAAACACAGTGAGTCCAACTCCTAAAAAGATTTTAATTATAACTTACTACTGGCCCCCATCGGGAGGTTCGGGAGTGCAGCGCTGGATGTATTTTGCTAAACATTTGAAACAATTGGGTTGGGAACCCGTGGTTATTACCGTTGACGAAAGTCAAGCCTCCTACCCCACACTCGACCCAAGTCTTTTGAAAGAAGTAGTGGGAATTCGTGTCATTAAAACCCAAACCCGAGAGCCATTACGTTGGTATTCTCGCTTGGTTTCGGGAAATAATCGAGGGGGTATTCCTCAAGGCGAAGTAAAAACGAAATCACTATTTGAAAAAATAGCTGCTTACATTCGGGGGAACTGTTTTATACCCGATGCACGAAAAGGGTGGGTTTCTTATGCAGTAAATGCGGCTCAAAAAGTCTTGAAGGAAGAAAAAATATCCCATGTAGTTACAACAGGACCCCCTCATTCTACTCATTTAGCTGGATTACAATTGAAAGCACAATTTGATTTAAAATGGTGGGTTGATTTTCGTGATCCCTGGACGGAAGTTTTTTACAATAAGGATTTATATCGTTCTCCAAAAGCAATAAAAAAAGATTTGACTTTCGAAACAAAAGTACTTCAAGCTGCCGATGGCGTTTTGACAACGGTAGCGGGAAAGCTCCATGAACAGTTAAAAGCCAAAGCACCCAAGCAACAATTTCATGCACTTCCCAATGGCTATGATGCACAATTGATGCAGGATAGTAAGGGTACAAAGCCTAAGGAGCTATTCCATTTGGTCTATACGGGTTTATTGACCCAAAATCAAGCCTATGATTCGGTGCTTGGCGCTTTAAATAATTTAGCGGATCAACAAACTGTCCGATTTTCCTTAGCCGGAACGATCGCTCCTGAGATTATTGCAAACATTCAAACAGCCCTCCCTAAAGTTGAGGTGGTTTTTCTTGGCTATTTGTCCCATAAAGAGGCCATTGGTTTGATGAAAAGTGCCCATTTATTATTGAATTTTATTTTTGAAGGGGCGCAAACACAAATGATCTCGGGGAAGTTATTGGAATATATGGCCACCGGAGTTCCTTTACTCTCCATAGGCGATCCCGATTCAGAGGCAGGAAAGTTTATAAACCAAGGATCAGAAACCAAAATGATGGTAGCCGATAATCATAAGGGGATTTTAGAATTTATTCAGCGAGTAGCTAATCAAAAAGAAACCCTTCAAAATGAATTTCCCAACTTAGCTCAATGGAGTCGTGAAGGTTTGACAAAAAGGTTGGTGAAAGATGTATTATTAAAAAATTAAGATTTTTTGGTTTTACATTTCTTTTTTAGGATCGGAAATTAAGAACAGTCCAAGTCTCAGCCCAAGTGTAATACCTATAATAAAATAGTGCGGATTTATTTTAGAAAAAAGAAGCCAACTCCAAGCCTGTTTAGAGTACAGCACCGAAACGATAACTTTGTTCAGGTTTCATGATTTAAGTGTTAAGAAGGGACTAAGGTTTATTTGTAAAACCCTTTCTTGTTTAAATATACCCAGCTGGCAGAGGGAATTAAGGCTTCTGCACTTTTTCCTTCTTTTAAGATTTTTCTGATCTCTGTAGACGAATACGCTAATTTAGGTGCCTTGACAAACTGAATTCTTTTATGGGCTGGGCTTGTTTCAGGAACACTAACTTCGTTACTTCTGGGGTACACATAAACCTGAACTAGTTCTACAATTCTCTGAGATTGTTTCCACTGATCAAAATGTTCAAGGTTGTCCTCGCCCATCAACAGGACAAATTGTTTATCGGGATGGATTTGAACTAAATGTTCTAGGGTATGGATGGTATAACTGGGTTTGGGAAGAGAAAATTCAACATCATTTACATTTAAATTAGGCTGATCTTTTAGGGCAAGGCGAACCAGTTCTAATCGGTGTTGATCTTCTAACAACGAATCCTTGACTTTAAAGGGATTTTGTGGGCTCACTACAAACCAAACTTGATCAAGGTCTGTATGCTCCGCAAAATAGTTCCCTAACGCCAGGTGTCCTTTATGAATCGGATTAAAGGTTCCAAAATATAAGCCAATTTTATTCACAGGGTAAAGGTAGGCATCCCTTAGGAATTTAAGAAGTCAGAAACCACTTGTACAACTTCTTTTTTGGCAGTCTCCAAGTCTTGATTGATTAGGCAATGATCAAATTGAGTTGCATATTCCATTTCTGTTTTTGCTTTTGCCAAACGTTCTTTGATGGTATCTTCACTATCTGTTCCTCGTTTTCTCAGGCGATTTTCAAGTTCTTTAATGGAGGGTGGTTTTACAAAAATAGCGAGGGTTTCTGTGGGATATTTTTTTTTGATGTTAATACCCCCTACGACATCAATATCAAATAAAACTTGTTTTCCTTCTGCCCAAAGCCGTTCTAATTCGGAAGTAAGGGTTCCGTAAAAGGTTTTTTGATAGACTTCTTCATATTCTATGAACGCTTTTTCTTCAATTTTTTTTTGAAATTCTAGGGCATTCATAAAGTAATAATCAATTCCGTCTTTTTCTTTTCCTCGGGGTTTTCTTGAAGTAGCAGAAATTGAAAATCCTAAGGGGAGATCTTGGGCTAATAAATGACGTACCAAAGTCGTTTTACCACTTCCAGAGGGGGCAGAAAATACGATGAGTTTTCCGGAATTCAAATCAGAGGACGTTTAGGAGTTGTTCTTTTATTTTTTCCAATTCATCTTTCATTTGAACAACAATCTTTTGTAATTCAGAATGATTGGCTTTGGATCCAATAGTATTGATTTCTCTTCCGATTTCTTGGGCAATAAAGCCTAATTTTTTTCCGTTTGGAAAATCATTTTGCATGACCTGTTTAAAATAGTCTAAATGGTTTTTAAGACGCACTTTTTCCTCGGTGATGTCAAACTTTTCAAGATAAAAAATCAATTCCTGTTCAAAGCGATTGGCATCCACTTCGATTTTTAAATCTTCCAAGGCAGAACGGAGTTTTTGTTCAATTTTCTCATTTCGTTCAGGATCAGTTTTTACCACAGATCGAAGGAGGTCTTCAATAAGAGTAATGCGTTTTATAAAGTCTTTTTCTAGTGCATTACCTTCATCAGTTCTGTAGTTTTCAATATCCTCTAAGACTTTATTTAATAAGTCAAAAAGAGTGTTTTTTTCAATTTCTTGTAAGGTTTCTCTTTCTGAGGAAAGTGTATCTGGCAATCGCATGGCTATTGTCATCATTTCATTTTCTGAAACATTTCCTATTGCTTTAAGCTGGTTCATATAAGACTTTACAACCGCAGTGTTGATTGTTGAGGGCGCATTTTGACCGTTAAATTCAATATAGATGTTTAAATCGATCTTCCCTCGATGCAATTTTTGCGCGATACGTTTTCTAATTTCCGTATCCATTTCTCTAAGATACGAAGGGGTTCGCAAGTTAATGTCGGCATTTTTACTGTTTAAGGAACGAATCTCAATGCTGAGATTTTTATCTTCCCATTGGGTTTCGGTTTTCCCAAAACCCGTCATGGACATGATCATATGTTATGGCTTAAAGTTCACGAATTTTGATGTTTCTAAATGACACTTTGTCTCCATGATCTTGTAGTCCTATCTTTCCAGATTTGATTTTCCCAAAATATTTATAGTTACAATCATCATTAAACTTAGAGTTGGAAACCAGCGTTTCCCAAACTTCACCACGCAATGGAAATTCAACGATTTTAGTTCCGTTTAACTCAACACTCCCTTCGTTTTTATTGTGATCAATTGTAAGTAGGACGTGATTCCATTCTCCAGCAGGCTTACACACATCTTTTGAAGGTTGAACCATATCATAAAGTGCTCCTGCTTGATGGTATTTAGGATTCGCTTTCGCATCAGGATGTCTTTCGTTATCTAGGACTTGAATTTCTGGACCCGATGTGTAGGGTTTGTTATGACCCTCACCTTCTTGAACCCCCCAAAAGATCCCACTATTTCCTCCTTCAGAAATATTCCATTCGATAGATAATTGAAAACTTTTGTAGGTTTTGTCGGTAACAATATCATGGATGTAGTCTCCTTTGGGGCGAAGTTTAGGATCTAAGGAAAGGATCCCATTCTTAGCCTTCCAAATGGACTTAACTCCTTTACGGTTAAAGCGATGCCATCCATTAAGTGTTTCGCCATCAAATAATGACTCCCATTTTGCATCGTCAGCAGGAATTTTTTTTTCTTTTATGGGTGTATTACTGCTCATTAAGCCAATAGCCAAAAGGGCTAAAAATGTTTTTTTCATGAAATTATAGTTAAAAAGTTAAAGGTTTAAAATATTTCGTAAATGTTGGTCGTCTATAGATCCACCTGCGAAATCGTCAAAGGTTTTTTGCGTTGCTTCTATGATATGGCTTTGAATGAATGGGGCGCCTTCTCTTGCTCCCTGTTCTGGGCTTTTGATACAGCATTCCCATTCCATTACCGCCCAAACATCACAACCATATTCTGTAAGTTTAGTAAAAATCGTTTTAAAATCAATTTGCCCATCTCCTGGCGAGCGATAACGACCTGCACGATCAATCCAATCTCCATAGCCACCAAAAGCTCCTTTTTTACCATTGGGTTTGAATTCAGAATCTTTTACATGAAAGGATTTAATAAATTCATGGTAATGATCAATGTATTCGATATAGTCTAATTGTTGAAGTACAAAATGACTAGGGTCATATAAAATATTGACTCTTTTATGATTTCCTGTAGCTTCTAAGAAACGTTCAAAAGTTACCCCATCATGTAAATCCTCTCCAGGATGAATTTCATAACATACATCGACCCCATTGTCATCAAAGACATCCAGAATGGGTTTCCATCGTTTGGCTAATTCAGAAAAACCGAGTTCGACAAGTCCAGCAGGACGCTGAGGCCATGGATGCCAGGTGTGCCATAATAGGGCACCTGAAAAGGTAGCGTGGGTTTTTAATCCCAAACGTTTGCTTGCAACTGCCGCTTTTTTCATGGTTTCTATTGCCCATTCCGTTCTTGCTTTAGGATTTTTTCTAACCGCCTCCGGAGCAAAGTTGTCAAACATTAAATCATAGGCCGAATGAACAGCAACTAATTGACCCTGAAGGTGAGTGGAAAGTTCTGTTATTTCTAGTCCATACGAATTAATTTTTCCTTTTAATTCATCACAATAAGTTTGACTTTCTGCGGCCTTATCAAGATCGATAAGAAATGTTTCCCAAGTGGGAATTTGAATTCCTTTATATCCTAAATCTGAAGCCCATTTACAGATGCCATCCAAACTGTTGAATGGAGCTTGTTTATCCACAAATTGTGCTAGAAAAATACCGGGTCCTTTTACTGTTTTCATTAGTTCTCCATGCTTTGCCATACGTTTCCATTTTTATGTGATTCAACAACTTTTTCTATGAAGAGCATTCCCCTAACTCCTTCATGCATGGTAGGGAATTCTCCTTTAAAAGCAGTCTCTCCTCTCAGGGCCTTAGCAACCCCTTTGTAAATATTTCCCATTGCATCAAAAATTCCTTCTGGATGACCGCCTGGCAATTTGGTTCCATCAGCGGCTACGTCAGAGACATAGGCATTTCCAGGTTTTATAACGCGCCTTGGCTCATCATCTTTTAA
The DNA here is from genome assembly GCA_030828745.1 of Flavobacteriaceae bacterium. Taxonomy (GTDB): domain Bacteria; phylum Bacteroidota; class Bacteroidia; order Flavobacteriales; family Flavobacteriaceae; genus MS024-2A. Next base: position 3,344 of record JAURBX010000020.1, on the reverse strand, counting down.
GTGGTAAAGGAAATTTGGATTTTCTTGTTCCCATTTGTAGGCCCCTTTGGTTCCATAGATGGCAACAGATAAATTGTTTTCTTCCCCAGTAGCGATTTGACTGGCTCTTAATACGCCTTTAAAGGTATCAGAAAAACGAACCAAAATGGTTCCATCAATATCCAATGTATTGTCTTCGTATAAATTATTTAAATCAGCAAGAATAGACTTCACCTCTTGTCCAGTAAGATATTCTACCATTTGAAAAGCATGGGTTCCAATGTCACCAATACAAGAACTTATTCCAGCTTTCTTGGGATCTAATCTCCATACTGTTTTACGAACTTCGGGATCGTGAATAACGGGATTAATCCATCCCTGATAATATTGGATATCTACTTTTTGAATGTCTCCCAATTCCCCTTCAGCGATCATATGTTTCATGTGTCGCACCATGGGGTATCCCGTGTAAGTATAGGTTACTGCAAAAATAGCATTGTGCTTTTTTTGCAAGTCCTGGAGTTCTTTCGCTTCGGCATAAGAAGTGGTCATGGGTTTTTCACAAATGACGTTAAAGCCATTTTCTAAAAGTTTTTTTGCCATTGGGAAATGCAAAAAATTAGGAGTTAAAATGGAAACCACTTCGATACGTTCCCCCTCAGGTTTTTTCATTTCTTCTTCAATGAAAGTGTCAAAATCAAGATACACTCGATCGGTATTTACGCCGATATGTTTGGCGAATTTTATGTTTTCTTCATAAACAGGGTTGAACACCCCACCTGTAATTTCGTAGCGATCATACATGTTTGACGCCACGCGATGTAAAACTCCGATAAGAGAATCTCCTCCTCCTCCTAGAACGCCAAGTCTAATTTTACTCATATTGATTTAATTTTAATGGTTTCGTTTTTAAAAAATAATAAAAATAGAATGAGGACAATAAAAGAAAAAATAGCGGGTTGAACCCAGATTTCTTTCCATAAATGTCCTCCCTCAATTGCATATTGATCAGTTAGCCATCCAGCAAAACGGAATCCGATGAGCATTCCAACGCCATAGGTGGCCAAAGTAATAAGTCCTTGTGCTGCACTTTTAAACTTTTCTCCAGCTTTAAAATCAGTGTAAATTTGTCCAGAAACAAAAAAGAAATCGTAGCATACCCCATGAAGAATAATTCCAAAGAGTAACATCCAAGTTTGTTCTCCAACATTTCCGAAGGCAAACAATAAGTACCGTATCCCCCAGGCAAAAATACCAACAATTAGTGCATTTTTTACTCCATATCGTTTTAGAAAAAGCGGGAGGAGTAGGAGGAATAATACCTCAGAGATTTGACCCATGATCATTTTAGATGCGGCAGCTTTCATTCCCAGTTCATTCAAAAATTGATTTGCATGTTGATAGTAAAAGGCAAGGGGAATGCAAACCAAAATAGAAGCAATAAAGAAAAACAGAAAACCTCGATCTTTTAACATGGCTAAAGCATCGAGTCCCAGAATTTCTCGTAAGGTAATTTTTTGTTGTCGATCTGCCTTTGGAGGTGTTTTGGGTAAAGTAAAACTAAAAATACCCATCATAAGGGATGCCGTAGCAGCCATATAAAAAGTGTATTGTAACACGGCTTTACCTTCCCAAGCAAAATATCCGATGGTAAGTCCCGCAATAATCCACCCTAAACTTCCCAATACACGAATGGGTGCAAATTCTTTAGCTGGATTTTCCATTTGATGAAAGGCTACAGAATTTGCCAAAGCCAAGGTTGGCATATACAAAAGCATGTATATAAATATATAGGGATAAAAAAGGGTAAAGCGGTCAGCACCAGCCGCTATAAAAAGAAGACCTGCCCCAATAAGATGTAAAATGCCTAAAATCTTTTGTGCTTCAAAATAGCGGTCTGCAATTAATCCGATGATAAAAGGCGCAATAATAGCACCAATTGATTGCGTTTCATAGGCCATTGCAAGTTGCCCCCCACTTGCACCAAATTCTTGTGATAGAAAAGTACCCATGGTTACAAACCATGCTCCCCAAATAAAAAATTCTAAGAAGAAAAGAAAAGAGAGTTGAAACCTTGTTTTATAATGCATGCTTATAATTTAGCACCTACCGATTGTAATAAATTTTTTGTCGCGATGATTCCATCTTTTTCTGATAGACGACTGCCCTCATATTCTACACCTACATATCCGGTATAATCTGCGTCTTTTACGATTTGCAAGAGTGCGGTGAAGTCCAATGTAGTTTCATTTCCATCCTCATCAAAATCATTTGATTTTGCACTCACACCAAAAGCCTTTGTCATCATTTCAGCAACTCCTTTATACGGATCGTAAGCATTAGCACAACTTCCATTAAAAATAGAACCATAGCCTTCTTCAGAAATACAGAAATTTCCAAAATCTGGAAGGGTTCCACAATTCGCTTTCTGTGTACCCTCAATTACCTGCATTAAAAGAGGAACATTTGATGTAATCCGGCCATGATTTTCTACAATTACGTTGATGTTGAGTGGGGCAGCATAATCGCTTAAGACTGCCAAGCTTTTTATTGAATTTTCAACCCATTTTTGCGGGTCTTTTTCTCCATAAAGGTTTAATCGTACAGCAGTACAATTCATTTGATGAGCGGCCTCTATCCATGCTTTATGATTTTCAATGGCAATCAATCGTTTTGCTTCATCAGAACTAGATAAATCTCCTTCAGCGTCGATCATGATTAATACATTTTTCATTTTATGTTCCGCGGCAAGAGCATTATTCTTTTCAACAAAATTTTTGATTGCGGCAGCTTTGTCTTTACTTTCCATTACATCAGGATAGAGCGCATTGACATATTCTAAACCTTCAAAACCTAGATCATGTGCCATTTTCGCAAATTTATAAGGAGATGTTTCTCCAGAACGAAATGTTCGATGGAATGACCATTGTGCTAAAGAAAGTTTAAAAAAAAGAGGATTGGAGGTGGGGGGATTATTTTTTTGATTATTCTTACAGGACACTGTACTTGTGACAGTGAAAATCACAACAAAAAAAACGCCAAGTCTAGAAAGAAAAATATTTTGTTTCATTTGGTTACACTTTATTTAAATAATAAGGTTTAAATTTAGGTAAATATTTAAGATCCCAAGTTAAAATATGTATATATTTGAGGAACTCAGATTAAAACAAACTAAACAATAAATTAATACCTAAATGGATACAAACTACGATGCAATTGTTGTTGGAACTGGAATTAGTGGTGGATGGGCAGCAAAAGAGCTATGTGAAAAAGGATTGAAAACTTTGGTTTTGGAACGTGGACCCATGGTCAAACATGTGGAAGATTACCCAACGATGAATGATGATCCTTGGGATTATAAAAAT
>JAURBX010000056.1 GCA_030828745.1 Flavobacteriaceae bacterium | reverse complement strand
CGTTTGAAAAATGCAAATTTATTGCAATATCATTGGGAAGAATCCACCTCTGGACCCCCAAGAAAATATTACTCAATTACTCCTGAAGGCGAAGAGTTTCTATTAGAACTCAAAACGGTTTGGAATGAATTAAACAAAGCTGTTCAAAGCATCACCTCTAAAAAATAAACCTCATGAATAAAACCATTAACATTAACTTGGCTAGCACTTTTTTCCACATGGACGAAAGTGCATATGCAATTTTAAAATCCTACTTAAACGAACTTGAATCCGCATTTAAAAATACAGCAGGAAAAGATGAAATATTAAAAGACATTGAAGCCCGAATAGCAGAACTTTTCCAAGAAAGAAAAACCAATCCAGACTATGTCATTAATGAAATAGATGTAAATAATATCATTGCCATATTGGGTCAGCCTAAAGATTTTATCCTAGAAGAGGAAGAAGAAACTTCAAACCCAAAAAGTTCTATTTCAGAGAAAAAACTTTTCAGAGATCCAGAAGACAAATATATAGGAGGGGTCGCTTCCGGCTTGGGATATTATTTTGGAATTGATACCAGTTGGTTACGATTACTGTGGATCCTTTTTGCTTTATTTTCCATTGGAACCTTATTCCCCGTTTATTTGATTTTATGGATCATTATACCCGAAGCAAAAACTACAGCGGACAAACTAAAAATGAAGGGAGAACCTGTAAATATTGACACAATTCAAAAAAAAATAAAAAAAGAATTTGATGAGGTCTCTTCTAAAATTAAAGAGGTCGATTACAAGAAAACAACCGAGTCCTTAAAAAAAATCCAAAACCTTTTTCGCTTTTTTAGAGGAGCTCCTCAAGCGGATTCCGACAATAATTAGCAAGTTACTAGGCGCATTTTTTTTAGTAATTTCTTCAATAGGTGTCTTTGGAATACTCGTTGGAACCTTTGTTTTTATTGTGTTTGGCAACCTGCATTGGCCTTTTGATTTACACTTTAACTTCTTCAATTTTTCGTTATTTCAAAGCATCTATTTTTCAATTGCTCTATTTTTAATTGTCATCATCCCCTTTTTCTTTTTATTCTCATTAGGCATGAGACTGCTTAACTCACAATCAAGCACTTTTGGAAAAATAAGTCGCTATGTGCTGAGTGGACTTTGGATCTTTGCCTTTCTTTTCATTGTACTTTTAAGCTCTCATGAAATTAAAAATCAAAATATTACCGCTACAAAAACAGATATCAAAGAACTGATTAGTATAAAAAATGATACCTTATACTTAAAGACAACATTAGATCTTAAAGAAAATAATGATCAACACTGGGAATTTAATCGAGGGGATCAATTAAAAATAGCTTTTGGAAATTTTTGGGAGCAATCAAAAAACACAAAAGTTAATCTTTACAAGAGCGATACCCCATATTCCTATCTAGAGATGAAATACTCATCCAATGGAGCTACTCAAGAAAAAGCAAAAAAAAATGCAGCAAATATTCAATACAACTGGCAACTTAATAACAGCACACTTCATTTAGATCCGTTCTGGGAAATCATTCCCTCCACCCCATTTTTCAATCAAAAATTAAAGGTGAATCTGTACCTTGAAGAAGGTCAAATCGTATTAATTGATAAAAAAATGAAGCCATTACTTCATCATTACATTGATAACGATCAAGACTATAGTAGAGGGCAAATTACAGGACAGCATTGGAAAATGGGAAAGGAAATGTTAGAATGTTTGGACTGTCCAGACAATCAACAACGCTTAAACATCCAATATCGCAATAATTCAGGTGATGAAAAACTGAACTTAAACGTTGATAATCAGGGGCTAACAATAAAAAGAAAATAAAGTTGTAAGAAAGCCTGTTTTGGGTTTGTAGTATTTTTTTTAAATGCTATATTTGCGCACACTTTTTCGGGGTGTAGCGTAGCCCGGTCATCGCGCCTGCTTTGGGAGCAGGAGGTCGCAGGTTCGAATCCTGCCACCCCGACTAATACCAATCCATTTTAATTCGGGATGTGGCGCAGCCTGGTAGCGCACACGCATGGGGTGCGTGGGGTCGCAGGTTCAAATCCTGTCATCCCGACTAAAATAACTCTCACAAAAAATAGTCTTCTATTCCTATCTTTTGTTTTAAAAGAAGGTTTTTCTATTCTCATTGTAAAAATCATCCTCTTTTTTATTTAAACAATTACTCACTTTTGTACATTTGGTTTTCATACAATACACAAACAAATGAAACGTTTTTTACCCTTACTTTTATGTAACTTGATTTTCACTATCGGATGTGCTCAAGAGAACACACCTGCAATAGAGACACCAACAACAATAAACTACACTTACGAAACTATTGTAGATAATATAAATATTCCATGGGGAATGGCATTCATCAGTAACAATGAACTTCTAGTTACAGAAAATAGTGGAATCCTATATCATATTTTAGATGGAGTAAAAACCTCAGTTGAAGGTCTTCCAGAAATTTATGCTAGAGGTCAAGGGGGTCTATTGGATGTTGCTTTACATCCTGATTTTACTAACAATAAAATCATTTACATGACATTGGCTGCAACTCTTGAGGGAGACGCAGGAGGAAACACTTCTCTTTATCAAGCTAAGTTTATTAATCAACGCCTAGAGGATGTTAAGCTTTTGTATAAAGCTACTCCGAACACCAAAAAAGGGCAGCATTTTGGATCGCGAATTGCATTCGATGACGAAGGTCATGTCTATTTTTCGGTGGGAGATCGAGGAAATCGTGATGAAAACCCACAAGACATTACAAGAGATGGAGGCAAAATATATCGTTTAAACCTTGACGGGAGTATTCCTGAGGACAACCCCTTTGTTTCAAATCCTGAAGCAAAACACGCTGTGTTTTCATACGGACATCGTAATCCACAAGGAATGACTGCACATCCTAAAACAGGTGCTATTTGGGTCAATGAACACGGTCCTCAAGGGGGAGATGAAATTAATGAAATTAGAAAAGGGAAAAATTTTGGGTGGCCAGTAATCACCTATGGTATCAATTACAGTGGCACTCCCATTACAGACAAAACTTCAGACCCAAACATGGAGCAACCCTTTTACTATTGGGTGCCCTCAATTGCGCCCAGTGGAATGGCATTTTCCACTTCAGGTATTTACAAAGAATGGCAAGACAATCTTTTTGTCGGATCCTTAAAATTTCAATATTTAGAACGACTCGTTATACAAGGAGACAAAGTAGTGAAACGTGAAAAAGTATTAGACAAAATTGGCCGGGTTAGAAACGTAAAAGAAGGACCTGACGGCTTCCTCTATGTTGCGATTGAAGGCAAAGGAATTCTAAAAATTATCCCACAAGGATGAAAATTTTAAGTCTATGCTATTTCATACTCGTGGGAGCACTTTCTTTTCACCTATTTCAAGAAAAAACTAAAGCTCAAAGCATTAAATCAGGAGCAGAAATATATCAAGATTTCTGTGTTCAATGTCATATGACCAATGGGAAAGGTGTTTCCGGAGTTTTTCCTCCCTTGCAAGCTTCTGACTACTTGCTCAATAATATTGATCTTAGTATTGCCGGAATTAAATACGGTTTGAAAGGAAAAATAGTGGTAAATGATGAAGAATACGAGGGTGTAATGAACAAGCAAGGATTGGATGATGAAGAAATTGCAGATGTGATGAATTATATCCTTAATCAATGGGGGAATAGCAGTGAGGCATTCATTACTCCAATGCATGTAGAGCGGGTTCAAAAATCGATCTTACAATGACAGAAAAGCGTTCATTGTGGGATTCTTTTAAATCAATCAAGAAAAGCTACTTACTTTATATTGGTATTTTAATTGGATTCATCATTTGGATGTTGTTTTTAGACACCCATTCGTGGAGAATTCATTCAGAATTGAATGATGAAATAAATCAATTAGAACTGGAAAAAGAAGCCTTGACAAAGGTAATTGCCAAAGATAAAAACACCATAAAACAGTTACAAAATGAAGACAGTTTAGAACGTTTTGCACGAGAACAATATGGTCACAAAAAGAAAAATGAAACCATTTTTATCATTAAACCTTCTGATACATTAATCAAAAATTAAACTGAAAAATCTTCTTGTTAGTTTTAACAAAACAATTGGAGCCCTGAATCTTTTTTAAGCGATTAAATAATTGTATTTTTAGAGGCTCATAATATAAATTAATGGGTAAAATTATTGCTGTTGCGAATCAAAAAGGAGGGGTAGGAAAAACGACTACGGCCGTCAATCTAGCTGCTGCCTTAGGCGTTCTTGAAAAAAAGATTTTGCTGATTGACGCAGACCCACAGGCCAATGCAACTTCAGGCTTGGGTATTGACGTGAACAAAGCTACCTATGGAACCTATCAACTGCTGGAACATAGTATTGAAGTGTCCGATGCTATCATTAAAACCAATAGCCCCAATCTTGATTTAATCCCTTCCCATATTGATCTAGTGGCTTCAGAAATCGAGTTGGTCAATCAAGAAGCAAGAGAATACATGCTTAAAAAAGCATTGGAAGAAATAAAAAATAACTACGATTATATTTTAATCGATTGCGCTCCTTCATTAGGTTTAATTACCCTAAACGCTCTAGTTGCGGCAGATGCAGTAATCATTCCTATTCAGTGTGAATATTTTGCACTAGAAGGACTCGGTAAACTTTTAAATACAATCAAAAGTGTACAAAAACTTCACAATAGAGATTTAGATATTGAAGGTCTTTTATTAACGATGTATGATACTCGCTTGCGATTATCAAATCAAGTGGTGGAAGAGGTTAAAAAACATTTTGGTAAAATGGTATTCAAAACCATCATTCAAAGAAATATCAGACTGAGTGAAGCTCCAAGTTTTGGAGAGGATATCATTACCTATGATGCCTCCAGTAGAGGGGCGAAAAGTTATCTTTCTTTGGGAAGTGAAATTTTAAAACGGAATAAATAAGAATCATGGCAAAATCTAACCGTAAACCCGCTTTAGGTAGAGGACTTTCAGCTTTATTAAACGATTCTGAAAATGCAATTGAATCAGTACATGATAAAAACGCCGATCAGGTCATTGGAAACATTATTGACTTACCCATTGATAAGATTAGTGCGAATCCATTCCAGCCCAGAACGCATTTTAATGATGAAGCCCTCAAAGAATTAAGCACATCTATATTAGAATTGGGAATTATTCAACCCGTTACTGTTCGAAAAATTAAAGAGGGAAACTTTGAGTTAGTTTCGGGGGAACGACGCTACAAAGCTTCAAGAATGGCTGGTCTCAGGAGCATTCCTGCATATGTTCGCCTTGCCAACGATCAGGAATCATTAGAAATGGCGCTGGTAGAAAACATTCAAAGAGAAGACTTAGATCCTATTGAGATTGGTCTTTCCTACCGACGTTTGATGGAGGAAATCAATCTCACCCAAGATCAGCTAAGTGAACGTGTGGGTAAAAAACGATCAACCATTACAAATTACATGCGCTTACTCAAGTTGGATCCTATAATTCAAACAGGGATACGTGATGGATTTATCAGCATGGGGCATGGAAGGGCGTTAGTTAATACTGAAGACCCAAAGACGCAATTAAATCTGTATAAGCAAATTGTAAAAAAGGGGCTTTCCGTTAGAGCTACAGAAAGTTTAGTTAGGAATTCTAAAAAAATAAAAACATCCACCACAAGCTATCAAGCTCCCTTTATTTCTCAAGCGGCAGCTGAACTAGAAACCTTATTTGAGACCCCTGTGTCGGCTTCCGCAAACAGTCATGGAAAAGGGGTGCTCAAAATAAGTTTTGAATCACAAGAACAATTACAACGCATTCTCAATAAAGTTAAAAAGTGAAACTTAAAACTCTTTTATTATTTTGTTTTATTGCTGGCTCCTTTTCTGTTTACGCCCAAGAAAAAGAGACTAAAAAAGCACCTAAAACTGAAAAAAAGAGAAAAGTTAAAAAAGTCAAAAAAGCAAAAGAGGAGGAAAACACTTTTGCGGTCCCTGATTCTGTTGGAGTACAAAAAAACTATTCTACCAGAATCCAACGTTTAATTGCCGATCCACTCACTCCTTCTAGGGCCGCATTTTATTCTGCCATTGTCCCAGGCTTAGGACAAGCCTTCATAGGAAAAGGATGGAAAGTTCCCATAGTTTATGCTGCTATAGGAGCCTCTCTATATTATTATGATGTTAATAATAAAGAAATGAATAAATACAGGACAGCATATAAACGAAGGTTGAATGGCTTTTTTGATGATGAATTTTTAGAAACTGATATTCCCATTACAACAGAACAATTGCTGTTAGGAATGGACTTTCATAAAAACTATCGTGATATTGCAATCATACTTGCTGCCGCTGCCTATATGCTAAATATTCTTGATGCTAATGTTAGCGCACATCTATTACAATTTAATGTAAATGATGATTTGAGTGTGGCTCCAAACTTTATTTTTGACACCGAACAAACAGGAATTCGTGTGGCACTAAAATTTTAAAAAAACTACAATGAAAATTGCATTATTAGGATATGGAAGAATGGGGCAAACCATTGAAAAGTTCGCTAAAGAAAGAAATCATGAAATTGCGTTCATTTTAGATAAAGACAAAGAAGAAGGTTTACTTGCTCAAGTAGATGTAGCTATTAACTTCAGTATTCCAGAAGCTGCAGTAAATAATATCAAACTTGCATTAGAGCATGAGATACCGGTTGTTTGTGGAACTACGGGTTGGTTAGAGCATTATGATGAAATCACTGCTTTTTGTAAAAATCAAAATACTGCCTTTTTATATGCCTCCAACTTTAGTATCGGAGTAAATTTATTCTTCAAAATGAATCAGCTAACGGCAAAACTGATGAAACCACACGCTAATGAATACAAGGCAAGTATGCAGGAAATTCATCATGTACACAAACTAGACGCTCCTAGTGGAACGGCCATTACCTTGGCGGATGCGCTATTAGAAACTGGACATAATAACGCTTGGGAACTAGATGGAAATAGCGATGATAAGCTCAACATCGAATCTGTAAGAGAAGGAGAAGTGCCAGGTACGCATTCGGTAACCTATCGCTCTCAAGTTGATCAAATCAGCTTGAAACACGAAGCTTTTAGCCGAGATGGATTTGCATTGGGAGCCGTAATTGCAGCTGAATGGATTTTAAATAAAAAAGGAGTCTTCAGCATGCAGGATGTTCTAAATATTTCTTAATTCCAAGGCGTATATATCAGATACCCTTATCTTTGAAAAAATATAAAAAATGACTTTAACACAGTGGATTCTTTTTACGCTAATCATACAAGTTGTACACTTTTTAGGCACCTGGAAACTGTATAAAGCTGCTGGATATCAAGCATGGCAAGCTGCAGTTCCCGTATATAACGCGGTAATTTTAATGAAAATCATCAAACGACCCGTTTGGTGGGTAATTTTACTTTTCATCCCTACCATCAATTTAATTCTCTTTGCCATCATTTGGGTTGAAACCCTTCGTAGTTTTGGAAAAGATTCGGCAAAAGATACACTTTTAGGTCTGATTACTCTTGGACTGTATATTTACACAGTCAATTATAGCGACAACCCCAAACACCTTCCAGAACGCAGCTTAAAACTAAAAACAAGTTTCGGTGAAACCGTAAGCTCAATCATATTTGCCATTGTTGCTGCCACTATAGTACACAATTATATCATTCAACCCTATATCATACCTACAGGTTCGTTAGAAAAATCTTTATTGATTGGGGATTTTTTATTTGTAAGTAAATTTCATTACGGTGCAAGAGCGCCAATGACTGCAGTATCTTTTCCCATGGTACATGATACCCTTCCAGTCTTAAAAATAAAATCCTATTTAAAAAAACCGCAACTCCCCTATTTTAGACTCCCTACATTACAGAAAATTAAACGGAATGATATTGTGGTTTTTAGTTGGCCAGCAGATACCGTCCGACAATTTTTTGTTAGAGAAAAACGAGTAGATAAGCCCATTGACAAGAAATCAAATTACGTAAAGCGCTGCGTAGGTATTCCCGGAGATACATTAGAGATTATTGATGGATTTATTCATACAAATGGCATTAAAAATATTCTTCCTGAGCGAGCCGAAGTACAATACACCTTCAACGCTCATGCAAAAAAAGGGGTTTCCTCAAGAAAGTTATTAGCTGAGGGTTTTGAAGATTTTAATAGAACCTACAGAATCGAAAATATTACTGAAAGTAGTTATCAACAACTCATCCCCTTCATCATTGGAAGAAGAGGAAACACCGTTGAAGACTTTTCTGTGATTACTGAATCAAAAGGCCTACCAACTGAATTAATCCGTAAGCTTGGTCTCAGAGTAAGTGAAACCCTCGAAATCAATAAACAATTAACCCTCACTCTTGAAGAGGCAGAAAAGCTTCAAAAGGTCACATGGATAGATAGTGTAAAGCAACGAATCAATTCGATTAAAGTCCCCAACGAGAGTTTCTTTCCAAATAAAATTCCTTACGATTGGAATGAAGATAATTTTGGACCTTTATTAATTCCCAAAAAAGAAATGACTATTTCTTTAACCCGACAAAATCTTCCCTTGTACAAAAAAATCATTCAAGAGTATGAAGGAAATCAATTAGAACTTACACCTTCAGCAATCAAAATCAATGGGGAAGCAGTAAATCAATATACCTTTAAAAAGGATTATTACTGGATGATGGGAGATAATCGTCACAAGTCAGAAGACAGCCGCTATTGGGGTTTTGTTCCAGACGATCATATAGTGGGTAAACCGGTATTCATTTGGTTCAGTATCAAGGGTATTAATGATGGAATCAAAAATTGGAGTATTCGCTGGGATCGCGTTTTCACTACTGTGGATGGTCCAGGTGAACGACGATCCTATTTCCCTTATTTCTTAGTTTTGGTGGTTCTTTGGCAAGGGTATGTTTTTTATAAAAAACGCAAAGTTAAATCGTAATGATTCGTGCTGTAATTTGTCCAGCATATCTTCCCAATATTGCTTATTTTGCTTTTCTAAGTCAACAAGAAAAATGTTATTTCGCCTATGACACGCACTACCAAAAGCAAACTTATAGAAACCGAACCGAAATTTATGGTGCCAATGGAAAACTACATTTAATTATTCCTATCCTTCATAAAAAACAACCTCATCAATTAGAAAAAGAAGTGGAAATAAGCTTTGAGGTTAACTGGCAAAAAGAACATTGGAAATCTATTTGCTCAGCCTATAGGTCTTCACCCTATTTTGAATACTATGAAGAAGATTTAGCTCCTTTTTTTGATGAAAAAATCACCTCTCTTTTTGACTATAATCTTAAGCTAATCGAAAAGATGATGTGGATTTTAGAGCTACCATTTACTCATGAAAACGTCCCCTTTAGTAGAGAAAATGACTTGAGATTAGATGAACTGATTCAAGCCAAAAAAAGACCTATAATTGACCAGGAACCTTACCTTCAAGTATTTCAGGAAAAAGTAGGGTTTCTACCAAATTTAAGCATCCTTGATGCGCTCTTTAACTTAGGCCCTAATTGTTCATTTTACATTAAAAATGCAAAGCATCCCATTGGTTAAGGCCACTGAATTAAAGCAGAAATAGGTTTATGATCAGAAAGTTTGACACGATGCGTTTTATAGGATAAAACATTTAATTTTGGACTGGTAAAGATAAAATCAATTCGCAATGGAAAGTAGAGAAAGTCATACGTTGCTCCAAACCCCTCCCCTCTTTCAAGAAAAGCATCTTGACGGCCCTGCTTCAAATTCAAATAACTTTTTGAAAAAGCATTATTATTTAAATCGGTGCAAATAATTTCTGGGTAATCATGTCGATTTTTAATTGCATTAAATTGTACCACCTGCTCTTTTTGAATATGAGATACCTCCTTAATTTTAACTCGTAATTTTTGAGAATATTCAGCAGCAATCAAGGTGTCCTTAGAATCAATTCGCATAGACTCAAAATGTACATTATATAAACGAAGTGTATCTTTCTTCCATAAAAAATCAGCATACATCCCTCCATTAGTTGATGCTTCAAAAGAAATAGAATTTGAATTAAAAAGAGGAAATTTAGATATAATACAAGACCCAATTTGCCCTCGACTAACATAAGGTTTAAAAATTTTGTAGGGGTAGTCCTTAAAGTCTGGTGCTTCCTTTTGTGCATACTCTTGAAAACAAACAATATCGGGCTGTACTTCATTGATAAAATTTTCAATTTTATCCGGAATATTAGATGCATCAATCCATTTAAATCGATTAAAAGACCGAACATTATAGCTCATCAATAAAATCCCACTTTCAATTCTGATTCCATTATCCTCAATTTGATAGAGTAATTGTAACTCTTCATAACCTAAGCTAATTGCCAAGACTGTTAATAACAAAGGCCATTGAAAACGTAACAACCAAAAAATAAAAAAAGCGAGATTGAGAACTAAAAGCAAGGGCACTACCAATGAAAAAACAGGAAGTTCAAACCCTAAACCAAGGCTCCCCATAGCCAATAACTGAAGCGAAAGAAAAGCAATATTGAGTAAAGTCATAAAGCCAATAAAAATCTTTTTTCGCTTCATTTTTTATTGCAACTATTTTTTTCCTGCTTGAAAAAGAAAATCTTTTTCTGCTTTGGTTAAACTTTCATATCCTGAGGTGCTGATTTTATCTAAGATTTCATCAATTCTTTTTTGATGAGAAGAATCTTTAGTATCTCCATTAGTTTTTTTAGAGGCAGTTTTACTTTTGTATACCGTTTTTAAGGATTGCTTTTTACGGAAAAAATTTAAGAAATAATCAATAAAACGTTCAAAAGGTAAGCCAATATCTATTCCTTGCTGAAGGCGTTGGGCATATAAAAAT
>JAURBX010000162.1 GCA_030828745.1 Flavobacteriaceae bacterium | reverse complement strand
GTCAGCCAAGTAGAACAGCATAATTCTCTTCCACAGGAACCAATCCCCCCTAATCTGGAAGCTTCTTCGCGCAAACCAATTTGCTTCATCTCAATCCGAATAGAGAATGCATGCGCCATGTCTTTGATCAATTGTCTAAAATCCACGCGTTGATCTGCCGTATAATAAAATATTGCTTTTTTACCATCGCCTTGAAATTCCACATCTGAGATTTTCATTTGAAGTTGTAAGGCAATGGCCATTTCACGTGCTCTTTTTTGAATATTCCCTTCTTTCTCTCGTAATTCTTGCCACTTGTCAATTTCTGTTTGATTGGCAATCCGTAGAATTTTTCCAATCGCATCGCTGTCTTCTGCAATTTTTTTTCGTTTCATTTGCATAGAAACTAAAGGGCCCGAAAGCGTAACCATTCCCAGATCATAGCCATGTTGTACCGCGGTAATCACCAAGTTTCCGGCTCTTGCTTGTAGCCCTTCTGGAAAAAGAAAGAATTCTTTTCTACTATTTTTAAAACGCACCTCAACAAAAGAACAGGGCCCGTCCCCACTAGCAGGTTCCATGTTTTCTAGCCAATCAAAAACAGTAAGTTTATTGCAACTGTCGCTCCCACAGCTACCATTGCTTTTGCATCCCCTGGGGGTGCCTCCGCTAGCGGTAGAACAACTGGAACAACTCATACTTTTTAATTTGACTCTAAAGATACAGGGATTTCAAATAATGATCCCTTTAATAAATCTTAAATTAGTGTTTAAATTTTAACACTTCCGAACGCCCTTTTTTAAAAATTTTATTGCTATTGTGTTGCCCTTTTCTCAATGCCCGTTGTTCTGCCAGGGGCAAGGCTACGATCTCTTCACACTTGGAAGAACAGCATTGATTCCTTTTTTCTTGACAGGCTTCACACTGAATAAACAATAAATGACAGGCTTCGTTGATACAGTTTACATGGGTATCACAGGGTGCGCCACACTGATGGCATTGGGAAATCACATCCTCAGAAATTCGCTCCCCTCGTCGTTCATCAAAAACAAAGTTTTTACCAATAAATTTATTTTCTAAGGCTTGAGCGTTTACCTGACGGGCATATTCGATAATGCCCCCTTCCAATTGATAAACCTTTTTAAACCCTTTGTGCTTGAAATAGGCCGAAGCCTTTTCACAGCGAATCCCGCCTGTACAGTACATCAACAGTTTTTTGTCTTCTTTATGTTCGGAAAGTTCTTCTTCAATGATGGGTAAAGAATCCCGAAAGGTATCCACATCAGGCGTAATGGCCGAATCAAAATGCCCAATCTCACTTTCATAATGGTTGCGCATGTCCACACAAATGGTGTTTTCTTCTGCAAGTAAACTATTGAATTCCTGAGCGTTAACGTGCTTTCCTTTTTGGGTTACATCAAAACTGTTGTCTTCTAGTCCGTCTGCTACAATCTTGGTGCGAACTTTAATGGTCAGTTTCAAAAAAGATTTATTGTCTTGCTCGATGGCAATGTTTAATCGCACGCCTTGCAAAAAAGTGATTTCATCTAAGGTCTTTTTAAAGGCTTCAAATTGAGCTGCGGGGAGCGAAAGCTGTGCGTTGATGCCTTCATTAGCTACATAAATTCGCCCTAAAACCTCCAAAGGATTCCAATGTATAAATAAATAGTCCCGAAATAGTTGTGGATTGCCCAATTGGGCATATTGATAAAAAGAGAGCGTTAGCCGTTCTTGTCCGGCTTCTTCAATAAGTTGCGCACGCTCTTTTGCGCTTAAGGTATTGTACAGTTGCATGCTATACGTGTTTTAAGGTTAAAAGATCTGGTAAAGATAAGGAAAATGGGTGGGGGAGTCCATATGATGTGAGGGGAGAATGATTAACGGTCTCGGCTATGAGTAGTTGCGTGTTTTAAGAACCTAATTTAGCAAATACAAACCGAATAGAAAATCCGGGAGGATTTTCGCAAGTAAGCTTGCACTAGCAATTAATTTTATACGGTGTTGGTGGGATGAGGGAAATTTCACCAAGTTTTGATGCTAATAAAACAAGTCGTCTTCTTTTTTGAGGTATTCCGTAATCAGGACAGTATACGTTTTTATATGTTACATTATAACCAAGCTCTTTAAGATTATTGACGAAATTTGTAAAAATATCTTTGTTAGATAAATTAGGTACATTTTCCATCGAAATTATACTTGGTTTTGTTTCCTCAGCGATTCTTAGAAATTCATTTAACAAATTCCATTTATCTCCACCCTCTTTATTTTTCACCTTATTTGAATGGGCTGAAAAAGGCTGACATGGAGCGCACCCCACTAAAACTTTTATTTCGTCTTCTTTCCAAAATTTTGCTAAATCTTCACCATTTATTTTAGAAATATCCTCACCAATAAATTTTGCTTTATTATTTTTTTCATACGCATATTTGCAACTTGTGTCCAAATCAATTCCTGCTCTAACTTTTATGCCTGCTTTTTTTAGTCCATGAGTTAGACCTCCCACACCGCAGAATAAGTCCACTGTTGCTATTTTCGGTTTTTTTATCATTTTATATCTTGAATCTCAAAATCAGTTTATTTTATCAAATACAAATTTGATTTAATATTTGAACACTCTGCAATATGCTCTTTTTTTGAATTGCCTATAACTAGCATATATATTAACCCTAAGTGTGTTCATTTCCGTTATATTTTTGTTTTTGTTCAACAATACTTCCCGAATCAGCATATGTTGTGGAACGTTTCATTCTTAAAAAAATCATCCAGGGTGTTTTTTATTTTTCCCATTTCTCGTGTAGCGACCTAACTATCATTTCTTTGTTTTTACCACTGTCTTGGCCTAATAACTTCTGTGAAAAAAAGATATCAATCCTCTTTTCCAAAAAAGGGGTGATACGAGCAAGGGAGGAGTGAAATGAGGATGGGGGCTGTAGGCTCATAATCTTGGGGTATAGAAATGGGTTGTGATTCAAAGTTACAAAAAAAGAAAAACATCCAAAGGGAGGAATTTAAATAAAATCGGTGACCTGTTTTCCCTACGAAGTAGCAGAAAACAACCCTTACTTTATTTTTTGAAAGAG
>JAURBX010000005.1 GCA_030828745.1 Flavobacteriaceae bacterium | reverse complement strand
GTTTTTATCCAACTGGAGACACAGCTGTTGTTGCACTGGATGATGTAATACAGGTTTTAATCCGTTTAATGGAATCCGATATTCAAAATGAACGTTTTAGTTTAGTTGCTGAAAATTTAAGCCAAAAAGAGTGACTTAAAAAAATTGCAGTTTCCCTAAACAAGAAACCTGCTTCGATCCCCCTGAAAGGAAGTATTTTATATTTATTGTATGTTGTTGAAAAAACCTTAGATCTACTCCACATTCGTAAAAACTTTTTGAGTATTCCATTTATTGAGACGCTCTGCAGTAAGCAACATTACATTGGAACTAAGATTTGCTCCACACTCAATTTCAAATACACCAATATTGATCAGTGCATATCCAAAATTGGTAAGTCGTATAAATTTTAGTTTACCTTTTGTTTTTTTCCTAATCGATCAAAACTATCCTTTTCCTTTTCGATACGCTTCAACACATTATTGTGAATCTTGAGATAATTTCTGGGGTTTTTGGCGTAATAATTTTCACTCTCAACCAATTGAAGACTATCAATCTTATACTTTGAATAGAGATACGATTTACCCATTAAAGCTTCAAAAGTTGGATTTTTCAGAGAAAAAGTAGTCATGACCTCCATCATAATCGCATCATATAAAATGGCTTCCATTTTTTTCTCACTAATCAAATTTTCTGGCTTTTCAACAGAATCTGTCCCTGAACAACTGCTAAGAAGTAGCGTGCAAAAAGTAAACGCATAAAAAACGTGAAGTAATTTCATAATTATCGATCAAAAGTTAGTGCTTTTGCAGCCGTTTGCACTGCTACTTCTCCCTCTTTAAACACCCATTTTCCATTTAAAAGAGTACGCTCTACAGATCCCTTCAAAATAGTTCCCTCAAAGGGTGACCATCCGCATTTATATAAAATATTTGAGGTTTCAACCCGATGTTCTTTTTCTAGATCAATTACAACAAGGTCAGCAAAGTAACCCTCCTTTAAAAAACCTCTATGCTTGACATCAAATAAAATTGCAGGATTATGACAGGCCTTTTCTACTATTTTTTCTAACGTAATTTTTCCTTGATGATAGGCACTTAGAAGCGCAGGAAGGGCATGTTGAACCAAGGGTCCACCAGAGGGAGCTTGACTGTATTTATTTTCTTTTTCTTCTTTTGTATGCGGCGCATGATCTGTAGCAAGAACATCTAATAAATCAGAATTCAGACCCTCCCACAGGGCTGCTCTATCTTCTTTTGTTTTTACGGCAGGATTCCATTTAATACGTGTTCCTTTTTCCTCATAGTCCTCTGAAGAAAACCACAAATGATGGATACATACTTCGGCGGTAATCTTTTTCTCTTTTAACGGAATATCATTTCGAAATAGAGAAAGCTCTTTTGCTGTGGACAAGTGAAATACATGTAGTCTTGCTCCTGTTTCTTTAGCTAAAGCGACTGCTTGCGAAGAAGATAAATAACAAGCTTCCTCACTTCGAATGAGGGGATGTTGTGAAATAGGGATATCCTCGCCATAGGTTTCCAGTGCTTTTTGCATATTTTTTCGGATTGTTTCTTCGTCTTCACAATGTACCGCAATCACCAAGTCTGTATTCTTGAATATCTTTCTAAGTACATCCGGATTATCCACTAACATATTCCCTGTAGAAGAGCCTAAAAAAAGTTTGAGTGCAGGAACTTTCTTGATATCTAATGCTAAAATCTCCTCCAGATTATCATTAGTCCCGCCAAACATAAAGGCATAATTAGCAAAAGAAGTGGCCTCTGCTTGTTTATTTTTTGCTTCCCAAGCTTCTATTGTAGTGGTTTGTGGCGAAGTATTAGGCATTTCAATAAAAGAAGTAATTCCACCAGCAATGGCAGCCTTCGATTCAGTAGCGATAGTTGCTTTATGGGTGAGTCCAGGCTCTCTGAAATGAACTTGATCGTCTATTAATCCGGGTAAAATATAATTTCCCTTGGCATCAAAAATTTCATGAATTCCTTCAACTGTAATTTCATTTCCAATTTGACTAATTCTATCCTTTTCGATTAAAATTTCACCCTCAAAAACATGTCCTTCATTGACTATTTTAGCATTTATTATTTTGAGTATTGATCCTGAATTCATTTGAATTTTCTTTTGTTTAATCGCAAAAATAAGACCCCAGAAAGTGCCTCCCAAATAATATTGCCATTCATTTTAGACTTTCCCAAAACACGATTGGTGAAAATAATCGGATGTTCTTCTAGCTTGAACTTTTTAACCCAAGCTTTGTACTTTAATTCTATCTGAAAGGCATAGCCCACAAATTTTATTTCATCCAACACTATGGATTCTAAGACAACGCGGCGGTAACCAACAAAACCTGCCGTAGCATCTTTAATAGGCATTGACGTTATGAGTTGAACGTATTTTGAGGCAAAGTAAGAAAGTAAAATTCTGCTCATTGGCCAGTTCACAACATTTACCCCCTTCACATAGCGAGAACCAACAACAAGGTCTGTACCCGCTTTTAACTTTTCCAACATGGGAGCCAATTCTTTAGGATCATGAGAAAAATCTGCATCCATCTCAAAAACATACTGATACTGTCTTTTTAAAGCCCATTTAAAACCGTGCACATAGGCAGCTCCAAGACCACTTTTTTTAGATCTTGACTCTAAAAACAACCTTGCTTTATATTGAGACATTAAGGCTATGACAGCCTTTCCTGTACCGTCAGGAGATTGATCGTCAACCACCAAAATATCTAGCTTCAATTCTGTTTCAAAAACTGTTTTGATAATCGCCTCAATATTTTCGATTTCATTATAAGTAGGAATAATAATAAGAGTTTGTTCCATAACCAGGGTAAAAATAGGAAATGTATTCGCAACATATCAATAAGAAGAAGATATTAATTTTTAAAAATAAAGTAAATTTGGTCCATGGGAGAATGGATCTATAGAGCGAGTATTGACCAAGATTGGATCAGTCTCATTTTCTTTTTGAACCTACTACTCGTGGTTGGTCTTCATTATTTTGAAGCTTCTAGATTTTGGGATTTACTTAAATTTTATTCTTCCAGTATTTATATTAGCAAATATACAACCGATCGAAACTTATCGTTTCAAGGTGTATTTAATACATTAAGTGCCCTTCTAATTTTCAGTTCCGTTAGCCTATTGATCCTATGGGGTATTAAAGAGACTTCTGGCACTGAACTCTATGCCTTTGAATTTTACTACATCTTATTTGCAATTATTTTTTTTGGATGGATTCGATTCATGTTTGTACAGTTTGTTCTCAAACAAATGAATATGTTAAACAAAATAAATTCATATCATTTTAGGGCTTTTACTCATAATACCCAATTTTCTTTATTTTTATCAATACTACTGTTTATAGGGCATTACACCCATTTAGCTCCTGAAATCATTACCGTATTTTTATTTCTGCTTTTTTTGATCTGGGGAATTTTGCAGGCAGGTATTTTACTTTCCTTTATTAAAAGTAATCCAAAGGATATTTTTTATTTAATTTTTTATCTTTGCACGGTTAAAATAGCGCCGTGGTTATGGCTTTATTTTTTGATTATTGAAACTAGAATGTAATTTATTTTGATATATGAAAGTGAAAACTATTTTGGTTTCCCAACCAGAACCTTCAAGTGACAAGTCCCCTTATAGCAAGCTTCTAGACAAGTATAAGTTAACCGTTCACTTTAGACCTTTTATTCATGTAGAAGGCCTTGATGCCAAAGAAGTAAGGCAACAAAAAATCGATTTCAATAATTTTCAAAATATTGTTTTAACAAGTAGAAATGCGGTAGACCATTTCTTTCGTCTTTGCAAGGAAATGCGTTTTACTGTCCCGGATAGCACAAAATATTTTTGCCAATCTGAAGCGGTAGCTTTTTATCTTCAGAAATATGTTGTTTATCGAAAACGTAAAATTTACGTTGGTGAAAAAAAAATAGAGGATCTCGAATCGGTATTTAAAAAATTCAACAAAGAAACGTTCTTGTTTCCCACCTCTGATGTTTTGAAGCCAGATGTGCCAAATTTTTTAGACAAAGTCTCACTAAACTGGCAACGGGCTATTTTATACAAAACAGTAGTCAGTGATTTGTCTGATTTGCGTGATGTTTACTATGATATCCTTGTGTTTTTTAGTCCTTCAGGAATTGAATCTCTTTTCAAAAATTTCCCTGATTTCAAACAAAATGATACTCGTATTGCTGTCTATGGAAATTCCACTATTAAAGCTGCTGAAACAGCAGATTTGAGAATTGACATCAAAGCACCTACACCCGAAACTCCTTCAATGACAATGGCCATTGAAAAGTATATTGAAAAGAACAATAAATAAAAAAGTTTAATTATTTTTTGTCTTGATCCATTGAAAAATTAGTAGCACCCAACCCAAAATCAATAAACTACCTCCTATAGGAGTAATCGGTCCTAACCCACTTACAGAGAAGGGAAATTGCTCTTTAAAACTCAAGATA
This sequence comes from Flavobacteriaceae bacterium, assembly GCA_030828745.1. Taxonomy (GTDB): domain Bacteria; phylum Bacteroidota; class Bacteroidia; order Flavobacteriales; family Flavobacteriaceae; genus MS024-2A. The sequence goes on along the minus strand of JAURBX010000005.1, from coordinate 28,520 downwards.
AAAATACTTCCAGAAAAAAGACTACACCCAACTAAAAGTATATTTACAATCTGTTTTTGTCTCTTGATTGAATTAAAAGTAAAGTTTAACAAAGTCAAGAGTGCAAGACCGTGATAAACTAGATAACGAACGCCTACATCAAAGTTAGCCAGGGAATCAGATTCCAAAATTGTCTTCAAATAGTGACTTGCAAAAGCACCTAGGAGGATAGAAATAGCCATAAATACGCTTCCATATAAACGCATCTTGGTTTGTAAAGACATCATACGCTGTTTTTCATTTAAAAAATTAAAATTAATATTTGATTTTTAAACGGATTAAAAATATATATTAATCAAAATCGCTTATTTTATTTAAATTGTATAGTACCTTTGAATAAACTCAAAGATTCATTAACAATAATTGAATTAATACATCTATTATGAAAATATCTGAGCAAACAGTCACGATTGACGGAATTGATAAAATTATTTTAAAAACCTTAATGGAAGATGCGCGAACTCCCATTTTGGTAATTTCAAAAAATACGGGTATTTCAGGGGCTGCTGTTCACCAAAGATTAAAAAAGCTTGAAAAGGCTCAAGTGATTTCAGGTTCACAAATTATCATTAATCCAAAAATACTCGGTTTTAAAACCGTTGCTTTTATCGGAATTTATTTAGATAAAGCCATGAGAAATCCAGAGGCCGTTAAGCAACTCAAAAGCATTCCTGAAGTCATTGAATGTCATTACACTACAGGTAATTGGAGTATTTTTGCAAAACTGCTTTGCAAAGACAATGAACACCTTATGGAATTATTAAATAAGAAAATACAATCTGTAGAGGGGGTCTCAAGAACCGAAACGTTCATATCACTGCAACAACAATTGAATCGTCAAATAGCACTTTAATTAATTTCTCCTTCCTCCAAACACTTGAAAAGCGAAATAGGCTAGTGTTGCCAGAGATCCTAAAGCGGCAACTACATATGTTCTCGCCGCCCATTTTAAAGCATCTTTTGACCCAGCTAATTCTTCTCTAGAAACCATATTTTTTCGTTCCAACCAAGCTAGTGCTCTGTTACTTGCATCATACTCAACAGGAAGGGTAATGAAACTAAACAAGGTGCCCAAGCCAAAAAGTCCGACTCCAACAACTGCTATTTCAAATCCAAAAGAAACCATTTGCATTAAAACCAATCCAGCTATAATGACAATCATGGATAAATTTGACGCAACTCCCACTACAGGCACTAGCTGAGATCTCAATCTCAACCACTCGTATCCTTTTGCATGCTGAACCGCATGGCCACATTCGTGAGCGGCAACAGCTGCTGCTGCTGCATTTCGTTCATTATACACAGACTCACTAAGGTTTACCGTTTTATTTTTAGGATTGTAATGATCTGTCAAGGACCCTCTAACTGATATTACTTCTACATCGCGAATTCCATGATCGGCAAGCATTTTTTCTGCAATCTCCTTTCCAGACATTCCATTACGTAAACTCAACCTAGAGTATTTTTTGAATTTACTCTTTAGAGTATTGCTTACCCACATACTGGCAAGTGAAATAACAATTATTATCAAGTAGTAACTTCCCATAGTTTTTATTTAAAAATAATTATATTCAATTATAATACTTCTGTTTATTTAAATTTTAACTTAAAATAAATAATCATTATTTGCAATAAGCCTGCCACAATATTTGCAATTAACACAGAAGGGCTCCCAATTAAATACCCATACACACACCAGGAAACAACCCCTATAAGCATCGATAAATACATACTGAGAGAAACCCCATCAGAAATTTTTGTTTTCCAAATTTTATACACTTGAGGAATAAAGGCAGAGGTAGTTAGCACTGCGGCAAACATACCAATTAATTCAATTTGAAGGGGTGTCATTAAAATACGATATTAATAATTTTGTTAGGAACAATAATCCATTTTTTCGGGGCTTTACCCTCCAAGTATTCTTGAGTCCTCAGATCATCCAGAACCGCTTTCTGAATCGCTTCTTTATCCAATGTTAAAGAAAGAGAAAGTGTAAAACGCATTTTTCCGTTAAAAGATACTGGGTAATTCTTTGCCTCTTCCACCAAAAAGGATTCATTAAACTCAGGAAAAGGAACTTCAACGATACTTTTTGTATGTCCCAACTTTTGCCAAAGTTCTTCAGAAATGTGGGGTGCAAAAGGAGATAATAAAATCGTCAAAGGTTTTAATACCTCAACACTATGGCAATCTAAACTTGTCAGTTCATTTACACAGATCATAAAAGAACTCACACAGGTATTAAAAGAAAAAGATTCGATATCCTCAGTTACTTTTTTAATCGTTTCATGCAATATTTTAAGTTCTTTTTTATCAGGTACTGAATCCGTCACTAAAAACGTATCTTCTTTGTAAAATAATCTCCAGAACTTCCTTAAAAAATTATGCACCCCCGACATTCCAGCAGTATTCCAGGGCTTGGCTTGTTCTAGTGGACCTAAGAACATTTCATACATACGTAGCGTATCAGCACCATACTGTTCACAAATCTCATCGGGATTGACAACATTGTATTTGGACTTGGACATTTTTTCAACCTCTCTTCCTACTTTAAGGACTCCCAGGCTAAACTCAAACTCAGCTACAGCAAATTGGGGTTGCCATTTTTTTAATCCTTCCACATCCAACTCGTCTGATGCATTGACCAGATTGACATCAACTCGAATCGGTTCGTAAGTATCTTCAGGGCCTAGCAAGTCTTTTGAAACATAGGTTTGAGTTCCAGGTTTTCTATATATAAAAGCAGAAGTTCCCAAAATCATCCCCTGGTTGATGAGCTTTTTTGCATACTCCTCTACAGGTAAAAGGTCTAAATCAAAAAGGAATTTTTGCCAAAAACGAGAATAGAGCAAATGTCCCGTTGCATGTTCACTTCCCCCTAAATAAAGGTCTACATCTTGCCAATAATTTTTGGCTTCGTTGCCAACAAAAACATCTGGATTTTGTGCATCCATATACCGATAGAAATACCATGAACTTCCTGCCCATCCGGGCATTGTATTTAACTCCAAGGGGAAAATTGTCCTGTGATCAATCGCAGTATTTGCCTCTACCTTTCTTTCTTTTTCGTTCCAGGCCCAATTTACTGCATTGCCTAGGGGTGGAGCACCTTCAGGGGTGGGTAAATAATTTTCAACATCAGGTAAATTCAAAGGTAAATCTTCTAAAGTCAAAGGTTGCGGCATCCCATTTTTATAATAGATTGGAATCGGTTCTCCCCAATAACGTTGTCTGCTAAATACAGCATCTCGAAGTTTATAATTGATTGTTCCCGCTCCAGCTCCTTTTTCTTCAAGAACATCTATGACACGAACCATAGCGTCCTTGTAGGAAAGTCCGTTTAAAAAGTCAGAATGATCTATGATTGTATTTACCTTGTCTGTATATGCATCTTCTGCAATAGAAACATCTTTAAAGATATTGGTGATTGGAATATCAAAATGTTTAGCAAAATCATAATCTCTTTGATCTCCACAAGGCACAGCCATAACCGCTCCTGTTCCATAATCGGCTAATACATAATCACCAATCCAAATTGGAATGCTGTCTCCAGTGAGAGGATGTTGGGCATACGCACCCGTAAACACTCCAGTAATATTTTTTACATCAGCCATTCGTTCTCTTTGGGTTCGCTGCTGAGTTTCTTTAATATAAGAGTTAACAGCTTCTTCCTGATTTGGCTTTACAATTTCTTGAACCAAATCTAATTCAGGCGCAAGGGTCATGAAGGTCACCCCAAAGATTGTATCAGGTCGGGTGGTAAAGACTTCTATTTTTTTATCACTCCCTTCAATTTCAAAGAACACTTTCGCCCCAATCGATTTCCCAATCCAATTACGTTGCATTTCTTTTAACGATTCTGGCCAATCAATGCGCTCCAAACCTGAAAGTAGACGTTCCGAATAGGCACTAATTCGCATACTCCATTGCTTCATTTTCTTTTTGGTCACAGGATAACCCCCTCGCTCTGAAACCCCATTAATAATTTCGTCATTTGCCAAAACAGTTCCAAGGTCAGCACACCAATTGACTTCAGTATCAGAAAGATAAGTTAGACGATATCCTAGAAGAATTTCTTGTTTCTGGAGTTCATCAAAAGCAAGCCACTCATCCCCAGAAAAAGACTCGGTTTTGACATCGCTGACTGCATTAATATTGATATTCCCTTCTTTTTCAAAGCGATTAATTAAAGATGTGATAGACAATGCTTTGTCAGTATCTTTACAATAATAGTGATCAAATAAAAGTAAGAAAATCCATTGGGTCCACTTATAAAAATCAGGACTTGAAGTTCTCACCTCTCTGCTCCAATCAAACGAAAACCCCATTTGATCCAATTGAGTTCTGTAGCGTGAAATATTATCTTGAGTTGTTTTTGCAGGATGCTGTCCAGTTTGAATTGCATACTGTTCAGCGGGTAAACCAAAAGAATCGTAGCCTTGTGGATGCAATACATTAAAACCTTTGTGGCGTTTGAAACGCGCATAAATATCACTTGCAATGTATCCGAGGGGATGTCCTACGTGAAGTCCTGCACCTGAAGGATAAGGAAACATGTCCAAGATGTAAAATTTTGGTTTTTCTGAATCGTTGGAGACTTTAAAAGTTTGCTGGTCTGCCCAGTATGCCTGCCATTTATTTTCAATTTCTTTAAAGTCGTATCCCACGTGTTTCGGTATTGGTTGCTTTTAAAGGCACAAAAATACGCTTATTGCTGGAATGATAAAATGCTAAAAGAATATTTTATAAGCCCTGTTCTTGTAATTCTTTTCTATTTTTACAAAAACATTTGTTGTGGCACAAAGCTTTCAAGAAAACTTCCAAAAAAGAAGATTACTCACAGGATACTTTTCTGTGGTGGTGAGTATTACACTTGTCTTATTTTTTGTTGGTGTTCTTGGCCTATTCCTTCTAAACACAAAAAACATTGCTTCGCATTTCAAAGAGCAAATCGTGATGACCGTTTATTTGAAAGACAGCACGAAAGACATTGAAATTACCCAACTACAAAAAAAAATCCAACTCAATCCGGCTACAAAAAATGTTCGCTTTACTCCTAAAGAAGAAGCAGCAGAATTATATTCCAGAGATATTGGAGAAGATTTTGTAGAATTTTTGGGGTATAATCCTTTACTAAATTCAATTGATATTTATTTCAATGCTGCCTTTGTCAATACCCTTTCTCTCATACAAACAAAAGAAAATATCGAAACTGCTGAATTTGTAAATGAAGTTGTGTATGACCAACCTCTAGTCACTCTTTTGGATGAAAATATTCGTAAAATTTCTATTGTGTTACTTATCACAACGGTTTTATTTGTTGTCATTGCTTTATTGCTGATAAATAGTTCCATCAGACTGTCTATTTATTCCAAGCGATTTATTATCAAAACCATGCAACTTGTCGGGGCAACTAAATCATTTATCCGTAGACCTTTTATCTGGACTCATTTGCGACTAGGGTTTGTCAGTTCCTTACTTGCCTTGGGTGGCCTTACGCTTTTGTTCTTTGAACTCAATAAGCGCTTTCCAGAACTAAACATGATGAACCATCCATTTGAGCTCATTGTTGTTTTTGGAGGAGTTTTACTTTTAGGAATTGGAATTACAGGTATTAGCACCTTCTTTGCGACTCAACGCTATTTAAACCTTAAAACAGACGCTGTATATTAAAACGTATTAGTCCTATGAAACAGTCCAACACTCCTAAAAAATTATTGTTTGGAAAACGAAATTACCGCTTTCTTTTTTTAGCAATTGCTCTAATTGCAACGGGTTTTATCTTAATGACGGGTGGTGGAAGTGAAGATCCAAATTATTTCAATGAAGCCATTTTTAACTTTAGACGCATTCGCTTGGCTCCCACGTTAGTACTTGTTGGGTTTGGAGTTGCCATGTATTCTATTCTGACACAACAAGCTTCCAAAAAATGAGTTATGTTGAGGCGATTGTTCTTGGTATCATCCAAGGGTTAACCGAATTTTTACCCATTTCGTCTAGTGGTCATTTAGAAATTGGTAAAGCCTTGTTTGGAAATCAAGCAGAGGCCCAAGAAAGTCTTTTTTTAACTATCGCCCTTCATGTAGCTACTGCACTAAGCACAGTTGTGGTCTTTAGAAAAGATATTCTTGAAATCATCAAAGGCCTCTTTGCATTTAAATGGAACGAGAGTACTGAATTTAGTTATAAAATTATTCTCTCCATGATTCCTGCCGCGCTTGTTGGTCTTTTTTTACAAGATCAAATCGAATTACTTTTTGCACGAAATTTGACCTTAGTTGGAGCCATGCTTTGCCTCACTGCAATCATTTTATTTTGGGCAGACAAAGCCAAAAAAACAGACAAAACTGTCTCTTCTCAAAATGCAATCGTTTTAGGTATCGTTCAAGCCATTGCTATTCTACCCGGAATCTCTAGAAGTGGATCAACTATTGCTACTGCTGTATTACTGGGAATTGATCGTGAAAAAGCGGCACGCTTTTCTTTCCTTATGGTGCTTCCTCTTATTTTTGGGAGCATGGCTAATACTATTTTAGATGCGGATGGATTAAGTCATAAAATCGAATTTCTGCCTTTATTTTTTGGGTTTTTTGCAGCCTTTTTTACGGGTATTTTAGCTTGCAAATGGATGATTGCATTAGTTAAAAAAAGTCAACTTAAATTTTTTAGTCTTTACTGTATAACTGTTGGTGGAATTGCTTTGGTATATGGACTTTTTTGAACAACATTTTGATTCTGAAATACTTCAGAAGGGTCAAATTTTCTTGATTGACAAACCCCTAGGCTGGACCTCCTTTCAGGTAGTTAATAAAATCCGTTGGCATTTAAAAAATGCAACAGGACTTAAAAAATTAAAAGTTGGACACGCAGGAACTCTCGACCCCTTGGCTACCGGACTATTGCTCATCTGTACAGGAAAGAAAACAAAAACAATCAGTACGTTACAGGATACCGAAAAAGAATACATAGGAACATTTAAACTGGGAGCGACTACTCCCTCTTACGACCTAGAAACTGAGATTGACAAAACCTTTAGCATTGATCACATCACACCTGAATTAATAAAACACACAACACAACAATTTACCGGAACCATTCAACAGCAACCTCCACTTTTTTCTGCTCTTAAAAAAGATGGAAAAAGGCTATATGAATATGCCAGAGCGGGAGAAACTACCGAAATTGTAAAACGGACTGTCACTGTCTCTGAGTTTAAAATCACCAAGATAGAATTACCTAATGTCGGTTTTTTAATTCGCTGTAGTAAAGGAACTTACATTAGAAGCTTAGCACATGATTTTGGAAAATCAATTTCGAGCGGTGCTCACCTTAGTGCTTTACAGAGAACTCAAGTTGGTGATTTTAAATTGAAAAATGCCTACACAATGGAAAGTGTATTAAATAATAACTCGGATATAAATATTAAAAGCAAATAATGTAATAACTTGCTTTAAGATTTATTAAATAAATCAAAATGACGCAACAAACGATTTCAAAACAATTAGACCGTTTAGGATATATACAAGCTCCTGTTGAAAAAGATGTTGACCTGAGCCAAGCCATAGTAAAACTTAAAAAGGAAAAGAATGCTGTTCTTCTTGCCCATTATTATCAGGAACCAGCTATCCAAGACTTAGCAGACTACTTAGGGGATAGCCTGTATCTTGCGCAACAAGCTGCGAAAGTAGAAGCAGATATTATTGTTTTTGCTGGAGTCCATTTTATGGCAGAAACTGCGAAAATCATCAATCCATCGAAAAAAGTATTGCTCCCCGATTTAAAGGCTGGTTGCTCTTTGGCAGATTCTTGTCCTCCCACTGATTTTGAAGCATTCAAAGCGTTGCATCCTAAAGCAATCGTTGTAACCTATATTAACTGTTCTGCTGAAATCAAAGCGCTGAGTGATATCGTTTGTACTTCTAGCAATGCTAAAAGGGTGATTGAAAGTATTCCAGTTGATCAAGAAATCATCTTTGCTCCTGATAAAAATCTAGGTCGCTTTTTAATTAAAGAAACAGGACGGGATATGATTTTATGGGATGGTGCCTGTATTGTTCACGAAGCTTTTTCCTTTAATAAAATTGTAGCCCTTGCCCAGGAGTACCCCGAAGCTAAATTTATTGCCCACCCTGAAAGCGAATCACCAATTCTTGAGATTGCCCATTATGTTGGAAGCACTTCGGGCCTACTTCAATTTGTTCAATCCGACTCTGCTAACAGCTATATTGTTGCTACAGAAGCTGGAATTTTACATGAAATGCAGAAAAAATGTCCACATAAAACTTTTATACCAGCACCTGTTGAAGACGATACTTGTGCTTGTAGTGAATGTGCTTTTATGAAATTAAATACCTTAGAAAAACTATATAATTGTTTGCGTTTTGAACAACCTGAAATTCTGTTAGCACCCGAACTCATTGAAAAAGCAAAAATGCCTATTCTTAAAATGTTAGCGTTAAAATAATAATGTTTACAGATTTATTAATTATTGGGACTGGAATTTCTGGACTTTCTTTTGCCATTAAATTAGCAATGAATGATCCTGAAATTTCTATGGTCTTAATTTCCAAAGATCAAGTTAGTGAGGGAAATACAAAATATGCTCAAGGTGGGATTGCGGTAGTCTCCGATTTCGAAAAAGATTCTTTTGAAAAACATATACAAGACACCTTGATTGCTGGGGATGGTGCCTGCAATCCTGAAGTTGTGAAATTTGTAGTAGAGGAAGGTAAAGATCGGCTCAAGGAGTTGATGAATTGGGGAACTCAATTTGACACCCAACAAGAAAATCTTCATTTAGTGAAAGAAGGGGGGCATTCGGAAAAAAGAGTAGTCCACTATAAAGACCACACAGGGCTTCACATTCAACAAGCTTTGGTGAATAAGATTAAGTCCTTTCCCAATATTAAAATTTTAGAAAATCACACCTTAGTTGATTTAATTACAGATCACCACAGTACCCAAAAACACCATCGCTGTTATGGCGCTTATGTCATTTCTAGAGAGGAAGAAAGCATTCTTAAAATAAGCGCTAAAATTACGGCACTCTGTACTGGAGGTGCAGGGAGTCTATACGCACACAGCACAAATCCAGCTCTAGCAACAGGCGACGGACTTGGTGCTGCTTACAGAGCAAAAGTTCACATGGACAAGTTGCCCTTCGTTCAATTTCACCCCACGGCCTTATACCATAAAGTGAATGGAAATACCTTTTTGATTACCGAAGCGGTTCGAGGAGCAGGAGCCAAACTCAAAAATAGTTTGGGTGAGTGCTTTATGGATCAATACGATTCTAGAAAAGAACTTGCCCCAAGAGATATTGTAGCCCGTGCCATTCAAAAAGAGATTCAAAAACAAGAAGAAAAATTTGTTTCCCTTGACTGTTCTTATTTGACGACTGAAACCTGGAAAAAACGCTTCCCTAAGATCTATGAAACTTGTTCATCATTAGAAATACATCTACCTCAAGACATGATCCCAGTCGTTCCTGCTGCCCATTACTTTTGTGGAGGCATCCAAGTTAACAGTAAAAGTGAATCCAAACTAAAAGGTCTTTACTCTATTGGAGAATGCAGCTCTACAGGACTACACGGAGCCAATCGACTTGCGTCCAATTCCTTGCTCGAAGCCTTAGTTTTTTCTCATCGTGCAGCTCTTGATGTTCTTGATGCCTTAAAGATGGAATTGCCAGACCCCTCTTTTTATGAAACACTCCCGGAGTGGAAAGGAGACACCTATTCTAACTCAGTTGAGATAAAAGAAATTCGTCATTTACGTCACAAACTACAAGAAGTAATGACCAATCATGTTGGGATTTTCAAAACAACAGAAGGACTTCAAAAAGCTGACTTAGAAATGTTTGAAATCTATAATAAAGTGCAAGAAATATACAATCAACACAAACTGACCCATGGCTTGTGTGAATTAAGAAATATGGTAAGTATTGCTCATTTGATCATCCAACAAGCGCAATCCATCACAGAAAACAAAGGAGTTTTTTACAATCAAGATTATGCCTAGTCATTTTTTTCAACATTATAAAAGCGAATTAAATCACTTCATAGATGAAGCGCTAAAGGAAGATATTGGTTCCGGAGACCATAGTGGCCAGTCCTGTATTACTGAAACTGCAACAAGTTCGGCTAAATTGTTAGTCAAAGAAGAGGGAATACTTGCAGGGATGGGGCTTGCAGAAGTTCTTTTTCATCGCTACGATCCTAATTTAATTTTTAACCCCCTCATAAAAGAAGGGGCTAAAGTAAAAAAAGGAGCTATTGCCTTTAAAGTTGAAGGAAATACCCAGTCTATTTTAGCGACGGAGCGTTTGGTGCTAAATTCTATGCAACGCATGAGTGGTATCGCTTCACTCACCCATAAATTATCTCAAAAAATAAAGCATACAAATTGCCAACTTTTGGATACCAGAAAAACCACCCCTAATTTTAGATATCCCGAAAAATGGGCCGTTCAAATTGGAGGTGGGACCAATCACCGAATGGGATTATTTGACGCCTTAATGATCAAGGACAATCATGTTGATTTTTGCGGTGGGATGACCCAAGCGCTTCAAAAGACAGAATACTACCTGAAGTCACTACCCCAGCCTTTAGAGGTGGTTGTTGAGGCAAGAAATCTGGATGAAATCAAGGCAGTCCTACCCTTTCCCTGGGTAAGTAGAATTTTACTAGACAACTTCAACGCCAGAGAACTTGTTACTGCTCTTGAATTGATCAACAATAAAGTACCCACAGAAGCCTCTGGAAACATAACGGAAAATAATTTGATTGAAATGGCCGAAACAGGGGTAAATTTCATCTCAATGGGAGCTTTAACCTACAGTGCAAAACCTATTGACTTGAGTTTAAAAGCAGTTTTGAACTAAACAAGAATAAGTAAAAGGTTTAACACTATAGATTGTTGGTCATTAACTCAAGAAAATTCTTCTTTAATTTTTATATTTGTTAACACATTCATCTACATGAAATACCAAAGAATACTTTTAAAATTGAGCGGAGAAGCCTTAATGGGCGACCTCACGCATGGAATTGATCCAGTCCGAATTGATAGTTACGCCAAAGAAATAAAAAAGGTTTTTGATTTAGGTATCGAAATCGCAATTGTCATTGGTGGTGGAAATATTTTTAGAGGAGTATCAGGTGCAAGTAAAGGGATGGATCGTGTACAGGCAGATTACATGGGAATGCTTGCTACCGTTATTAATGGTCTTGCACTACAGAGCGCTCTAGAAAACAATGATGTCCCGACAAGACTTCAAACAGCGATTAAAATAGAAGCCATTGCAGAACCTTTTATTAAAAGAAAAGCCACTCGCCATCTCGAAAAAGGTCGAGTTGTCATTTTTGGTTCAGGTACTGGAAATCCCTATTTCACAACAGATTCAGCAGCTGTGCTAAGAGCAATCGAGATAAATGCAGAGGTTATCCTAAAAGGAACACGTGTAGATGGTATTTACAATGAAGACCCTGAGAAAAATAAAGAAGCCGTCAAATTTGAATCTATCTCCTTTGATGAGGTATTAAAAAAGGGCCTCAAAGTAATGGATACTACTGCCTTCACTCTAAGTCAAGAAAATAAATTGCCTATTATAGTTTTTGACATGAATACTCCAGGAAATTTAATGAATGTAGTAAAAGGAAAAAACATAGGAACTCGAGTAGATTTATAAAATAAAGTAGCTATGGAAGAAATGGATTTTATTGTCGATGCAGCAAAAGAGAGTATGGATCAAGCGCTGGCGCATTTAGAAAAAGAAATGCTCAATTTGAGAGCTGGAAAAGCCAACCCCATCATGCTTTCTAGCGTGAAAGTTGATTACTATGGAACAATGACACCCATAAGCCAGGTGGCAAACATCAATACCCCCGACGGAAGAACACTAACTGTTCAGCCCTGGGAAAAAGGAATGCTTCAAGAATTAGAGAAAGCAATTCTCATTGCTAATTTAGGTTTCAATCCGATGAATAATGGGGAATCTATTATCATTAATATTCCTCCACTGACTGAAGAACGCCGTAAAGACTTAGCCAAATTGGCAAAATCAGAAACTGAAAATGCTAAAATCGGAATTCGAGCCGCACGAAAAGAAGCAAATGATGATATTAAAAAATCAGAGGCTTCTGAGGACATTCAAAAAAATTATGAAATAGATGTTCAAGAACTAACCGATAGCTATAATGCAAAAGCAGATGAGATTTTTAGAATCAAAGAGAAAGAAATTTTAACAGTCTAACACCCGCTATAAACCGGTTGCCGATCGAGCTTCATGAAAAAGAAAAACCAATCCAATATATGGGGCCTAGTGGCACGACTTATTCTAAGAAATAGAATACTCATTCTTGCTACTATTATTGCGCTTACTGGATTTTGGGCCTCACAGTGGAAGTATATGCAATTTACTTTTACTGAAGCTAACCTATTACCCGACGATCATCCTGAAAATATTCTCTACCAATCTTTTGTAAATACATTCGGTGAGGAAGGAAATGTAATTGTCATCGCAGTAGAGGACGCCACTTTTTTTTCACCTAAAAAGCGTAATGCCTGGCGACAACTCAATGACAGCATTACCGCCTTTAAAGAAATTAACTTTGTGCTCTCCATTGACAACTTACAAGAGCTTACCAAAGACACCCAAACAGAAAGCTTTAAACTTGAAACGGTCAAGCTCAGTGCAGCCAAAGATTCACTCGGTTTATTAAAATTCAAGCAAAAATTATTTTTAGAACTCCCTTTCTATAATAATTTGATTTACAATTCAGAAACGAATACCATTCGGACCTTGATCTACATGGACCCCGATATCGTTAATACAGCTGCACGAAAGGATTTCATTTTTAAAACATTTATTCCACTCATTGAGGCTTTTGAGGAGGATGCCCAAATGGATGTACGTGTCTCAGGAATGCCCTACATTAGGACACTTAATGCCCAAAACATTGTTGATGAAATTGGACTTTTTATTTTAGGAGCCACACTCATTACCTCCTTAATTTTCTTTCTATTTTTTAGGTCGTTTAGAGCTACCTTTATTTCACTCATTGTAGTTGCAGTTGGAGTCATGTGGGCTTTTGGAATTCTGGGTTGGTTGGGATATGAAATTACCGTACTTACAGCCTTAATACCGCCTTTGATTATTGTTATTGGAATTCCAAATTGTATTTTTCTCATTAACAAATACCAACAAGAGGTTGCCAAACACAGTAATCAAGCTAAATCACTTCAGCGTGTTATTGTAAAAATTGGGAATGCCACCTTGATGACCAACCTGACCACAGCCTCTGGATTTGCTACTTTTATTTTAACCAACAGTAAAATTTTAAAAGAGTTCGGTGTGGTCGCTTCGATAAATATTGTTTCTATTTTCCTGCTTTCTCTTTTAATCATTCCCATCGTTTATAGCTTCATGAGCTTACCCAAGAAGAAACATTTAAAACATTTAAAGAACAAGTCCATCGACTATTTTGTGAAGTGGATGGAAGACAAGGTGCGTAAAAAACGTATTAATGTTTACATTGTTTCATTGTTAGGTTTAATCATTGGAATTATTGGAATTTATCAAATTAAAATTTCAGGAAGTATTATTGAAGATATGCCGAAAAGTGCCCCCTTCTTCGAGGACATCCATTTTTTTGATGAAAGTTTTAATGGAATTGTTCCCGTAGAAATTTGGCTGGATAGTAAACGTGAAAATGGAATTGTAAAGCCCGCTACATTGAAGCGAATGAACGAACTCCAAGAAGTTATAGGAGAATACCCGGAACTTGCCCCACCCCTCTCAGTGGTCAATGCAGTAAAGTTCGCCAAACAAGCCTATTATAATGGCAATCCCAATTACTACAGTCTTCCGACTACTCAAGAAAATAGTTTTATTTACCCCTATTTGAGTAAAGCCAACGGAGACAGTCAGCTTCTGAATGGTTATGTTGATAGTACAGGTCAGTTTGGAAGAATTACCACTTTCATGCAAGACATTGATACCGATCGCATGGAAACTATTGAAGAGGAGCTAAAAAAAGCAATCACAAAAATATTTCCCAAAGATCGTTACGGAGTGAACATAACGGGGAAATCATTACTCTTTCTTAAAGGAACAAAATACCTCATAAACAATCTGATCCTTTCCTTGTCCTTGGCCATCTTGTTGATTGCATTTTTCATGGCTTATTTATTTCGATCTTTCAAAATGATCTTAATTTCATTGATTCCAAATCTTTTGCCCTTGATTATCACTGCTGGGGTAATGGGATTTGCAGGAATACCGCTTAAACCATCTACTATTTTAGTTTTCAGCATTGCCTTCGGAATTTCAGTAGACGATACCATTCACTTTTTAGCTAAATACAGGCAGGAATTAATATCTAATAAATGGAAGATTAAGCAAGCTGTTTTTGCCGCACTAAGAGAAACGGGAATCAGTATGTTTTATACATCTGTCGTTTTATTCTTTGGATTTTCTGTCTTTTTATCCTCCAACTTTGGAGGGACTCAAGCCTTAGGTGGACTAGTTGCAGTAACTCTATTAATGGCAATGTTAGCCAATTTAATTCTTCTCCCTTCTTTGCTTATTTCATTAGAAGATACGATCAGTAATGATAAAGTGTTGAAAGAACCAAAAATCGAGATTTTAGATCAATAAGGGAAGTGCCTCTCCACCGTGTAATTTTTATGAAATAAACTTATCTTTGCTACGCCAAAAGCAAATTCATGAAAGCAGTAAAAATCAAAAAAGTTTTACAAACGGGGGCTACAAACACACCCTGTGCGGTTCAAGGTTGGGTAAGAACCTTTAGAGCCAATCGATTCGTCGCCTTAAACGATGGTTCTACCCTAGACAATCTCCAGTGTGTTGTTGATTTTGAAGCTTTAAATGAATCCTTATTAAAACAAATCACCACCGGTGCTTCACTTCACCTAGAGGGAAATTTAGTAGAGAGTCAAGGGGGCGGACAAAAAGTTGAACTTCAAGTTGAGAAAATCACTCTTTTAGGGGCATCAGACCCAGAAAAATATCCCATTCAACCCAAAAAACACAGTCTTGAGTTTTTGAGAGAGAAAGCACATTTAAGAGTGCGAACGGCTACTTTCTCTTCAGTCATGCGAGTACGATCTGCACTGGCTTTTGCGGTTCATGAATTTTTTCAAGAAGAAGGATTCTTTTACGTTAATACACCCATCATCACAGGGAGTGATGCCGAGGGGGCAGGTGAAATGTTTCACGTTTCAACCTTAGACCCCAAAAACCCACCCCTAACAGAAACAGGAGATTTAGATTATAAAAGTGATTTTTTTGGAAAGGAAACTAATCTGACAGTTTCAGGGCAGTTAGAGGCAGAAGCCTATGCGCTTGGATTAGGAGATGTATATACTTTTGGCCCTACTTTCCGTGCAGAAAACTCTAATACCACCCGGCATTTAGCAGAGTTTTGGATGATCGAACCCGAAATGGCCTTTTATGATTTAAATGATAATATAAATCTGGCTGAAAAGTTCATTACTTCAGTACTTAAAAAAGTATTAACTAGTTGTGAGAAAGATTTGCTTTTCCTAGATGAGCGTTTTAATAATGAAGAAAAAAGTAAACCCCAACTCCAAAGAAGCCCAATGGGTTTATTAGAAAAAATAAAATTTGTAGTTGAAAATGACTTTAAACGTGTCAGTTACACTGAAGCATATGAGATTTTAAGAAACTCCAAACCCAATAAAAAGAAGAAATTCCAATTCCCAATTACAGAATGGGGAGTAGACCTTCAGAGTGAACACGAACGGTTTTTAGTGGAAAAACATTTCAACTGTCCCGTGATTTTATTTGATTACCCTGCGAATATCAAAGCTTTCTACATGCGAAGAAATGATGATGAAAAGACAGTGCGTGCGATGGATATTTTATTTCCAGGCATTGGAGAAATTGTTGGGGGCTCTCAAAGAGAGGAACGTCTTGACGTTCTTGAAAAAAGAATTGAAGAAATGGGAATTGACAAAGAAGAACTATGGTGGTATTTAGACCTCAGACGTTTTGGAAGTGTACCTCACAGTGGTTTTGGACTCGGCTTTGAGCGTTTAGTTCAGTTTACCACTGGGATGAATAATATACGAGACGTAATTCCTTTTCCCAGAACACCTCAAAATGCTTCATTCTAAACAGTAAGCTGTAAAGTTTTATATTTGTCTATTGAATCATTAATTTATGCTAAAGCAACAGCTCCAAATAAAGCTTTCTCAAAAACTCTCTCCTCAACAGATTCAGTTAATGAAGTTGATTCAACTTTCTACGCTCGATCTCGAACAAAAGATTGAAGCAGAGATGGGAGAAAACCCTGCTTTGGAGACGGGCAAAGAAGAAACTGTATCCGAAAATCATGAAGATGATTTTGAAGGAAATACAAAAATTGAAGCCGACGAAATTAATGTAGATCAGTATTTGAGCGACGATGAAATACCTGCATACCGACTTTATGCTAATAACTACAGTAGTGATGATGAAGACAAAACAATCCCCCTAAGTGGTGGGATTAGTTTTCACCAATATTTACATCAACAAATGGGAAATCTAATTCTCAACGAAGAGGAAATGCCAATTGCAGAATTTCTTATTGGAAGCATTGATGAAAGTGGGTATATCAGAAGAACATTGGATGAATTAATTGATGATTTGGCTTTCACTCAAAATATCATGGTAGAAAAAAATACTGTAGAAAAAATTCTTCGATCCGTTCAGACTTTAGACCCTCCAGGAGTAGGATCCAGATCATTACAAGAATGCCTTTCCATTCAGCTTTCAAAAAAGAAAAAAGATCGGCCAGAAGTTGAGCATGCCTTGAGTATTATTAATGATGAATTTGATCATTTTTCACACAAACATTATAGCAAGCTTCAAGAACGCATTGGCATTACAAAAGAAGAATTGAAAACTGCGTTAGAACTCATTAGCCATTTAAACCCAAAACCCGGGGGTGCGCTTTCAAATACTGTACAAAACACGCATGTGGTACCTGATTTTATTTTGACCCTCGAAGAAGGAAAAATTGAAGTGACTTTAAATCGGCGAAATGCACCCCAATTAAAAGTTTCTAATGCCTATAAAGAAATGCTTACGGGCTATCAAGAAAGCACCACAAAGTCGAAATCTCAACAAGAGGCTGTACTTTTTATTAAACAAAAACTTGATGCTGCAAAATGGTTTATCGATGCCATCCAGCAACGTCACCAAACCTTATACCTAACCATCAGGGCCATTATTGATCATCAGCAGGAATACTTTCTTTCAGGAGACGAACGAAAGCTGAAACCAATGATTTTAAAAGATATTGCTGATAAAATTCAAATGGATATTTCAACTGTTTCGCGCGTTGCAAATAGTAAATACATGGAGACCCCATATGGAGTTAAATTACTCAAGACATTCTTTTCTGAAGGCTTAAAAAACGAAGAAGGCGATGATGTCTCTTCCATCGAAATTAAAAATATACTAGAGCAACTGATTGCTGAAGAGAATAAGAAAAAACCGTTAACAGACGACACGCTTTCAAAGGCTCTGAAAGAAAAAGGATATATCGTCGCACGAAGAACAGTTGCAAAATATAGAGAACAACTCGAAATCCCTGTTGCTAGAATGCGTAAAGAATTATAGTTAAAGTAGATAAAAAATTAAGCCTACTTTAATTGGAGCTAATTTCAAAGGAAGCATTTGGGAAGAAAGAGAGTCTTTGTCAAAAAAAGGCGTTAATCGATAGGCTAGATAAAAATTCCAAGTATTGTAGCCAAAACTTAAATGAGTTGTCGCTCCAAAATGTTGTAACTCATCACGAACGGATAAAGAGAGCTCATTTTGTTCTGCGCGTAATCGATAATTCCATTGAAAAGCAATTCCTCCATAAATCCTCCAGAAAGCATAATCGGTTGAAGAGGAACTTCTCCATCGAAAACTAAAGGGTAACTCTAAGGATTGTATAGAAAAAAATAAAGGAGCGGAGGTTGAATCATTATTAAACGAATAAAACCCTTTGCCTTGAACATCTTGCATTCTATTGAGATTTGTATTGTAGCGTTCAAAACCCATTCCTAATCCCACACCCAAAGCAAATTTTCCTGATGGAACAATTGGAAAATCACGTACAACACCCCATTGAAAGTGACTGGAAAGACCTCTAGCATCAAGGGCGTCTTGATCACTAACTAATGCTACAAAAGACACCCCAAGATAGATTTGATCTTCCCTGTAAAAAGTAGAAGCTAAGGAATCTGTTTCAGTCTCTGTTTTGAGCAATGAAGCATCCTGAGCATAAGAAAAAAATCCTACTAGAAAAGAAAGTAATATCAGGCGATATGTAAATTTAAAGATCACGTGAAGTGAATGTAAAAAAAAAGTGCCTCAAAAAGACACTTTTAAATAATATAAATACAAGAATATTAATTTATGTTTTGAGTATAATCTCCTACACGTGTAGTATAGTTGATTTTCAAAGCACTTACTTTTCGCAACTCTTGTTTGATATCTTGAATGAGACCCATTTTAGTTTCACTGTCTACTTTCAAAGCCGTTGTTAAAACATTTTGAAGTTCCTGACGCTTTGAAGCACGTTCTGCTAAAATAAAGGCGCCTACCTCACTGACCGTGGCAAATTTATCATTTAACTGTATTCTCGCAGTAGATCCATATTTATCGACATATCGACTGGAAGGTTTTCCTGCATAAATATACATTACACGATCTTTCTTATCAAGTTTTTCAATTTGATCAGCCGAAGGTAATTTGTTGACAATCAACAAAGTACTGTCACGCATCACAGTAGCAACCATAAAAAAGAACAATAACATAAAAACAATATCAGGGAGCGATGCAGTATTAATTGCAGGTGATTCTCCTCCTTTTTTCTTTTTAAATTTTGACATAGCTTAAGTGTTTTAGCTTGATTTACTACTTGATTCTGCCTCAGATAGTTTTTGTGGATACATTTGTTTTACCACATCTAACTTTGGTTTTAATTCCTCACGATCATTTTCAGAGGTTCTTGGGTCATCATATTTCTTTTGAGCCTCTACGTAGTTTAAACCCAAATTAGGATTCAAACGAGAAAATTCTCGATTTCGTAACTCATTATAGGCAGCTACCAATTCATTTTGAACTGCGATATATACCTTGTAAGAAGTTTCACGATCACTCTTTAAAGAAATAATGGCTTTTGTATGTGGATTGTCTGATGATGTTTCATCTCGTTTCCCTTGACAATAGTCACAGGCCTCATCTCCTACTCCAGCTCCATTATCAAGGAATTCAACAGCCAAAGCACGTAAGTCTTTGATATCTGCTAACTCTTCCTCAACAAGAAGTTGATCGTTTTTACTTACCAAAACAGTAAAGATGTTTTTCTGTCTGATAATGGGAGGGTCAACTTGATCTTCCATCGGTGGCAACTTACGATTCAATCCACTATCCGTTTCAATGGTTGTTGTAACCAAGAAGAAGATGAGAAGAAGAAAAGCAATGTCGGCCATAGAACCTGCATTAACTTCGGGTGCTGCTCTCTTTGCCATAATCTATCTGTTGAATAATTTTTTACCTCCAAAAAACACCATAGAGCCAATAGCCAATGCTGCTAGAAGATAAAACATTCTTAATCCTGTTTCAACCCAACGAGAACCACTAGCAGAAAGTATTTCACCATCTTTAAGAGGTGTTTCAACACCAGAGGAGGCCCCATAAGCGATAACCAACACGATAACAAAACATCCTATAAAGAGGAGTGATTTTTTTAATTTCTGTCCACTGGAAGCTAGGTTTAAAAGCGAAAACAAAACAGTGATAATTACTGTTATTACTAGAATAGCAATAGATAGAGTAACTAAAGGAGATACTGATCCAAAGTCGCCCATACTGGCTGCCATTTTAATTTCTTCATCACCTGCGCCAATAACTCTGAACAAGAATACAACGCCTAGCAAACCAAAAACAGCACTAATAATTTTTACAATTGTTTGAATATTCATAATGAATTGCTGTTAAGGGTTAATTATTTTTTTTGTGCAACAAGGATGTCAATCAATGTGATTGAGGCATCTTCCATATCGTTAACAATACTGTCAATTTTTGCAACAATATAGTTATAAAATACTTGAAGAATAATGGCTACGACAAGACCGAATACTGTTGTAAGAAGAGCCACTTTAATACCCCCTGCAACAAGTGAAGGCTGCATATCACCAGCTGCTTCAATTTTATCAAATGCTTGAATCATCCCAATTACCGTTCCCATGAACCCGAGCATGGGTGCCAATGCGATAAATAAAGAAATCCAAGATACGTTCTTTTCTAATTGTCCCATTTGAACACCTCCATAAGCTACAACTGCTTTTTCAGCACTTTCAACGCCTTCATCCATTCTATCTAAACCTTGATAAAAAATTGAAGCAACGGGTCCTTTTGTATTTCTACAATATTCTTTAGCAGCATCAACACCACCTGAAGATAATGCTTCTTCAACACCTTCAGTTAATTTCTTAGTGTTAGTAGTTGCTAAATTCAAAAAGATAATACGTTCAATAGCGATGGCTAATCCAAGGATCAAACAGATCAATACGATCCCCATGAAACTTGGTCCACCTTCAATAAAACGTTTTTTTAATTCCTGAGTAAAAGTTGCAGATTCAGCCGTGGCTTGATCATCAGCATCTTGAGAAATTGAAGTAGCAACGGGGCTAGTAGTAACGATTGTAGCGTTGGCAGTTGCCATAAAACCTAGCAATGTAAGGGCAAAAAATAATTTTTTCATTTTAGTTAATTGTTAGTTCTTTTTAATTAAATGCGGTTAAAGATAAAAAAAAATATATACCATATTCATTTTTGCAGAGAGGAAGGGATTCGAACCCTCGATACGCTTTTGGCGTATACACACTTTCCAGGCGTGCGCCTTCGACCACTCGGCCACCTCTCTTAATCTATATCCAAATAAAGGGAAAAATATCTTTCTAAAAAAATATTTTACTTTTTAAAATTTAATTTTTTGATTTTTAAAAATAGTTAGGGCGTTTTCTGAAGTTTTTCTGGCAATGACATCGATAGAAACGCCATAACATTGGGCTACTTTTTCTGCAATCAAAGTAAGGTAACTACTTTCGTTTCGCTTCCCGCGATGAGGAGCTGGAGCCAAATAAGGTGCGTCGGTTTCCAACACTATAGATTCTAATGAAATTTCATTTAAGAACTGATCAATCTTTCCATTCTTAAAGGTGACTACTCCACCGATTCCGAGCTTAAAATTTAAATCAATCGCTCTTTTAGCTTCTTCTAGGGTTCCCGTAAAACAATGAAAAATACCAAACAAACCCTCTCCCCTATGTTGTTCTAAAACTTCAAACACTTCATCAAAAGCAGCTCTGCAGTGAATCACAATCGGGAGTGAATAGGTTTTAGCCCATGCTATCTGTTGTGAAAAAGCATCTTGTTGTTCCTTTATAAATTCTTTGTCCCAATAAAGATCCATCCCAATTTCACCAATAGCACAAAATTTTCGCTGCTTTAATTGAGCTTCAACCAATTTCAGTTCTTCTTTATAATTCTCCTTGACATGCGTTGGGTGTAGTCCAGCCATTAAATGAATTTGATCAGGATAGGCTGCTTCCAACGCGTACATTCTTTCAATATAGGTACTGTCTATTGCTGGAATAAAAAAGTGCTGTACACCAACTGCCTGAGCACGCTCAATTACCAAACTTTGATCTTCATCAAAGGCTTCAACATATAAGTGAGTATGGGTATCCATCAATTCCATTTGCAAGTCGTTATCAAGACACAAAGATACTTAACTATAAAAAATAAGCTTTCGTTTCAATGGAACAATTACTTTTGCATCAAGCCAAATGACTGAATAGTATCCACAAAATGAACATACGTCCTTCTGTTTCTTTACAAATTACCAAAACCCGTCATATTATCTGTAAGGCACATATAAACGGAGTTGCATGTCAGTTACTCGTTGACACAGGCGCTTCAAGTAGCTGCATCCACTCCAAATTACAAGACCACTTTAAATTAAGGAGTAAAGGAGATCCTTTTGACGCCGCTGGTGCAAGTAAAGGCAAAATGGAAGCGATACTGACTCGAAAAAGTAAATTACAACTGGGAAGATATGAGGTAGGTAAATTAAGCTTTGTTTTACTTGACTTAACCCACATTAACTCTACCTTATCCTCTCAAGGGTCTTCCGCCATAGATGGCATCATTGGAGCTGATTTTTTAAAAAAGAATAAAGCTGTTATCGACTACCGAATGCGAAAGCTCTGGTTATAATTCAAAGGCTTTTTTTGCATCGCCATCCATGAGATGTGTTATAGGATCCTCTAAAGCTTCTTTTACAGCTACTAAAAATCCTACCGATTCTCTCCCATCAATAATTCGATGATCATAAGACAAGGCTAAATACATCATGGGACGGATTTCAACCTTACCCTTGATTGCCACGGGTCGCTCAATGATGTTGTGCATTCCTAAGATTCCTGATTGAGGTGGATTGATAATGGGGGTGGACAACATGGATCCAAAAACGCCTCCATTTGAGATGGTAAAAGTACCTCCTGTCATGTCATCGACGGTAATTTTTCCGTCACGTGCACGAACGGCTAAACGTCCTATTTCTTTTTCAATTCCGCTAAAGGAAAGTGTTTCTGCATTGCGAACCACAGGAACCATCAATCCTTTTGGACCTGAAACGGCAACACTAATATCACAATAATCATAGGCGATTTTATAATCCCCATCCATCATAGAATTTACATCTGGAAAAAGACCCAATGCACGAACTACTGCTTTTGTGAAAAAACTCATAAACCCAAGTTTAACTCCATGCTTTTCTAGAAATGCATCTTTGTGTGCATTACGAACAGCAAAAATTGGAGCCATATCTGCCTCATTGAAAGTCGTCAACATAGCAGTCTCATTTTTTGCAGCCACTAATCTTTCTGCCACTTTACGACGTAACATGGAAAGTTTTGATCTGTTTTGCGACCGGTCTCCCCATTCAGGCTGGGTTCCCATTGAAGGAACTGCTTTTACTGCATCTTCTTTGGTAATTCTCCCGGCTCTTCCTGTACCTTGAATAGCCTTTGGATCCATTCCTTTTTCAGCAATTATTTTTCTTGCCGCAGGAGAAGGGGTCTGCGTTGCATAAGAAGTCTCTTCAACTGGAGTTGGTTTGAGCGCTTCAGAGCTTACCGCTACGGGGCTAGCTTCCTTAGAAGCTGACTGACCTTCTGGAGCTTGACCTTCAGTATCGATCAAACAAACAATAGCTCCTACAGCTACTGCGTCTCCTTCCTCAGCCTTGAGTGTAATTGTTCCACTAAGCTCTGCAGGAAGTTCTAAAGTAGCCTTGTCAGAATCTACCTCCGCAATCGCTTGATCTTTTTCTACGTAATCTCCATCGGCTACAAGCCATTGTGCAATCTCTACTTCGGTGATCGATTCTCCTGGTGAAGGAACTTTCATTTCTAAAATCATGATCTATTTCTTAGGTGTTCTTATAAAATTATCTTGTTTGGGATCAAAAACATAATCAATTACTTGCTGATGTCGTCTTTGAAAACGAATTGCGCTTCCTGCTGCGGGAGCACCATAATAACGTCTTGTAGCGGGTCTAAAACGTTGTGAATTGGGTAAGTGTAATAACAAAAAGCTCCAAGCTCCCATATTTCTAGGTTCTTCTTGTGCCCAAACAATATCACTTGCATTTATAAACTGAGCTAGGGTAGCTTCGATATCTACTACAGGTAATGGGAAAAGTTGTTCCAAACGAATCAATGCAACATCCATACGTCCTCTTTCTTCTCTCGCTTTGTACAAATCGTAATAAAATTTCCCTGAACAAAAAACGACTGATTTAACGTCCTTAGCGTTTACCGTTTCATCCGAAATTAGTGGTTGAAAGGAACCTTCAATAAATTCTTCTTTTGTCGAAACCGCTTGGGGGTGACGCAATAGACTTTTGGGTGTAAATACGATTAAAGGTTTTCGGTATTTGGTCTTCATCTGTCGTCTCAAAATATGAAACATATTGGCTGGTGTAGTACAATTTGCTACAAACATATTGTCTTTGGCACAAAGCTGAAGATAGCGTTCCATTCTTGCCGAAGAGTGTTCTGCGCCTTGCCCTTCATATCCGTGAGGTAAAAGTAATACCAATCCATTTTGAAGCTTCCATTTATCTTCAGCAGAAGAGATATACTGATCAAGCATGATCTGGGCTCCATTTGAAAAATCTCCAAACTGAGCTTCCCAAAGGGTTAGTGTATTTGGACTTGCCATGGCATAGCCATAATCAAATCCCATGACGCCATACTCTGACAAGAGTGAATTATAAGCGCTAAAATGTCCCTGTTTTTTAGGTTTAATCCGATTCAATAAAACAATTTCATCTTCAGCATTTTCTGATTTTATGACCGCATGACGATGCGAAAATGTACCCCGTTCAACATCTTGACCAGACAATCTTACATTATATCCCTCTTGTAGTAAAGTACCATAGGCTAACAATTCACCCATGGCCCAGTCCATTTGATTTTTATCGTAGTACATGACTTTACGATCAGCAATTAGTCGCTCAATTTTTCGCAAATAATTATATTCACTAGGTAATGAAGTAATCGTATCAGCAGTAGCATCCAAAAGGGCTTTTGTAACTCCTGTCGAAACGGTTTTACTCATTTCATTTTCATCTACACGTTCAAAAGCTTTCCATTCATCTGCCATAAAGGGGGTGATGACTGTTGTTTTTATTTTACGCGAATCCTCCAAATCATGTTCTAAAGAGCTCTTGTATTCCTTTTCTAAGGCTTTAACATAGTGGTCATCAATAATACCTCCAGCTTTAAGGACTGTGGCATAAATATCTCTTGGGTTTTGCTGCTTTGCAATGGCCTTGTATAATTTAGGTTGGGTAAATCGAGGTTCATCCCCTTCATTATGTCCATATTTTCTATATCCTAAAAGATCAATAAAAACATCAACTCCAAAACGCATTCTGTAATCTAGTGCAAATAAAGTAGCATGTACAACCGCTTCAGCATCATCTGAATTGACATGCATCACAGGAGAAAGTGTCACTTTGGCCACATCGGTACAATATGTACTGGTTCTAGCATCTAGATAATTCGTAGTAAACCCAATTTGGTTGTTCACCACAATATGAATTGTTCCCCCTGTACCGTAGCCTTTTAGACCCGCCATCTGAACAATTTCATACGGCAAGCCCTGTCCGGCAATTGCTGCATCTCCATGTACAATAATGGGCAAAACTTTATCGGTATTGCCATTGAATCTATTTTCTAGTTTGGCACGTGCAATTCCCTCTACTACTGCTCCTACTGTTTCAAGATGCGAGGGATTGGGCGCAATATTCATGTTGATTTGCTTACCAGTATCGGTTACCCGCTGTGCAGTCCATCCTAAATGGTATTTTACATCACCATCAAAAATAACTTCTTCATAATCCTTTCCATCAAATTCACTAAAAATATCTTTACTTGACTTTCCAAAAATATTCGTCAAGGTATTCAATCGTCCTCTATGCGCCATACCCATGACAAACTCTTCCACACCTTGATTCGCAGCGGCCTCTACTATAGCGTCTATCGCCGGAATTAAAGATTCGCCTCCTTCAAGGGAAAAACGTTTTTGCCCGACGTATTTGGTATGCAAAAAATTCTCGAAACTAACGGCTTGATTTAGTTTTTTAAGAATGTGTTTTTTTTGCTCTATTGAAAATTTAGGATGATTATCGTTAATATTTAAACGTTGTTGAATCCAATTCAACTTTTCTGGATTCCGGATATACATATATTCAATCCCAATAGAATCACAATAAATATTCTGCAAATGCTGAATGATTATCTTTAAGGAACTGGGGCCAATGCCCATAATTTCTCCTGCATTGAAAACCGTGGATAAATCTCCCTGTGACAAACCAAAATTTTCAATGTCAAGGGTGGGGGTATATTTTCTTCGGTCACGAACCGGGTTCGTTTTGGTAAATAAATGTCCACGCGTGCGGTACCCATCGATCAATTTTACAACACGAAATTCTTTTTGCACTTGCTCAGGTACTTCTATTTGTGCCTCGCCGACTTGAGTTTCAACCGTTCCCGTACCACTGTTTTCCATTCCAAAGTCAAATCCTTGAAAAAAAGCTCTCCAACTGGGCTCTACACTATCGGGCTGCTGTAAATATTGATCATATAGTTCCGCAAAATATGCAGTGTGAGCAGCGTTTAAAAACGAATATTTATCCATGCAATGGTTTGATACTAAAATCCTAAAGTCAAAATTACAACTTTTACCTAAAGTGGGTCTTTATTTATTAAAAAATCCATGTTTTTCACTTCAAAATTTTCTTCAAAAAAAAAGAAGTCCAAAAAGAAGAAAAAAAGAAGAAATCCTCTTTTTATTCAGGAACATTTTAATACCTTTTTAGACATGTTTGCACTTGTTGATTGTAACAATTTTTACGCTTCCTGTGAGCGGGTTTTTCAACCCCAATGGGAAGGCAAACCGGTGGTCATTCTTTCCAATAATGACGGCTGTGTGATTGCACGAAGCAATGAAGCTAAGGCACTAGGAATTCCCATGGGAGCTCCTGCTTTCCAATACAAACAACAATTTAAGCAACAAGGCATCAAAGTATTTTCTTCCAACTATCCCCTTTATGGCGACATGAGCAGTCGGGTAATGACTATACTAGAAAAATACACGCCTAATTTGGAAGTTTATAGTATCGATGAAGCTTTTTTACAATTTAAAGGCTTTGATTTATTTGACCTAGAGCAAGAAGGGCATCGAATGCGCAAACAAGTACGCCAGTGGACAGGCATTCCTGTTTCGGTAGGAATGGCACCCACAAAAGCCTTGGCCAAAATCGCCAATAAAATTGCTAAAAAATTTGCCGACCGTACCCGAGGTGTCTATTGCATTGACACTGAAGAAAAAAGAATCAAAGCCTTGCAATGGACTGAAATAGGCGATGTTTGGGGTATTGGAAGGCAACACAGAAAACGCCTGGAAGCCATGGGAGTTACCAATGCTTTGGCATTTACCAGACTCCCCAACGACTGGGTTCGAAAGCACATGAGCATCTTGGGTTTACGATTAAAAAAAGATCTACAGGGCATTCCGTCTATACAACTCGAAGAAATTATTCCTCCAAAAAAAGGAATTGCCACCACTCGAAGCTTTGAGGGAACTCTTACTCATTTTTCAGATTTGGAAGAACGCATCTCAACCTTTGCCACAAGTTGTGCGGAAAAAATGAGGAAGCAAAAAAGTAGCTGCAATGCACTTCTGGTTTTTGTGAGAAGTGACCCCCATAAAAAAGGAAGTATTCCCTATCGAAATAGCTGTGTACTGCCCCTGCCCTATACAACCAACTCAAGCATTACCTTGAGTAAATATGCTGTGATGGGCTTGACAAAAGTTTTCAAAGAAGAGGTTCATTATAAAAAAGCGGGGGTCATGATCATGGGGCTTGTTCCCACAGAAGAACGGCAATTAACCCTTTTTCAAAATAACAACGAAAAACATTTGGCTGTCATGCAAAGCCTCGACAAAATTCACCAGCGCTTTGGACCCCATCGCATAAAATTGGCCAATCAAGATTTAAAGCGGACGTGGAAAATGAAGCAAGAACATTTATCACATCGCTTCACCACAGAACTCAATGAAATCATTATTGTAAAATAAACCGATGGAATCACAAAAATTAGTTTTCTTTCACCCCGATCAAGAGCACCAAAAAAAAATGCACTGGGCACAAGAAGGTGTTTCTGCGGGCTTCCCCTCTCCTGCCGATGATTTTAAAGAATTACGCATCAGCATTGACCAAGAGGTGGTTCGCAACGAAGAAGCTACTTTTTATGCTCGCGTTTCTGGCGAATCCATGCAAGGAGCCGGCTTAGACGATGGGGATTTGTTAGTCATCGATCGAAGCCTAGAACCCATGGATAATAAAATTGCCATTTGTTTTATTGATGGAGAATTTACCGTAAAACGTCTCAAAGTAACAAAAGACGAAATCCTTTTGATTCCTGAAAATCCAAAATACCAAGCCATAAAAATTACCGAAGAAAACGAATTAATTATCTGGGGAGTAGTCACTTATGTGGTAAAAAAGTTGTGACCTAAGAGTAAAACACTGCATAAAAGGGAGATTGGAAGGGTTTTTGGAGTTAATCTCACACATCACCTCAACTTAAAAAACATACTGAAATTCTTTTATTATTATATTCAAGTGAGATCATTTACAATAAATGAATACAATTCGAGTAGGAATTGTGGGTTTAGGTCACTTAGTATTTACACATGCAGAGAATGTTACCTCAACAAAAAACGTTGAGCTAATGACAGTTTAGTCCTTCGGAAGAAGAGCTATCAAGAGCACAAAAAGAATGGGGAGCACTGTCTCTTTTGATAGACTTATAAACTT
>JAURBX010000075.1 GCA_030828745.1 Flavobacteriaceae bacterium | reverse complement strand
TTTCCCTGGATGCATCTTGTAAAAGAGTAATCACCTCGTCAAAACTTTGCGTTCCTTTTAAATCAATTTGCTGCAGACTGAGTCCTAGATTTAGAAAATGACAATGGGAATCAATAAATCCAGGGTAGACAGATAAATTTTGAAGATTCAAAACCTTTTTTGCGCTGTACTTCTCTAGTAATTCTTCACCACCCACAGCAATAAATTTACCCTGATCAACAACAAATGAAGAAGCAACAATTCCTTTATTATCCATAGTGTAAACTACCGCGTTATGCACTAGTAAATCAACTTTCTTCTGACAAGAACTTGCCAGTATCGCAAGAAGTAGTGGGAATAATATAGGACGCTTAATTTTCATTATTAAAGTGTAAAAGTGGGCAAAATCGTACTTCATAGTGGTAAAAATAATTTCGCAAATATAATGAAAATCAACTGTTGAAACTAACCAAATTACACTGTATTTTTAATATTGGAAATCAAACTTATAGGTTACTCCAGCTAACAAAAGAAAAGAAGGTTCATTGTAATATGCCCATCGTCCATGAACTCCTTCAGAATTCAATTTTAATTTCACAAAAACATCAAATTGATCGGAGAGTTTATACGCAATATGTGAAGTTGTGTTAATAAACAAAGGAAGATTCTCTTCTTGATAGGGGACATTTTCTGAAGCTTGAGTCAAAAATATGGGGCGATATGCAGCGGTACGATCGCCCAAAAGGCTTCCCTGAAAAGTAAATGTTAAGTAATCCTTCCACTTGAATTGTCCCTCCCAATTCATTTCCAGCGAAGGCAAGTTCCAAAGAATCTGATTACTAGATGTATCATAATGTCTATATTGAGTGCCAAATCGAATAAAATTATTTTTAGCTAAATCAATTTTTATGTCCGCTTTGAATCCATACAAATCAATATTGGCATACTTATTTTCAAATGCATTTGAAAGTCGGTAAGCGTCATCATTATTCTCCATATCACAGGGCAAACGCTCAAAAAGCATGAAATTTTCTATTTGATCAAAAACGACCCCAAAATTAAAATTCAATATCGAAGATAAACTGGATCGTACTCCTAGCGTTGCGTTATACTTACTAAAGGTTGGGTTTAGAGTCGTAGTTGGTGCCAGATACGGATTAATCGTTGAAAGGGATTGAAAACTATTCAATCTTACCCCCCCTTGTGCAGTAAAATACGGAACCATAACTAAGCCTTTTTTCTGATAAGACAGATCGATCTCAGGATAATAGAGTATTTCACTTGAAAAGCCCTCCATCTTGGATGAATAAGCAATTCCTGCGCCCAATTTCATTTTAAAATCAGCAGAAGTGTTTTGCCAATACAAACCGATTGAACCGACACCCATGGACTCCTCTTGAGTCTTTCTTCCAAAATAGGCTTCCTGAAAAACAGTGTTCAAACCTTTTACAGCAGTTGTTGCTAATATCTTCCCATCACCTAATT
The DNA here is from genome assembly GCA_030828745.1 of Flavobacteriaceae bacterium. GTDB lineage: Bacteria > Bacteroidota > Bacteroidia > Flavobacteriales > Flavobacteriaceae > MS024-2A. The sequence goes on along the minus strand of JAURBX010000075.1, from coordinate 7,451 downwards.
CAATTTCAAAATCCGCTTTTAAAGCCAATTGCTGCTCTGAGGTATTGAAGTTATCCGAAGTTAAATTAGCCTGAAATTCAATCCCCCTGACCATAAAATCATACCAATTCCAATGGGTTCTAACTTTGAATTTACTTCTTTTAATTTCGGGATCAATAGCACGGATCAATAAATTGTCCCATTCTCTATCATACAATCCAAAATAATTATTTTTAGTAGAGACAAATTGCAATAATGTGTTAGCATTATAATCATTACTTCTCAAATTGTGATGAATACCAAAACGACTGAATTGTTGATTGCTTTTTAGCAAGCTATTGGGCAGGTTGCCTCCAAAACCATCACGATAAATTTTAATCCCAAAACGCTGGGTACGATCCAACTCTATCACACTTGAGACATCCAAAAAAAGCTGGCTTTTCACACCAAAACCACCACTAAAGAGACTATTGTAGGGAGTACTTGAAGTTCTTTGTTGTAATTTCAAGGGGCTTGCCTTGTTGGGCACAAAAGTGGAAACAACAGGAATTGATTTAATTTTAAACTCAAGCACTTTATCTTTGGATGACAAACTGTCTGGAGACATTGGACTTGAATTTATTTTGAAAGCATCAGACAAACTGGGAGTATATGACTTTACAACCAATACTTCCTGAGTACCTATAGATTCTTTCTCCGTTTCCTGTGCCTGAATCGAAAGTGAACTCAGACAGTGTATTAAAAATCCAATAATAGCAATCCTAGTTCTCATTATCTTCTTGTGTGATTGATCTATTCTCTTCTGCTGCCGAGGCCTTGTAAATTTGAAGCAAACGCTGAGCTTCTTGGGTGGTTTCTGAATAGGTTTTAAAATTCTCTATTATAGACTCCAAGACAAAAATTGCTTGAAATGAATCCTGAAGTGCATAATAATTTTTTGCCAAAAGCAACAGTGCCTTTGCATTCCATATTCCTGACTGTCCTCGTCCTCCTGCAATTTTCTCGATAATTTCAATTGACGCTTTATGCTGTTTTGTTTTCAAAAGATACTCTGCCTTGAAAAAAAGTGCCTCTGCTGCATATTCCTTTTGAGATACTTGCTCTAATTGTTCATAAGCTCCTGATGCAACCAAACTGTCGTTTAACATGACTGCTGAACGAGCTTTGAGCAATGTAGCGTCCCATTTCAAACTTGTGTCTAAATTTTTAATTTCCAAAACCACAACAGACGCGTCTAATGTTTTTTTAAACTGGTTAGAAGCAAAATAGGCTTGCATTAAATTCAGTTTAGCAAAACGTCTATTCTCCTCAAACGAAGCTATTTGATCTAATTTTTCCAAATAATCAATTGCCTCTGATAGGCGTGCTTCTTTTTTAAGTAGGGTAACAATCCGCACCAAAGACTTTTCTGTATAACTGGAAACTTGTTGTTCAACAATCGCCTTATAATAAGTTAATGCCTCAGTAAAGTTTTCTTTTTCAAAATAAATCTCCGCCAAATAAAACTTTGTAGGATTCCCAAAAGTCCCTTGTGGATATATCTCAAGATATTCTTTTAATAATTTTTCTGCGGTATTTACATTCCCCTCCAAAAATTGTTTTTCAGCAGACGTAAAGGCAGTTTTCTCAAGTTCAATATCAGTGAAAGTATTTAAGTTTTGCTCTTTTACCCATTGTGCAAAAGCATTAACCTCTGCTTGATCTAAAGCAATTTCTTTTAAAGTACGAACAGCCTGTTGTGCCACAGGGTCAAGCCTATACTTAATAGCCAAATCCTTCAACACTTCTTTGGCTTGGTCATAGTTTTCTTGATTGTATAATATCAATCCTTTATTCAAAATTGCTTCAGGAATATAGGGACTATTCTTGTATTTACTTAAAAGAAGGTCATAAGAAGCTACGGCCTGATTTGTATTTCCCTCTCTACTATAAGAAGAGGCCAATTCAAAAATAGCGTCATCCAGTAAAGGATCTTTAGAATACGTTTGAATCAACTCAACTAGCGTTTGGATTTTTTTCGGATTACGATCAACAAAACCATAACTCATCCCTTTTTGAAAAGCGGCATAGACACCTCTCTGTGGATTTAAAGCAATCGCAGTATTGTAGAATTCCATCGCAGGCCAATATTGCTTCAAGGCAAACTCACAATCTCCCATTCTCAAAAAAGTATCGCGCTGATAAGAACGATTAAAACTGTCATTAACGGCATTAAACTCCTTAAAAAATTGCAAGGCATAAGAATACTCTCCGAGCTTAAAATAAATATATGCCATATCATAGGTCAATCTTGCGTTCGACTCTACATTAGTTCTTTCAGGGTGCTTCTGAAAGCTTTTGAAAATATCTAAGGCATTATCGAAACGGTTTCGCTCATACTCAGATCTTCCAAGCCAATATAGACTGTAAGCCTCCAATAACTTATTTTCTTTAATCTTAATTGCTCTTTGAAATACTTCACTGCTTTGGGAAAATAATCCTATTTTAAAATCTTCAACCGCTTTGAGCACCAAAACTCGTTGAAGTGTTTCATTATTTTTATAACCACTTTCATCTTCCAAAATTTCAAGAGCAGCGGCATAATTACCAGATTTGGTATATGAATTAATCAACAACTCTCCTACAAGTTCAACTTGTTCGTTTTTTGGAAAAGTTTTAAGAAACTCCAATAAAACTTTTGGGGGTTCTTCATATGGATTTCCAATTTCATAACTTAGTTTAGCATAATTCAGCAAAGCATCTTCCCTAATAAGCGTATCAAAATTCATTTTTGAAGCACTTTTAAATGCATTTTGAGCTGCAGCTTTTTGATTTGTCTTTAAATAACAATCTGCCAAATAATAATATGCATTTTGAGCTAAAGCATTTTTCTTTCCAATGATCTTATTAAACTGACCAATCGCTTTTTCATAATTTTCCTGCATGAAATAGGCATACCCCAATTGATAGAAATCGATGTTATCCCAAGTGCCCTTTTTCCCTTGATATGCTTCCAAATAGGGTACCGCCTCTTTATACAATTCTAAATTAAAATAACTTTCTCCAATGATTTTTGAAATCTCAGAAGTCTCATTACCAGAAGCTTTCAACAGTACTGGTTTTCCCAGTTCAATTGCCTGCTCAAAACGCCCCAGCCTAAAATTCATATCCGCTTGAAAATAAGAGAGATTTTCTTTTTGACTTGGGTCAGAAATATTACTAAATTGTGCTTTAGCTTCATCAAAATCTTCTAATTGATATGCGATATGACCTAGATAATAGTGCGCATCTGACTCAAATATTTTATTGTTTTTTACCTTTTCTAAATAGGGCTTTGCCTGTTTAAAACGTTTTGCAGAAAACAAAGTGTACCCTTTGTTAAAGTTATATTCCGGGAGATTCACCTTGGGAACTTGATTTTTAGAAACACGCATAAACCATTTTAATGCATAACGGTATTTTTCATTATTAAAATAATAATTAGCCACATCAAAATCAATACTTCTTGTTTCAGGAGCGTTGGGATAATCCTTTTTAAATTGCTCCAACATTTTCTCTGTGCCTATATAATTCATCCTAAGGGCGTTTGAAAGTGTACTAAACTCGATACGCTCCTTCAATTCACTAGATGCATAGGCATCATTCATAAAAAGATTGGTTTGCCAAGAAGTAGGGAAATATCCCAAACCAAAATAATGAATCGCATTTTCGGGGACGGCTTGTGAATCATACAATTGCCCCATCAAAAAAGAAGGGAGCAAAAGGACAAAAGCCCATTTAATTCTGCAGCTTTTCAAGAGAATAAACATCATAACAAAGGTAGCGGATTCATGTTACCTTACTAACGTAAAACTCAATTGAAAAAGTATATTTTATCAACAAAATATTTAAGAATAAATCAAAAAACATACCTTTAGCACAAAACTACTTATACTATGAAAAATGCTATTGTCGCGCTTGACAAAGTGACTATAATCAATGAAAAGAATGTCATTTTTTCGGACATCAACTTTAGTGTAGAAGTAGGCGAGTTTGTTTTTTTAATTGGAAAAACAGGAAGTGGAAAAAGTAGTTTATTAAAAGTCCTTTATGGAGACTTACATCTCGCCTCAGGGAATGGCTCTATTGTTGGATATAATTTGAAGCAACTCAAGGATAAACAAATCCCTTTGCTCAGAAGAAAATTAGGAGTGGTCTTCCAAGATTTTAAACTTCTCCCCGACCGAACCATTTTTGACAATTTGACTTTTGTGCTAAAAGCCACTGGTTGGAAAAAAAAGGATGCAATTAAAGCACGAGTCGAAGAGGTTTTACAACTGGTGAACGTAGCTGCAGACACAAAAAAATTTCCTTTTGAATTATCTGGAGGGGAGCAACAGCGAGTGGCAATTGCAAGAGCATTACTCAATCATCCTGAACTAATTATTGCCGATGAACCAACAGGGAATCTAGATCCTGAAACCAGTCAGGAAATCATGCAACTTTTTCGAAAACTACATACTGAAGGAATGAGTGTCATTATGGCTACTCATGATTATAATATGATCATGAAATTTCCTGGAAAGATTTTTCAATGCGATAAAGGAAAACTGAACGAAGTAATCGCAAAAAAGTAAGGCTACCCTTTTTGGCGTTTGCGCTCATTTTCATCTAAATACACTTTTCGCAAACGAAGAGAATCAGGAGTTACTTCCACATACTCATCTTTTTGAATGTATTCTAGTGCTTCTTCTAAAGAAAACTTAATCGGTGGAGCTAATTTAACTTTGTCATCAGATCCCGAAGCCCTTACGTTTGAGAGCTTTTTGGTCTTGGTCACATTGACAACCAAGTCATCTTGACGACTGTTCTCACCAATCACTTGACCTGTGTAAATCGCTTCATTGGGAGCTACAAAGAATTTTCCTCTTTCTTGCAATTTATCTAAAGAATAAGGAATTGCTGAACCTTTTTCCATTGAAATTAAAGAGCCATTTATGCGACCTGGTATTACACCTTTGTAAGGACTGAACTCAACAAATCGATGGTTCATTATAGCTTCACCCGCAGTAGCAGTGAGCAATTGATTTCGTAAGCCGATAATTCCTCTGGAAGGAATCACAAACTCACAAATCATTCTTGAACCCTTTGGATTCATGCTCACCATCTCGCCCTTTCTTAGAGTGACCATCTCAATTGCTCTTCCAGAAACTTCTTCGGGTAGATCAATGGTCAACTCTTCCATGGGCTCCATTTTTCGCCCATCAATTTCTTTAATTATCACTTGAGGCTGCCCTATTTGTAGTTCATAGCCCTCACGTCGCATGGTTTCGATTAATACAGATAAATGTAAAACACCACGTCCAAAAACAATGAATTTATCGGAACTATCTGTTGTTTCCAGTCGCATGGCTAAGTTTTTCTCCAACTCCTTTTCTAGGCGATCACGGATGTGTCTAGAGGTGACGAATTTACCTTCTTGGCCAAAAAATGGAGAATCATTAATGGTAAAAAGCATACTCATTGTAGGCTCATCAATGGCTATGGTTGGCAATGCCTCTGGCGCATCAATATCGGCAATAGTATCTCCAATATCAAACCCTTCCAATCCAATTACTGCACATAAATCTCCTGCTTCAACGGTATCTACTTTTTTACGTCCAAGACCATCAAACAAATGAAGTTCTTTAATTCTTGAAGCGATTTGTTCACCGTCTCGTTTGATGAGATTGACACGCATTCCGCTCTCTAATTTTCCGCGTTGTAAACGTCCAATTGCTATTCTTCCCGTAAAAGATGAAAAGTCTAGAGAAGTAATCAACATTTGGGTATTTCCTTCTTTTATTTCAGGACTAGGAACATGCTCTAAAACCATATCTAGAAGAGGCTCTACTGAATCCGTTTGCAGGTTCCAGTCCGTACTCATCCAATTGTTTTTTGCAGAACCATAGACGGTTGGAAAATCAAGTTGCCACTCCTCGGCGCCTAATTCAAACATTAAATCAAATACAGATTCATGAACTAGTTCTGGGGTACAGTTTTCTTTATCCACCTTATTGATTACCACAATGGGCTTTAATTTTAAATCAATTGCTTTTTTGAGTACAAAACGAGTCTGAGGCATCGGACCCTCGAAAGCATCTACTAAAAGCAAAACACCATCAGCCATATTTAAAACACGTTCAACTTCTCCGCCAAAATCGGCGTGTCCTGGAGTATCAATAATGTTTATTTTAACCTCTTTATAAACTACAGAAACGTTTTTTGAAAGGATAGTAATCCCTCTTTCACGCTCCAGATCATTATTATCTAAGATAAGGTCTCCAGTAGTTTCATTACTGCGAAAGAGATTACAATGATGAAGAATTTTATCTACTAAGGTTGTTTTTCCGTGGTCGACATGCGCAATAATCGCAATATTTTTGATGGCTGTCATAGCATTTTTTAAGCGTGTGCAAATATATTATTAATTATCACTAGAGCGAGAAAACTAACAGAATATTAATCATGTATTTAGAGAATTGATTAATAAAAATATAAACCTCTTGAGTTTGGCGCAATCTTTGTAAATTTGCCATTCAATAAGTTCATTGAAAATTCATGGGGTCGTCTGGTTTTGACAGCAGGACGCATGAAAAGGTAAGCAAGTCGAGCGCTGAATTACAGCTCGTAAATCTCATTTTTCACATTTTTAAATGGCGAGAATAACTACGCTCTAGCTGCATAATTAACAGAATTATAGTACGTTAATGCCAAGTCCTGACTAGGTTGGGAAGCTGGATGTCTCTGAATAGCCCTTGTTGACGGCGATTTATATTGAGGCACCATAAAAGTCAACATCGAAGCATAAGGGCATCGTTTATGTTTTTCAATAAAGATGATAAGATTAATTTGGGCGGATTTCGGTCAGGATTAATTCGAAAATCAATCGAAATCTAAACTTGAAGAAAGCTTTTGAATCGCTTGTTTGGACGCGGGTTCGATTCCCGCCGACTCCACTAATTTAAACTCTAATATATTATTTATCAATATGTTAGGGTTTTTTTTATTCTAAGTAAGCCAAGAATATAAACTTCCATTTAATGCATTCTCCACTATAATTTTATTAAGATAATTAAATCATTATCTTGAGAATGTAAATTCACTTAATAATGAAAATAAATTTCCTTTTAATTCCGACTATTTATCTATTCACTCTTCAGTTAACTACTGCTCAATATGAAGGCTATTCTCAGCGCCGCAGAGGTCACTGATGCCGAGGCGATTCATCCCGGTTACGGTTTTCTGGCCGAGAATGCCGAATTCGCTGAAATCTGTCAGAACTGTGGCATTACTTTTATCGGACCGACTCCTGATAATATCCGTATTATGGGGGACAAAATAGCCGGCCGCCAGTCAGTAATAAAGGCCGGTGTACCGATCTTGCCTGGCACCAAGGATAATGTGGAGACGGCAGAAGAAGCTCAACGCATCGCTGAAGGGATCGGTTTTCCGGTGATCATTAAAGCGACAGC
>JAURBX010000072.1 GCA_030828745.1 Flavobacteriaceae bacterium | reverse complement strand
AAGGGCAGGAGCTCTCAAGCAATTTGTCAATGAGATTTTGGGGCCAAATGATGATATTACCCATTTTGAATTCTCAAAGAAAAGTAATAGAGGCGTGGCTCCAGCCGTTGTAGGTATCGAATTAAAATTAAAAGAGGATTTGCAGGTTTTGGTAGATCAAATGAAAAACCATAACTTCAATTTTGACTATTTAAATGAAAAAGAAAACTTATTTCAATTTTTGATATAAAAAAAAGCTAAGAAAAGAAGTACTATGAAAGTAAATTCAAATGAAGTTCCAACGGAATTTCAAATTCAACCCTATGTATGTGATCAATACTTAATTAATGGTCAATTGAAAACATGGAAAGGCAATACAACAGAAGTTTTTTCAACTATTAAATCGCTAAACGATGCTGGGGAGCGGATCCCCACTTTGTTGGGGTCAATTCCTGATATGGAAACAGAGACTGCTCTAGAAGCACTCAATGCAGCAGAAATGGCATTCCAAAGAGGTCAGGGGCTTTGGCCCACGATGAAAGTTGGTGATCGTCTCAAGTGTATGGAGACCTTTGTCGAAAAAATGAAGGAGCATCGCGAAGAAGTAGTAAAACTTTTGATGTGGGAAATTTGTAAAAATAAATCAGACTCTTATAAAGAATTTGACAGAACGGTAGACTATATCGTGGATACTATAGATGCTTACAAGAATTTAGACCGGAAAGGGGCAAAGTTTGATAAACAGGGTGGTGTTCATGCTCATATTCGTAGAGGGCCTTTGGGTGTTGTATTGTGTTTAGGGCCTTACAATTATCCCTTAAATGAAACATTTTGTTTGTTGATTCCTGCTATTATTATGGGGAACACGGCGATTTTTAAACCCGCAAAACACGGGGTTCTCTTGATTGCTCCCTTGTTGCAAGCATTTCAGGAAAGCTTCCCTCCGGGGGTAGTGAATATTGTCTTTGGTCGGGGACGTAAAATCGCAAGTCCAATTATGCAAACGGGGAAAGTTGATGTATTGGCTCTAATCGGCCACAGTTCGTCTGCGGTAGCCTTACAAGATGAACACCCTAACAAAAATCGACTTCGATTGGTATTGGGTCTTGAGGCCAAAAATCCAGGGATTATTTTACCCGATGCAGACTTAGACTTAACGATTAAGGAATGTATATCTGGTACACTCTCCTTTAATGGGCAGAGATGTACTGCATTAAAAGTGTTGTATGTACACGAGTCATTAGTCGATGAATTTAATCAACGTTTTTCTAAAGCCGTTGATGAGCTTCAATTTGGAATGCCTTGGGAGGATACGTTTTTAACCCCATTGCCCGAACCTGCAAAACCGAATTATATCAAAGAGTTAATCGATGATGCTGTTGGTAAAGGGGCTAAAGTATTGAATAAACGTGGGGGGAAAGTAACTGAAAATTATTGTTTTCCTGCGGTACTCTATCCTGTCAATGAGACGATGAATGTGTATCACGAAGAACAGTTTGGACCTGTAATTCCTGTAATTTCATATAAAGAGATTGATGAGCCATTGGATGCTATGGCGGCTTCGGATTATGGTCAGCAAGTGAGTTTATTTGGGCGTGATGTTCGAAAAATAGGACCGCTAATTGATACACTAGCCAATTTAGTTTGTCGTGTGAACTTAAATTCTGCTTGTCAACGCGGACCAGATGTTTATCCTTTTGCAGGCCGTAAAAACTCGGCCGTTGGAACCCTGAGTGTTTATGATGCACTTCGTTCTTTTTCTATCCGAACTTTTGTTGCTGCCAAGGATTCACCCTATAATAACGAGATTTTAGAAACTTTGTTGAATTCTAAAGAGTCTAATTTTGTAAGTACGGATTACTTACTTTAAGATTTTAAAAGTATTGTCCAATCCCAAAGACGATCCCTCTTTTAGAGGGATCGTTTAATGAAAAGCCATAGTCAACTCGGAGTGTAGCACTGTGAATGAATTTATGAATAAAGCGTAAGCCTATTCCTCCATACAATTGACTGTTGTTGTTTTTAAAGAGGGTTGTTAGCTTTCCTCCAGCTGGGAGTAAAGTAGCAGCGTCCAAGAAACCATTTCCTTGAATAGCAAGCCATTTTTTTTCAAATAGAGTGTGTCTGTACTCGGTATTGAAAACAGCGATCGCACTCCCACGAGCAATTTTGTTTCCCACCCCTCTTACATTGAGGTTATTATCGAGTACAAAAACAGGAAAGGGGGTTTTAAAATTTTTTGAGCTGCCTAGTACGATTCGACTCCCCCAATTTCCTTTCTTGTTGATTCTTTTAAAATAGGTAGTTGTATTATTTATACTATAAAAGGTAGTATCATCGCCAAAATTTTGTCCCCAAACCCAGGAAACATTCACTTGATTTCTGAAGCCAAAATAGAAATAATAAAACTGTTCGATTCGGTTCATATCATAGCCAAGCTTTAGAAGGAATTTCTTTGCTGAAAAGTATTGCGGGGCATCCTCCAATTTAAACCCTTCTTCAAAATCATAGGTTTCTTCTAGGAGTCCAATGCCAAGAGTGTAGTTGTGTTCTGTGTTGGGTTTGTATTTGAGTTCGAGATCTGCACTTACTATTTTGTAATTGTAAAATCCAATTCCTTCATTATTGCTGACGGGTTTAAAAGTATTTCTACTTTGAAAGATGAAATTGATACCTTAAAAGGGTTTGATGAAGTTTTGATTTCCTAAGATAAGACCAAAACCATCAAAAATATTTTTGCGATAAAAAAGCCCCACCAAATAGCCTTTGCCAAGAAAGTTGTATTCATTAATTCCAAGATGATAGGCCGTTTTATTATTTAAAGTTGACCATAGATCCAGTGCAGGAATAAGGGTGGTGTTTTCTTCAATTTGATAGATGAGTTTATGTTTTCCATCACTTTTTTTTTGTAACTCAAAATAGGCATGGCTTATGGTAGGTTCTCGAATTAAACGAATAATATCCTCGTGAACAGTTAAGCTATCATAAGGGCTGTCTTTTTGAGTTAAAATGAGTTTTCTCAAATAGCTTTCTTTGGATTTTTTATTGCCTTTTATGAAAATAGAATCAATCCTGACACCTTGTGCCAATCCAAAGAAGGAGGTGATAAAAAGGATTAAAAAAAACCGCATAAATTAATTGATCACCGCACGAAGACCCAAGTTGATTGTTTCACCCAGACCGGTACTATTTCCTCTAATAAAGTTGGTGTAGATGGCTTCAATATTTAAAGTTCGATTGATTTGATATTTTACTCCAGCACCTATTGCAGAATAATTTTGGGAGAATTTTTTGTTGATCGCAATTAGCGAGCTATGTTGTATCAAAGCTAAAACAGTAAAATTTTGACTTGGAAAATAACTTGCAAAGATTCCAGGACTAAGTCTCAGCGAATAGTTTGCATAGCTTGCATCCGTTTCTCCAAAGTTGTATTCAAGATTCAATTCACTAAAAACCTGAAAGCTACCATTGGAACTGGAATAGTCGTAAAAGGCTTTATTCTGCCAAACATATCCCTTTTGATCTAAATAGACTCCTTGAATGTCTTCTTCATCAAATAAAGGGATACTGAAAGAAGATTGAATTGAAAAATTAGTCAAATCGGAAAAGGGAGCTACTTTTATTGCAGGGGCAATCCGGGTGAGTCCTCTTCGTTGTTCTGGGCGTTCTTTGAAACTAAAAGGGGCTAGAAGATCCAGTCCGTCTATGGTGTTTGATCTGTATTCCAGATGCACTCCTACGTTCCAGATCGCAGCAGCATTTAATCCTGTAAAGACATCTAAAGACGAGGTAAAGAAATTCCTTCGAGGACTATTTAAAGTCTCTTTTTTATCATTTACACTTATTGTTTCAGTATACAAATTATTAAACCACTTAACATCCCACTGACCGCTTTGCATGAGTTTAGAGGGGGTGTAGATTTGAATATTGCTGTCTTGGGCATGAGTACTATAAAAGGAAAGGAACATCAGAACTAAAAAAGGGGCTTTAAACTTCATGGAATTTAAATAATAGGTTAAAAAGGATTAATTTGGTTTTGTAATTTAATCAAATTTTTAAGATGCATTTCAAACAGAACCCCACTTTATTTATAATGATAGTTACTGGACTATTAGTATTTACTTCTTGTTCGCCCCTAAGAAAGTATAAAGAGAAAGATCGAAAATGGGCTTATCCTGAGATTCAAGCGTTTGAACGCTTGGACAAAACACAAACGTATGCAGAGGATGCCATACTGTTTATTGGAAGTTCTAGTATCCGTTTGTGGAAAACATTGGAAGAAGACATGAAGCCTTATCCCGTAATTCAACGTGGATATGGTGGAGCCCATTTCAGAGATATGGTTTTTTTTACCGATCGTATTTTGGCGGATCATCCACTGAGTATGGTGGTTTGTTTTGTGGCAAATGATATTAGTGGATCTGGTAAAGATGGAATCCCTCAAGAAGTCCTTAAGCTTTTTAAATATTTTATCAAACAAGTAAGAGCCAAGCATCCCTCGATACCGATCATGCAGGTTGCCATAACTCCCACTCAAAGTAGGTGGCGTTTATGGCCACAAATCAATTTAGTTAATCAGTTGATAAAAGACTATTGTGAAAAAACAGAGAATCTTTACTTTATCAATACGGTTCCTGAATTTTTAGATGAACGCGGGAAGCCCAAACCACAATGGTTTGTGGGAGATCACCTTCATTTAAATAAAAAAGGATACGAAGTTTGGAATCGAATCATCAAAGGGGAAATTGAAAAAGTGAAAGGCTAGTTTTACTTCTTCCTTAGAAATTGAGAAAAAGTAAAGTTTTGGAGGGTGTCAAAGGGAGTTGTATGCTCTTCTGCCCGACATTCAAGGAGGCTGAATTGTTCCTCAAAATTTTCTGACAAACTGCCACAGCTGTATTGGGTAATTGGTAATCCACTACATTTTTGGGGTCCCTCTTTTGAAAACGTTCCGATCACAAGGGCTTTAGACACAAATCCATTTACGGTTTTCGTATAACGATCGATATCTTCTTTTTGAGTTAAAAAATGAAATGCAGCTCGATCATGCCATAAATCATACTTTTTTGTGGGTTTAAAATCATTGATATCAGTCACGATCCATTTGACTTTCTTTGCTTTTTCACCCAGACGGTTTTGTGCTCTTTCTAAGGCTTTTTTAGAAATATCTAAAACAGTAATATTTGTATATCCCTCTATTAATAAAGTGTCTACAAGGAGACTATCACCTCCTCCAATGTCAATAATAGCAGTGGATTTAGGAAGATTAAAGCCCTGAATTAAATCCATAGAGGGGGTAGGGTATTCTTGAGTCCAACTTACTTCTTGTGGACTTTTAGAGGTAAAAACCTGTTCCCAGTGTTGTTTTGATGTATTCATAGTGTTAAAGGTTAAGCCAATAATTTACTTTAAGTGTTAGATTCCATCCTGTTGTTACATTGGGTACACTGATTTCATTGCTATTAAAGACTAAGAAAATATCAGAGGCAGGTTGATAGCGCCACTGAAATCGGGAATTAAAATTCCAGAGACCCAATTGCTCATTATACTGAAAGAGATTGGAAAAGAAAATTTTATTGGTTAATGTTAAGTTTGATTTAATACCTAATAACCAAAATGAGTTGGTATTCCAAGGCGCAGCTAATTCAATTTGATTGAAATTGATCAAGGAACTCAATTCTAAATAAGGCTGAAAGCGATAGCCAAACTCCCCCAAAAAGGCATTGCGTTTTCCGTTGTCATAGTAGCCTCCCTTGATCACTTCAGCAGCATATGTAAAGCGATTTTGAGGTTTAGCATCATAAGAAAGGCTAAAGCTATTCCATTGATGTTGTGTGCCAGCAGCTAGTTTAGCTATTTGGGTACGTAAGGGATCAAAATCTGCAAGTAACTCAATATACTGTCTGCGAATTCCAAGGGTAAATTTACTTCTGTTTTTAAAATTGAACAAATAATCAAGTTGTTGTGTCTGATCTTTTTTGTCAAAATTTGTATCAAAATAATAGGTTCTTCCCAATCGTGGTCCATGCGAAAGTAGGGGAGTATCTTTTTTTGTATAATATAAATATCCTCCTGTAGCTAGAAGTTTGATGTAGTTATTTCTGGGGATGAAACCCACTTCGGCACTGTAATCCCCACTGATGTATTCTTGCTGTAGTCTCCAGTTCCATCGCGTGGATTGGTATCCGATATGCGAAGCAAAAACTTCTCCTTGTTGTTGGGATACTGGGCTTAAAGATTTTAAGAACAAAAGTTTTCCATTCCACAAATTGTCTGCTGAGAAATAATTGTATTCCAAACCAATATTCCGATTGTATTCTGAAGTATTATTCTGATTCTCTTTCAGATTCAGGGCTTGTTTATTGACAAAAAGAATACTTAGATTAGAGCGATCAAACAGTTTACGTTGTAAGCTAACTACTCCAAAGTTTTCAGCGGCTAAACGCTGATTTTTATCTTGACGCGTTTGAATATCCATCAGTCCAATACGCCAATTTTCGTCTAGATTTCCACTCAAACGAATCCCTCCTTGAATGGGAACATTCAAGCCAATTCGTCGGGAAAAGAAAGGACGTATGGTGGTATAGCCAAAATTAGAAAATAAGTCTGCATTTTCTAAAAAAAATTGTCTTCTTTCCGGAAAAAACAATTCAAAACGATCTAAATTTGTTACTTGTTGGTCTACTTCTGCCTGAGAAAAATCAGGATTAATGGTAAGGTCTAAATTTAGTGCTGAGGTTAAGCTGTATTTTAAATCTCCCCCCACCTTAAAAGCATTGTCGGGAGTTGCTTTATTCGTACTGGTTAAATTGTTGGATAAATAAGGGATTAATGAAACGTTACTCCTTTGTTTGGGCGGAGGAGTTTCCCATACCAAAGCTCCTGCATAGGCCAATGTCACGGAAGGGAACTGCCTGGGGACAGGAGCCCAACTTGATTTCTCACTGGCCTTTAAATCCAAGCGACTGAAATTGATTCCCCATTCAGAGATTGTTTCATTGTATCGAATGGATTTGAAGGGTATTGCAATCTCACACACCCACTTTTCTTCATCAAAATTCACTTCAGAATACCATTTTGTGTCCCAATTTAAATCGACATTTCTACCATTGTACATGGTGCCATCCCATTGAGCACCATAGGCATTTAATCCGAAAGCAAAACCTGTATTTTGATTGTTAAAAGGATCAATGGCCACCAAGAAATTATCGTTTTTCCCAAAGGAAAAGTCTCGTTTTAAAGATTCTACTACATACTTTCCTTGAGTTGAATTATTAAAGAAAATGATAGAGAGATATATGTTTTCATCATCGAAACATATACGCGCTTCCGAAAATTGAGTTGCTTTTCCAGTATCTACAGGAGTAATCATGAAAAAATCTTTTGCTACTGCTGCATTTTCCCATATCATCTCATCTAAAACACCATCTATTGTTATTTTTTCAGTTGTTTTTTTAATGGGTAAACGGTAGTCGTTTGTATTTACTTGACTCCAAAGGAAATTGTTAACGAAAAAGAGCCAGAGGAAGGTTAGAAGATTAATGCGCATCAGTTAATCAAATTATCTCAAGAAAGATACTCTAATTGGTTTGAAAGAGTAATATCATTTAAAGATTTTCAATAAATAGGTTCCATTCTTTTGCAAAAGAAATCCATTGATAACGGTGTTTAGCCTTTTCAATATTTTCTTGAAACTTCGTGTAGTTTTTCACTTCCAATAGCTGGACTAAATGTAAGGCAATGGCTTGAGTGTTTTTGGGAGTACAAAGGCCTGTATTGTCTTTATTGATCAAGTCGTTGAGGCCAGGGATGTCAGTTACCAAAAGCGGTTTGTTATAAAAGTATGCATAAGGTGTGACGCCACTTTGTGTCGCCGTATGATAGGTTTGAGCCACTACATCAGCTGCCGAAAAAAGGAGTGCTGCCTCTTCAGGATTTTTAAAGGTAAAATCAAGCGTTACACGCTTTTCAAGTTGCAATTCTTTTACTAGGCGACTGTATTTGGTTGGGTTTTCATAACATTCTCCAGCAACATACAAGCGAATGTCATCTCGTTCTTTTAAAGAATATTCACCTATAGATTGAATGAGTAATTCAAGCCCTTTGTATTTCCGAATTAGACCAAAGAAGAGGATTGTTTTAGTTGTTGAAGACCAACCCAATATCGCTCTGGCTTTTTCCTTTTCTACAGCAGGAGATAGCGTTGTAGCTATCGGATGAAATCCTGTCCAAACAGGGAGGTTGACTTCTTTTTTAATTTGCTCAGCGACTTGTTCCGAGAGTGTTGTAAAGCCCTGCATTTGTTTTTTAAAAGAGCGATTTAATGCTTTATCCCATGGCTTAGATTCATGTGGAAACCAATTGTCAACTAGTGCAATTTTTTTAATGCTCTTGTTTAAAAGTTTGGCTATAGCAACATACACAGGTGCCAAAAAGGGCGTGTAATATCTGAAGATTATATTTTTAGGCGCTAAGCTATTGATTTTATGAGCTGTTTTTTTCCATGACCACGGGTGGTAGGCATGGATCTCTTGTTCAATGTCAAGATATTTTGGTGACTCCAGTCCATTAAAAGGACTGCTTCCTGGGAATAAAAACTTAGGGTACAGTTTGGTAAAAGTGATTAGTTTGACGGTAAATCCTTGATTTAATAAAGCTGTAGATAATTCATGTTGGGTTTCTGCAATTCCACCCCGAAACGGATGTGCAGGACCAATGATGAGATAGTCCAATGCGTTATCAGCCATTTTACAAGGCTAAGGATCGATTAAATTTTTTGCTTCTGGACCATACGCCAATTGCAGTGGTAATTAGAAAATAGGTAACGAAAAGTCCGAAGAAAACAGGATATTCAATACGTATAAAGATACATTGAGGAAGGAAAATAAAAAGGTTTCCCAGGAGTCCTCTAAAAATCTCATAGGTGGGTGCCCATGAATAGAAGTCCATAAGTCCCGTAAATCCAAATATCGAAAATAACAAAACAATTCCAAATTTGAGTCGAAAGAAATCCGATAACGTACTGAAATTTCCAAGGAAGAAAAGTAAAAGTAAAGTGAGTGAAACGAAATGGAACAAAGCGATGATTTTCCATGGACCAGTATAATAGGGAGTATATTTATTGGTTGCAACCACAGGTCTAGGGATAATGGGAAATCTTTTTTCGACATCTGCCGGTCTCCAGCCGGTGGGCATAAACCAAATTTTAATTTTGTCGATTTTATTTTTTGCATACCAAGCATCTTTAGTGAGTTGCCAAAGATGTTGAAAATTAATCCAAATGGGATTCCAACTTTTAGAGGCTT
>JAURBX010000034.1 GCA_030828745.1 Flavobacteriaceae bacterium | reverse complement strand
TTTCCGACAGGGTCTTTTACATTCCCTGTGATTGTATTTTGAGAAAATAAAACATGAGGTAAAGCCATGAGGGCTAAAGAAAATGTAAATAGGATTATATTTTTCATAAGATTGATAAGATTTGAGATTTAAAATGTACAAAAAAAATGACACTAAATCATGATTTAATGGGGCAAAATGTGTATATTTGGCAAAATTATCGAACAAATTAAGATAAGAGGAGACTATTAGTCCCTTTTTTTTTTGGTATGAATTTTCGTTCAAAAGTTGAAACATTATTAGAAGCTTCCTTAGAGGAAAACAGCTCGTTATTTCTTATTAGTTTAAAAATAGGAAGTGACAACAGCATTCAGATCACTTTGGATGGTGATGAAGGTGTTACCCTCAAGGATTGTACGAATGTGAGTAGAGCGATAGAACACAATATAGATCGTGAGGAACATGATTTCTCACTAGAGGTTGCCTCTGCTGGAGTTGGAAGTCAACTTCTGAACAGTAGGCAATACATAAAAAATATGGGTCGAAAATTACGAGTGGAATTGGCTGATGTCAGTACACTAGAAGGAATTTTGACTGCGGCTGATGATCAAGAATTCACTTTAGAGTGGAAACAAAGAGAACCTAAGCCGGTGGGAAAAGGAAAAGTTACAGTAACAAAACAAAAAACACTTTCGTACAATGAAATAAATATTGCGAAAGTACTCGTCAAATAGAAAATAGTTGAATATGGAAAATTTAGCCTTAATTGATTCTTTTTCAGAATTTAAAGATGACAAATTAATTGACCGTGTAACCCTCATGGTGATTTTAGAAGATGTATTTAAAAATACACTCAAACGTAAATTTGGATCAGATGAAAATTTTGATATCATTATCAATCCTGACAAAGGAGATTTAGAGATATGGAGAAATCGTATCGTTGTTGAAGACGGTATGGTTGAAGACCCTAATCAAGAAATTGAACTTAAAGAAGCACGTATGATAGAACCTGACTTTGAAGTTGGGGAGGATGTTTCTGAAGAGGTGAAGCTGGTTGATCTAGGAAGACGAACCATCCAGTATCTTAGACAAAACCTTGTGGCTAAAATATTTGAACACGACAGTACAACCATTTTTAAACAATTTAAAGATCGGGAAGGAGATCTATATACAGCAGAAGTTCACCACATCAGAAGTAGAGAAATTATCCTTCTTGACGACGATGGGAATGAAATTATTTTACCCAAAGACAGACAGATTCCAAGTGATTTTTTCAGAAAAGGAGATAATGTTAGAGGGATTATTGAAACGGTTGAATTAAGAGGGAATAAGCCTAGAATCATTCTTTCCAGAACCTCTCCCATTTTCTTAGAAAAATTATTTGAGCAAGAAATCCCTGAAGTTTTTGATGGACTAATCACGATCAAAAAAGCGGTGCGAATTCCAGGTGAAAAAGCAAAAGTTGCTGTAGATTCATACGATGATCGAATTGATCCTGTTGGAGCTTGTGTTGGAATGAAAGGGTCGCGTATTCATGGAATAGTACGAGAACTTGGAAATGAAAATATCGATGTCATTAATTACACAAATAATCTACAATTATTTATCGCTCGTGCTTTAAGTCCGGCTAAAGTGAATTCATTAAAAATCAATGAAGAATCTAAAAGAGTAGAGGTGTTTTTAAATCCAGAAGAAGTTTCCAAAGCAATTGGTAAAGGAGGTACAAACATTAGATTAGCTGGAAAATTAACGGGTTATGAGATTGATGTCTTTAGAGAAGGAGTAGAAGAAGATATTGAATTAAAAGAATTCAGTGACGAAATCGAAGGATGGATCATTGAGGAGTTTAAAAAGGTAGGTTTAGATACTGCCAAAAGTATTTTAGAATTAGAAAAGACGGATTTAATTAAGCGTACAGATCTTGAAGAAGAGACTGTGGACGACGTGCTTAGAATCCTAAAAGAAGAATTTGAAGAATAGACTGCAAAAATTATTGTTATTTTTGTAAATAGAAATTAATATATGGCTGACCAACCGAGTATTCGACTAAACAAAGTTTTGAGGGAATTGAACATTTCCTTGGACCGTGCTGTCGAATTTCTGTCTCAAAAAGGAATGGACGTTGAAGCACGTCCAACTACAAAAATCACTACAGAAGTGTACAATACGCTTTTGGATGAATTCGTAACGGACAAATCCAAAAAAGACGCATCTCATGAAGTGAGTGAAGAAAAGCGTAAAGAGAAAGAAGACTTGCGTGTCATTCAAGAGAAAAAAGAGCAAGACCGACTAGAGCAAATTGCCAAAAGAGAATCTCTTAAGTCGAATCGTGTAGCGATCGAAAAGCCTAAAACATTAGGCAAAATTGATCTGGATTCGGTGAGTACTCAGAAAAAGCAAGACAAGAAAGTAGCTCCTGAAGAGGCCCCTAAAGAAGTTGAGCCACCAGCAGCGATAGAAGTTCAAAAGGAGGAGGTAAAACCCGAACTAACTACTGAAGTTCCTGCGTCGGAAGTTAAAACTCCAACAGAGAAAACTCCGACAGAGAAAACACCTACTGCTGAAAAGCAAGAAGTTACTGTTAAAAAAGAGGGTACGGCTCCTGTAGCAAGTAATGTTGCCGCTCAAGAAGAGCCAGAAAATGAAACGCTTAAGACGCAATATCAAAAATTATCAGGTCCCAAAAAAACAGGACAGACCATCAATCTTGATGAAGTAAATAAAAAAGAGAAAACGGTAGAGGATGCACGTAAAAAAAAGCGAAAACGTATAAGCAAAGACGTCAAGCCTTCTCCGAATCCAAATGCCGGAAACAATAACAGAAATAAAAATAACGCTGGAAATCGAAATGGACGAAGAGGTCCAAGACAAGAAGTCGTTAAAAAAGAGGAGCCTTCAGAAGAAGAAGTACAAAAACAAATTAGAGAAACTCTTGAAAAGCTTCAAGGGAAATCTAACAAGTCCAAAGGAGCCAAATACCGCCGTGACAAACGTGTGCAACACCGTCAGAAGACAGAAGAGGAAATGGCACAGATGGAGGCGGACAGTAAATTACTTAAAGTAACCGAATTCATTACCGTTGGAGAAGTAGCCACCATGATGGAAATTAGCTCTACTGAAATTATTTCAGCTTGTATGAGTCTTGGAATTATGGTTACCATGAATCAGCGTTTGGATGCAGAAACTTTAAGTATTGTAGCAGACGAGTTTGGATATGAGGTGTCTTTTGAAAAGGCAGATTTAGAAGAAAATATTGTTGATGAAGTTGATTCAGAAGAAGATTTAATGCCACGTGCACCAATTGTTACGGTGATGGGACATGTAGATCACGGAAAAACATCTTTACTTGATTATATTAGAAAAGAGAATGTAATTGCAGGGGAGTCTGGAGGAATTACTCAGCATATCGGTGCATATGGAGTGACTTTAGAAAATGGTCAAAAAATCACCTTTTTAGATACCCCGGGTCACGAAGCCTTTACAGCCATGCGTGCTCGTGGAGCACAAGTGACCGATATTGCCATTATTGTTGTTGCCGCTGACGATGATATTATGCCTCAAACAAAGGAGGCTATTAGTCATGCTCAAGCTGCTGGAGTTCCAATAATTTTTGCCATTAACAAGATTGATAAACCTGACGCCAATCCTGATAAAATCAAAGAAGCTCTTGCTGGAATGAATTTGATGGTAGAAGAGTGGGGGGGTAAAATTCAATCTCATGATGTTTCTGCTTTAAAAGGAATCGGTGTTAATGAACTTCTAGAGAAAGTTCTGTTGGAAGCGGAACTCTTAGAGTTAAAAGCAAATCCATCCAGAATGTCACGTGGAACTGTAGTTGAAGCGTTTTTGGACAAAGGACGTGGATATGTTTCCACTGTTTTGGTTCAAAATGGAACACTTAAAATGGGAGATTACATGCTTGCTGGAAAACATAGTGGTAAGGTAAAGGCTATTGTGAATGAGCGTGGTGCGAACTTGTTAGAAGCACCTCCAGCAACTCCAGTATCAATTCTAGGTTTGGATGGAGCGCCACAAGCGGGAGACACCTTTGTAATTTTACAGGACGAAAAGGAAGCAAAACAAATTGCAGCAAAAAGAACGCAATTGATACGCGAACAAAGTGTTCGTACCCAACGTCACATTACACTTGATGAAATTGGAAGAAGAATTGCTTTAGGAGACTTTAAAGAATTGAATATTATACTGAAAGGAGATGTTGATGGTTCTGTTGAGGCATTGACAGATTCTTTGCAAAAACTATCGACTAGCGAGATTGAAATCAATATCATACATAAAGGAGTCGGAGCAATCACAGAATCAGATGTTTTGTTAGCCTCTGCTTCTGATGCCATTGTTATTGGATTTAATGTACGTCCTATGGGTAATGCCAGAACAATAGCCGATAAAGAAGAAATCGATATACGATCCTATTCTATCATCTACGATGCCATCAACGACATCAAAGACGCAATGGAAGGAATGCTTTCTCCAGAGATGCGGGAGGAAATAACAGGCACGGCACAAATTCGTGAAACCTTTAAGATTTCTAAAATTGGTACGATTGCTGGTTGTATGGTTACTACAGGTAAAATTTTAAGAAATTCAGGAATCCGAATCATAAGAGAAGGTGTTGTTATTCATACGGGCTCTTTAATTTCCTTGAAACGATTTAAGGATGATGCTAAAGAAGTTGCTAAAGGATATGACTGTGGACTCCAAATTAAAAATTACAATGACATCAAGGTTGACGATGTGATTGAAGGGTTCCAAGAAATAGCCGTAAAGAAATCTCTTTAAGGAGTTCTCTTAACTAACAGAAAAGCCGAGGGAAACGTCCGTTTGATCGTATCCAGTGTTTTTAGCCCTTTTATTTTATTTTTAAAGCGTCCTGCCTGTACTTTATAGTTTGGGGTTTCAAAGCTGAGTTCAACCGGTATGTTTGGAAACTTTTCCTTGGCAATTTCCAGAGTCTTATTTGCCTGTTTCAAGCTTCCGTAATACAACTGAAGTGTAAAATACTCTTTAGAATATCGTAATCGATCTAATTCAATTTTTTTGTTTAACAGACTATCTATTTTAGGGTCTTGTTTAATGTTTATTTCACCCTCTTGTGCTCGAGATAAAAAACTAATTCCTAAAAAAAACAACAAACAAAGGGATTTACAAGCTTCTTTTTTCATATTGCAAAAAAACAAAAATTTATTTTTAGAATGCCGTAATTTAACAAATCTAAACTCTTATTTAGAATAATTATAAATTATAAAAATCTTATTTTCTAAACTATTAAAAAAGGTCTCTATGGCTTATTTTTGTCGTGGATTTTAGAAGAAAATTTTGGAGCATACTTTACTTACTGCATTTAGGATAAATATCAATAGATATACGAAGTCCTTCGTTTTCCCTTTTTTATTTTTAATAAGTCTTTTGACCTCTTTTAATGCTGTTGCGCAAGACGACGAAGCAATACAAGCAGGGAAAAAATTATTTAACGCAAATTGTGCCGCATGTCACAAAATAAACAAGCGAGCTGTAGGTCCTGCTTTAAAGGGTGTTTCAGTAAAGTATGACAAAGAGTGGTTGTACAGCTGGATAAAAAACAGCACTGCCATGGTCAAATCAGGTGATGCACAGGCTGTTGCTATCTATGAGGAATACAATGGTTCTGTGATGACTTCATTCCCTCAGTTGTCTACAACAGACATCGATAATATAATTGCTTACACAGATTATACCCCACCAGCCCCTGTTGCAGTTGCAGGCACAGCTGTTGCAACAACACAAACTTCTTCAGGTTTAAGCAATACCCTCATACTAGTCGCATTGACAATGGTGTTTTTAGTTCTTGTTGTCATGTTGTTTTTGGTTCAAAAAACCTTAATTCGCATCGCAGCCGCAAGTGGAGTTGATATTACTCCTCCTGCCAAACCCAAGAGAACACCGATATGGCAAGCTTTTGTTCAGAATCAATTTCTGGTAATGGTAAGCGTCATTTTGCTTCTGTTGAGTAGTGCTTACTTCGTCTATGGATTTTTTATGCAAGTTGGTGTGGATCAGGGTTACATGCCGGTTCAGCCGATTCACTATTCTCATAAGATTCATGCAGGAGCAAATCAAATAGAGTGTAAGTATTGTCACTCTTCAGCACGTGTTTCAAAACATTCAGGAATACCATCATTAAATGTATGTATGAACTGCCATCAAAATATAGCAGAATATAATGGGGAAGAAGATTTAGAGAATGGCTACACTAAAGATTTTTATACTAAAGAAATTAAAAAGTTATATGCAGCCGTTGGTTGGGATGAAACAAATCAAGCTTACACTGGTGAAACACAGCCGGTCAAGTGGGTACGTATTCACAACCTTCCTGATTTTGTTTATTTCAATCATGCACAACACGTGCAAGTAGGAGAAATTGCATGTCAAAAATGTCATGGTCCTGTGGAGGAAATGGAGATCATGTACCAATATTCTCCTTTAACAATGGGTTGGTGTATCAATTGTCATAGAGAGACAAATGTAAAAGTGGAAGACAATGAATACTATGCGAAAATTCATGAGTCACTTTCCAAAAAATACGGAGTAGAAAAATTAACAGTTGCTCAAATGGGTGGCTTAGAATGTGGTAAATGTCACTATTAAAAGGCGATCAAGAAAGACTTATGGCATCAAATAAAACATACTGGAAAAACATTGATCAACTAAACCCTGAGAATGAAGTGGTTAAAAAGTTGGAACAGAATGAGTTTGTTTCTAAACTTCCAGAAGATTTTTTAACCGATGAGAAAACATTAGAGGAGAGTAGTACTTCACGACGTGACTTTCTTAAATATGTTGGTTTTAGTACCGCTGCAGCCACCTTAGCTGCCTGCGAAGGACCTGTGATTAAATCGGTACCTTATGTAGTTCAACCCGAACAGATACGACCTGGAGTTGCCAACTATTATGCAACAACTATTGCAGACGGGTTTGACTTTGGAAGTGTTTTAATCAAAACAAGAGAAGGTCGGCCGATCAAAGTGGAAAGCAATTCAGATGCTCCTACCTTAGGAGTGGCTAATGCACGTGTTCATGCTTCTGTTTTATCACTTTATGATACGATGCGTCTTCAAGGGCCAGAAGCAAATGGCGAAGAAGTGAGTTGGGATAATTTCTACTTGCAAACGGGTGCGATGTTGAAAGCCTTAGCGGCAACAAATAAAGAAGTTGTTTTAATGACCCCCACATTGGCAAGTCCAACTTCACAAAAAATTATTGACGATTTTATTTCTGCTTTCCCAAATATAAAGCATGTAATCTATGACGCGATCTCATCAGACGACGCACTCAATGCGTATGAGAAACACTATGGGGTTAGAGGCTTAGCAGATTATGACTTTTCAAAAGCGAAAGCCTTAGTTGCTATAGATGCAGATTTTCTGGGTGATTGGCAAGGAGGGGGGTATGCAAAAGGCTATGCGACTTCTAAGGTACCCCATAAACACCATGGAAAAGCAGCCATGCTTTGGCATGCTCAGTTTGAGTCCAATATGTCCTTGTCTGGAGCAAATGCAGATCATCGAGTACCTTGTACTCCCGGAGAGCAAAAAAATATTTTAGCATATATATACGACAGTTTAAAAGGATCTTCAACCGCTAGTAGCTTGTCCCCCTCCTTAAAAGAAGCTGCCGACAAAGCGGTTAGTGAATTGAAAACGGCGGGATCCAATGGAGTAATCATTACTGGAATTGAGGATGAAACTGCTCAGCGTACTGTTTTAGCAATCAACACAATGTTAAAAAGTAATGCATTCCAGCCTGAAAGTCCTAAGTTAATTAGACAAGGGAATTCGGTAACAGCACAGAAAGCTTTTAATGCTATTCAGAGTGGAGCTGTAAAAGGTTTAATAACGTTAGGAGTAAATCCTATTTTTACTACGGCATACGGTGCGGCATTAGCAGAAGGAATTAAGCAGCTGGAATTTTCGTTAGCTTTTACTTCCAAAAAAGATGAAACTGCTGCTGCGTCTCAATTTGTTGCAGCAACTCCACATTACCTTGAGTCATGGGGAGATTATGAAATGAAAGTGGGGCATTTTGCTTTGGCACAACCCACAATTCGACCTTTATTTGATACGCAACAATTTCAAGATGTTTTATTGAAATTGAGTGGTCAAAATACCAAATATTATGAGGTAATCAAGGCCCATTGGAATGAGTCTGTATTAGGTTCAAGTTCCTGGAGTAAAGCCTTGCATGATGGTTATTTTTCTTCTGAATCTGTGGTAGAAATTACAGCAAATGATTTTTCAGGATTAAATGTTGACTCTTTGCACGCAGCAACTTCTCCTGAAATGAGTTTGGTGTTATATACCAAAACTGGTATGGGTGATGGTCAACAAGCAAATAATCCTTGGTTACAAGAGTTTCCTGACCCGATTACAAGAGTGAGTTGGGATAATTACTTAACTATATCAATGGCTGATGCCAGTGGATTAGGTTTAACAAATAATAATACGGCGAACGGAGCATTAAACGGGAGTTATGCTACGGTAACGGTAGGTTCAAAAACACTCAAAGTCCCAGTAATTGTTCAACCCGGTCAAGCAAAAGGAACGGTAGGTTTATCTTTTGGATACGGCGAACGAATGGGCTTAAAGCCTGAAATGCAAACAGGAGTCAATGCCTTCGAATTATATGAAGGTTCTCAGAAAATTCAAGCGGTTGAAATTCAAGCAGCTAGTGGAGTGCATGAGTTTGCTTGTGTTCAATTGCACAACACGCTCATGGGGCGTGGTGACATTGTAAAAGAAACCACACTTGAGGTATTTAATACCAAGGATAAAAAGTATTGGAATGAAACGCCACAAGTTTCTAAAAATCACATTGAATTTGATGTTACTTCACCTGAAGTGGACATGTGGCAAGAGTTTGATCGTAGTATTGGACATCATTTCAATCTTTCTATTGATTTAAATTCGTGTACCGGTTGTGGTGCCTGTGTTAT
The DNA here is from genome assembly GCA_030828745.1 of Flavobacteriaceae bacterium. Classification (GTDB taxonomy): domain Bacteria; phylum Bacteroidota; class Bacteroidia; order Flavobacteriales; family Flavobacteriaceae; genus MS024-2A. The sequence goes on along the minus strand of JAURBX010000034.1, from coordinate 7,742 downwards.
AGCATGTCATGTCGAGAATAATGTTCCTGTTGTTGGAAAAGAGGAGGTTCGCAAATCACGTGATATGCACTGGTTGCGTATCGACCGTTACTATTCTTCTGCAACTACTTTTGAAGGGGATAATAAAACTAAAGAAGCGATTTCTGGAATTGGAGATTCTCTAAGCACCTTTGGTGAAATGGAACAAGCTTCCACGAATCCACAGATAGCTTTCCAGCCTGTAATGTGTCAGCACTGTAATCACGCTCCTTGTGAAACTGTTTGCCCAGTTGCAGCAAGTTCACATGGAAGACAAGGCCAAAATCACATGGCCTATAACCGTTGTGTTGGAACTCGTTATTGTGCAAATAATTGTCCTTATAAAGTACGTCGATTCAACTGGTTCTTGTATAATAAAAATGATGAGTTTGACTACCATATGAACAACGACCTAGGGCGTATGGTATTGAATCCTGATGTAGTTGTTCGTTCGCGAGGAGTTATGGAAAAATGTTCTATGTGTATTCAAATGACACAAAAGACGATCCTTGACGCCAAACTAAAAGGAGAAGAAATTAAAGATGGTAGTTTCCAAACTGCTTGTTCCAATGCATGTACCACTGGAGCAATGGTTTTTGGTGACATCAACGATAAAGAGAGTAAAGTAGCAGCATTGCATGAGGATGATCGCATGTACCACTTGTTGGAGAGCGTGGGAACCAAACCTAATGTTATGTATCATGTTAAAGTTAGAAATACCGACGAGGTATAATTTAGTTTAGAAAAAAAGACCGTATGGCATCGCATTACGAAGCACCCATTAGAAAACCACTCGTCACTGGAGATAAGTCCTACCATGATGTGACTGTGGATGTAGCAGCTCCTGTTGAAGGTTCGGCCAATAAGCAGTGGTGGATAGTATTTGGAATTGCACTTACTGCTTTTCTATGGGGAGTAGGTTGTATCATTTACACCATTTCAACAGGAATTGGAACTTGGGGATTGAACAAGACCGTAGGTTGGGCTTGGGATATTACCAATTTTGTTTGGTGGGTAGGAATTGGACATGCAGGAACATTAATTTCTGCTGTTCTTCTTTTGTTTAGACAGAAATGGCGTATGGCGATTAATCGCTCTGCTGAGGCTATGACAATTTTTTCTGTGATTCAGGCAGGATTATTTCCCATTATTCACATGGGTAGACCATGGCTGGCGTATTGGGTATTACCTATTCCAAACGGATTTGGATCTTTATGGGTAAACTTTAATTCACCCTTATTATGGGATGTATTTGCAATATCAACTTATCTCTCGGTTTCATTGGTCTTCTGGTGGACAGGATTGTTGCCTGATTTTGCGATGATTCGTGACCGTGCCGTTATGCCGTTTCAAAAGAAAATATATAGTTTATTGAGTTTTGGATGGACAGGCCGTGCAAAAGATTGGCAACGTTTTGAAGAGGTTTCGCTGGTATTAGCAGGTTTAGCAACTCCCTTGGTACTCTCAGTACATACGATTGTATCCTTTGACTTCGCAACCTCAGTAATACCAGGATGGCACACCACCATTTTTCCTCCTTACTTTGTAGCAGGAGCTATTTTCTCAGGTTTTGCTATGGTAAATACGCTTTTGATCATTATGCGTAAAGTATCTAACTTAGAAAACTATATCACCGTACAACATATTGAATTGATGAACATTGTCATCATGATAACAGGATCTATTGTCGGAGTTGCTTATATCACTGAGCTATTTATAGCCTGGTATTCTGGAGTAGAATACGAACAATATGCCTTTTTAAATAGAGCAACTGGGCCTTATTGGTGGGCTTATTGGTCAATGATGACGTGTAACGTGTTTTCTCCACAATTTATGTGGTTTAAAAAACTACGTACCAGTATTATGTTTTCTTTTATAATATCAATAGTGGTAAATATTGGAATGTGGTTTGAGCGTTTTGTAATTATCGTAACCTCACTGCATAGAGATTATCTTCCCTCCTCATGGACGATGTTCTCCCCAACATTTGTTGATATCGGAATATTTATCGGTACGATTGGATTCTTCTTCGTATTATTTTTATTGTACGCGAGAACATTCCCTGTAATTGCTCAAGCAGAAGTAAAAACAATATTGAAATCTTCTGGAGAGAAGTATAAAAAATTAAGAGACGGTAATCATGAGTAACAAAGTAGTTCACGCACTTTACGATGATGACGATGTGCTTTTAAGCGCCGTCAAAGCTATTCGTTCAGAAAAACATCATATAGAAGAGGTTTACACTCCTTTTCCTGTTCACGGTCTAGACAAGGCATTAGGTCTTGAAGATACCCGTATTGCTATTATGGCTTTTATTTATGGGTGTATCGGCTTAAGTGTTGCCGTTGCGATGATGAATTTTATCATGATTGAAGATTGGCCACAAAACATTGGAGGTAAGCCTAGTTTCTCATATTTAGAAAACATGCCTGCATTTGTTCCGATCATGTTTGAAATGACTGTATTTTTTGCAGCGCATTTGATGGTGATTACTTTTTACATGCGAAGTAAACTTTGGCCGTTTAAAAAAGCAGAAAATCCAAATCCATTAACCACGGATGATAAATTTTTAGTAGAAATTGAACTCCATGACAATGAGAAAGCGCTAACCGCTCTTTTAGAAAAGTCGGGTGCAATAGATGTATCAATTATAGAAAAGTCAGAATAGATGAATTACAAAGGCCTTTTAGCGTTACTGATTCTTGTATTAGGAATCCAATCGTGTTCAGACAATTCACGTCCGAATTACCAATATTTTCCTAATATGTATGAGCCTGTTGGATATGAAACCTACGCAGATTCAGATGCATTTGCTAACGGTATAGAAGCACAGATTCCTGTTGAGGGATCTATTGCAAGGGGTTGGGAACCTTATGAGTATCCCGATACAAATGAAGGATATGAATCTGCAAAAGCTAATTTGACTTCTCCTATTGAAATTTCTGATGCTCATAAAGAGAATGGAAAGGAATTATATGAAATTTATTGTGCAGTTTGTCACGGTAAAAAAGGGGATGGACAAGGAATTTTAATGACTAGAGAAAAGTTTTTAGGAGTACCTAGTTATGCGGATAGAGAAATTAGCCCTGGGAGTATTTATCATGTATTAATGTATGGTAAAAATGCGATGGGATCACATGCGGGTCAAGTTAATGCTGAAGAGCGTTGGCAAATTGCCCAGCATGTTATGGAATTAAGAAGTAAGCTTGTTAAATAATATTAAGGAAATCGAATGATGTATACCTTTCCAAATAAACTTAGAAATTTAGCGATCACATTTATGGTGGTAGGTTTCCTAGGTCTTGCATATGGTTTTATAACAGCTCCGTCTACTGTAGAAGAAGCAAAAGAAATGGTTGCTTCAAGTCATGGAGATGGACATGGGGAATCTCATGCTGCTCCAGCCGACAATCACGCTGATAAAAGTGCGCATGCATCCTCCGAAAGCCATGAGGTTGCTTCAGAAGAGCACGCAATATCAGACCACGCTGCGGGACATGGCGAAGAACACAATGCAAGCCATGATGAACATTTATTTCACCAATTGAGTAACAAGCCTTGGGCTGCTTTATACGTAGCTGCTTTTTTCTTTTTTATGATTTCACTTGGCGTGTTGGCTTTTTATGGAATACAACGTGCAGCTCAAGCAGGCTGGTCACCCGTACTTTATAGAGTCATGGAAGGCATCACAGGTTACCTACTTCCCGGTGGTATTATAGTCATTGTCATCTTAGCTTTATCAGGAATGCACTTAAATCACTTGTTCATCTGGATGGATCCAGAGGTTGTGGCACATGACAAATTAATTGCTGGAAAAACAGGCTTTTTAAACCTTCCTTTTTTCTTGGCACGTGCGGTTTTCTTTTTAACGGGTTGGTCATTATACCGTTATTTTTCAAGAAAATTTTCACTGGCACAAGACGAAGCTTCTGATATTTCAAACCATAAAAAGAATTTCAGAATCTCAGCTGGCTTTTTAGTATTCTATATCGTAACAGAATCCATCATGTCTTGGGATTGGGTTATGTCTATTGATCCTCATTGGTTTAGTACACTCTTTGGATGGTATGTTTTTGCTAGTATGTTTGTTTCGGGTATAACAGCTATAGCTTTGATTACCATTTATCTTAAATCCAAAGGATATTTAGAATTTGTAAATGACTCTCATATCCATGATTTAGGTAAGTTTATGTTTGGAATCAGTGTTTTCTGGACCTATTTATGGTTTTCCCAGTTCATGCTTATTTGGTATTCAAACATACCCGAGGAAGTTACGTATTTCATGACCCGAATTGAAGATTACAATTTACCATTCTTTGGTATGGTCGTGATGAATTTTATTTTCCCACTTTTGATCTTGATGAATAGTGATTACAAGCGAATCAATTACTTTATTGTAATGGCGGGTATTGTGATAATTCTGGGTCATTATATGGATGTATTTAATATGATTATGCCCTCAGCTGTTGGTGACCAATGGTTTATCGGAGCAGCCGAAATAGGAGGATTTTTATTTTTCCTTGGACTATTCATATTTGTAGTATTTAAAGAATTAACAAAAGCACCTTTGTTAGCAAAAGGGGATCCTTATATGGGGGAAAGTGAGCGTTTTCATTATTAAAAAATTTAATCGAAAAGATAAATGAATGTTTTATTGATATTTTCTGTTCTTGTTCTAATCGCAATTGCGCTGTGGCAAATCACAAAGATATTTGAGCTGTCGCAAGAAAAGAAAGTGAGTACACAAGTAGCAAATGACAAGGATAATGATTTGAATGGGAAGCTTATGTTTGCTTTCTTGATTTTTATTTATGTCTTGACTCTTTATTCATTTTGGGCTTATAGCGACGTGTTATTGCCTGAAGCTGCTTCAGAGCATGGCGGTGATTATGATCAGTTAATGTGGATTTCTTTTGCATTGATCTTTTTTGTACAAACCATTACCCAGGCTTTATTGCATTATTTCTCCTACAAGTACCGTGGAGAAAAAGGGAAGAAAGCTTTGTTTTATGCGGACAATGACAAACTAGAAATGATTTGGACAATCATTCCTGTAATTACATTAGCCGGTCTTATTTTATACGGTCTTTACACATGGACTGATATTATGACTGTAGAAGAGAATGACGAAGCGTTAGTTGTAGAATTATATGCTCAGCAATTTAACTGGAAAGCAAGATATGCTGGAGATGATGGTGTTTTAGGGGATGCTAATGTTCGTTTTTTACAAGATTTCGACGGAAAAAACCTAGTAGGTATTGATGCAACAGATCCCAATGGATTTGATGATGTAGTGGTTCAAGAATTGCATTTGCCTGTGGGTAGAGAAGTGATATTTAAAATGCGTTCTCAGGACGTTTTGCATTCTGCCTATATGCCGCACTTTAGAGCACAAATGAATTGTGTACCGGGCATGATTACAGAATTTGCATTTACTCCCAAAACAACTACAGAGGAAATGCGTCTCAATCCAGAGATGATTGCTAAGGTTAAGAAAATTAATAAAATACGCTCAGAAAAAAGCAAAGAGTTAGTTGCCAGTGGCGATACAGCTTTGGACCCTTACGAGTTCGATTATCTTCTACTTTGTAATAAAATATGTGGTGCATCACACTACAACATGCAAATGAAAATTATCGTAGAGTCAGAAAAAGAGTATGAAAAATGGATCGCTGAGCAACAAACCTTTGCAGAAGTTATTCAATAGATTAAATTAAAAAAAACAGATATGTCAACAGAAGCAGCGCAAGTACACGAAGAGGATCACGGGCATCATCACAAAGAAACCTTTGTAACAAAATATATTTTTAGTCAAGATCATAAAATGATCTCTAAACAATATTTGATTACCGGTTTATTCATGGGAATTATTGGAATTGCCATGTCACTTTTATTCCGTTTACAATTGGCTTGGCCAGAGCAACCTTTTGGGATTTTTGAAGTCCTTTTAGGGAAATGGGCACCAGATGGAGTGATGGATCCTAATGTATATTTGGCTTTGGTAACCATCCATGGTACCATTATGGTCTTTTTTGTATTGACTGCTGGTTTGAGTGGTACCTTTAGTAACCTTTTGATTCCATTGCAAATTGGAGCACGCGATATGGCTTCAGGATTGTTGAATATGATCTCGTATTGGATGTTTTTTGTATCGAGTGTTGTAATGGTGATCTCCCTTTTTGTTGAGGCAGGACCGGCAGCAGCAGGTTGGACGATCTATCCACCACTTAGTGCACTACCTCAAGCACAACCCGGTTCAGGAACAGGGATGACTTTATGGCTTGTTTCTATGGCTATTTTCATTGCTTCCTCTCTTCTAGGATCATTGAATTATATTGTAACGGTTATCAATCTTAGAACTAAAGGGATGAGCATGACTCGATTGCCTTTAACGATTTGGGCATTTTTTGTCACTGCTATTATTGGTGTTGTTTCTTTCCCTGTTTTATTATCAGCAGCTTTGCTTCTGATTATGGATAGAAGCTTTGGTACTTCTTTTTTCCTTTCAGATATTTTCATTCAAGGGGAAGTATTGCATTACCAAGGAGGTTCTCCTGTATTGTATGAGCACTTGTTTTGGTTCTTGGGTCACCCCGAGGTATATATTGTATTATTACCTGCGTTAGGGATTACTTCAGAAATTATTGCTACCAATGCACGTAAGCCTATTTTTGGTTATCGAGCCATGGTTGCGTCTATTTTAGCTATTGCCTTTTTGTCTACCATCGTTTGGGGACACCATATGTTTATTTCAGGAATGAACCCTTTCTTAGGGTCTGTTTTTACCTTTACAACTTTATTGATTGCGATTCCTTCGGCAGTAAAAGCATTCAATTATATCACTACCCTTTGGAAAGGGAATTTACAGCTAAACCCCGCGATGTTATTTTCTATTGGTTTGGTTTCAACTTTTATAACAGGAGGTTTGACGGGTATTATTTTAGGAGATAGTACACTCGATATTAATGTACATGACACTTATTTTGTTGTAGCCCACTTTCACTTGGTGATGGGTATTTCAGCTTTATATGGTCTGTTTGCAGGAGTTTATCATTGGTTCCCCAAAATGTTTGGGCGCATGATGAATAAAAACTTAGGTTATCTGCATTTTTGGGTAACCGCTGTCTGTGCATACGGGGTCTTTTTCCCAATGCATTTCATCGGTATGGCAGGACTTCCTAGAAGATATTATACGAATACTGCTTTTCCTTATTTTGATGATTTAGCCGATATCAATGTTTTAATTACAGTATTTGCCCTTGTTGCAGGAGCTGCTCAGTTGGTATTCTTGTATAATTTTATACATAGTATGTTCTATGGTAAAGAAGCAGAAATGAATCCATGGAAATCCAATACGTTGGAATGGACTGCACCTGTAGAGCATATGCATGGAAACTGGCCGGGAGAAATTCCTCATGTACACCGTTGGGCTTATGATTATTCAAAACCCGGTTTTGAAGAAGATTTTATTCCTCAACATTTTCCATTGAAAGAAGGGGAAGAGGAGTTACAGCATTAAAATAATTTTTTAAAAGATAAACAGAGCCTTATTCACTGCAGTGAATAAGGCTCTTCTCATTTTAACCGCTAATGGTGGTGTTCCATTCTCATTTCATTTGAAAGATTCAAATGTCCAACTTCAGGCGACCAAAAAGGAATATCCAATCCAAGCCCTCGAACAAGAATCCAAAGACCAAAAAGAAGGGTAACCCATGGAAGAATTT
>JAURBX010000010.1 GCA_030828745.1 Flavobacteriaceae bacterium | reverse complement strand
CCACAGCGGTTGCGGTCAAATTTCCTTGGGTAAAACTCACCATACGATCAAAAATGGAAAGGGCATCTCGTAGAGCACCTTCTGCTTTTTGTGCAATAAGGTACAAGGCATTTTCTTCAAAAGCCAAGCCTCGGTCTGCGGCAATTTTGGCTAGATATTTTTGAATGTCTAGTATAGAAATACGTTTAAAATCATAGACTTGACAACGGGAGAGCACCGTGGGAATAATTTTGTTTTTTTCAGTAGTGGCTAAAATAAAAATGACATGCTTGGGCGGTTCTTCCAATGTTTTTAGGAAGGCATTAAAAGCGGCTGTAGAGAGCATGTGTGCCTCATCAATGATATAAATTTTATGGGTTCCCACTTGCGGAGGAATCCGAACTTGCTCATTGATTTTTCTGATATCTTCCACGGAATTATTAGAAGCGGCATCCAATTCAAAGATATTGAAGGAATAATCTTCGTCTTCTGCTGTGGTGGCACTGTTTATTTGTTTTGCTAGGATCCGTGCGCAGGATGTTTTCCCCACTCCTCTTGGGCCACAAAAAAGAAGCGCTTGTGCTAATTGATTGGTTTCAAGGCTGTTTTGTAAGGTTTTGGTAATACTTTCTTGGCCTACTACTTCCTCAAAAGTACTGGGTCTGTATTTTAAAGCCGATACAACAAATGCTTCCATGTCATACAAAGATATAAATCAAGAGAGGTTTTCTCTATTTATGTGTGATGATATTCCCCGTTAATTATTAACAAATGGCTAACTTTGACCCGCAGGCCATCTTATCGCTCTTTTCATAAGAAAGGAGAGGAAAGTCCGGACACCACAGAGCAGCATAGCGGGTAACGCCCGCCCTTTGAGAGAAGCGGACCAGTGCAACAGAAAGCAAGTACAGTTCGGCTGTAGTGAAATCAGGTAAACTCTATGCGGTGCAACGCCAAGTATATCTACAATTAAGAGCAGCTCGTTCAATGTAGAAGGGTAGGCGGCTAGAATGTAAGAGTAATTTTACATCCAGATAAATGATAAGACTCGACAGAATCCGGCTTATCGGCCTGCTTTTTTTATTCAAAAAAGGAAAACACACTTCCTCCGTAGTTTCTTGAAAAATCAAATCCTTCTCCCATCGATAAATCGATAAAATTGCTGTGTTCAAAGATGATTATTCCAGAAGAATCCAAACGTTTTTTGGCCATTTCTAGAAGTTGTAAATAGGCCTCAGCCTCCCAGTCATAGGGTGGATCGGCAAAAATAAGGGTATAAGTAGCTGTGTTTTTTTCTAGAAAGACAACTGTTTCACTTTGTAAAACACTAATCTCTAAATCAAGAGCACGGGCTGTTTTTTGAATAAAATGGACACAATGGCGGTTTTGATCGACTGCAATGATTTTTGAAGCTCCGCGAGAGGCAAATTCATAACTAATGTTTCCCGTTCCTGAAAAAAGATCCAAAACGGTCAATGAGTCAAAATCCATACGGTGTTGTAGGATATTGAATAGACCTTCCTTAGATCGATCTGTTGTGGGGCGAACGGGTAAGTTTTTTGGAGCTGAAATCCTGCGTCCTTTGTGCGTGCCTGAAATAATTCGCATTAACTGAAATATTGTGCTAAAAAAGGCGCGTTGTGGTTTTCTATAGCCTGTTTACTAATGATAATCTCTTGATGAAAACGAATGTTGTTATGATAGAGCTTTATCGCTGCGTAGAAAGAATCAAAAGGATCCATTTTTCCTAAAAAAACAATTTCAAAAGCCTTATTTTCTAATTCAAATTGCTCCACAACAAAAAAGACATAATACAGGAATTCATCTTCACTTTGGGTGCTAAATCTATTGTGAAAAACAAGGGAATCCTCTTTCGTTAAAAACAGATCCATACTGTCTTTCTGGAGGTGAATATATAATTGGGTTTTGTCTGCGGATTCCCTAGCTAGATTCAAGAGGATTCTTGAAAGGATAGTGTTGTAATGTGTTTCTTGAAAACGAGTTTCAGTGGTTTCCAATAGGCTTTGTATTTCTTTGGGGTAGGAATAGACGTTTACTTGATCCTCCTCATCTAATATGTCATATTGAAAAGACGAATCTCCCTTATTGGTTTTATAATGACTCAAGTAGCGCTCCAGATGGTTTTCACTAAAAAGGGCTTTTGGAATAAAAGTGGAAGGGTGTTCAAAATGAATTAGACTAATGGCAGTAAACGTTTTTTTGGGATAGTAGTCGATAAACTCCTCAAAGGCTTTGTTAAATTCCTTTTGGTCGTTGTTTGCAGGTAAAAAATCTACTTTGGATTGGGTACAAAAAGAAAATCCATTCACAAAGGAGTGAATGGATAATTCATTATGTTGTATTATTTTATTGCTGTTTGGCATCAAAGATCGTTGGCCAGTTTCCATTAGTGCTTACGTTAGAAAGCGATCCTAATATTATTTCAGGACCATTCACGCCATCAACAGAAATTGTTTCGTTTTCTTGTTTTACTAAATCCTTGTTTTGATCAAAAAGAACGATTTCCTTTTTTACCTTAACTTCAAAGACTGGGACTTTATAACCGTTCTTATCAATCACTTTCGAAGCAATTTCAAATTTTTGATCATCAACTCCTTCAATCGGGATATACGCCATGTTTTGGTATCGCGTTGAAGCTCCGAAAAGAGAATCTTTTACTTCTACGGTGCCTAAGGTGTCGATTACAATTACTTCACGAAGCATATCGATTCTGTACGTACGATCGTATTCTAAGTAAGATGAATCTCGTTTTTCAATCAGTGTAAAATGTCCTTCATCGATAAACTTAACTAAACTATCAAAGTTGTTGGAGAAAGTTCCCTTAACATCTCTGTGGGCGATTTGAGCCGATCTAATGTCTTTTAAACGGTTAATTACTTTTGCGTAACGTTCGTTTTTTGTTTGGTTAAATTGGATGGGTCCGTTGATAGAATCATAAATCTTGTAAGCAAAAAAGATAGATGCTACCCAGAGAACGATTTGAATGCCTATTTTCATTATTGTGTATTAATTGATAAAAACAAATCTACAATTTTTTTTGAATCAGAAAAGTATTTAAAATGATTTATATTTAGACTTTGATATACTTCATGACTCCAGAAAAATTTCATCATAAACTCGAAGCTAGTTTTCCTTTCCCGCCAACAGAATCTCAAAGAGAATGGTTCCCAGAGATTACGGAATTCATTTTTTCTAAAGAGAAGAATGCAGCCTTTTTATTGACAGGATACGCAGGAACAGGAAAAACAACTTTAATAGGTTCTTTAGTTAAACAACTAAAATTTGCAGACCACAAGGCAATCTTAATGGCGCCGACCGGTAGAGCAGCGAAGGTGATGTCAACTTATTCTAAATTTTCTGCAAAGACGATTCATAAACAAATTTACTATCCCAAGCCTGAATCGGGAGGGAAGATGCAGTTTCAACTGAAAGCAAATAAGTATCGTAAAACTATTTTTATCATCGATGAAGCTTCTATGATTGGAGATGATCGACAAAATGCTAAACTTTTTGAAAACGGTTCTTTACTTCATGATGTTGTTCAATATGTGAGTAGTGGAGATCAATGTAAGTTAATTTTTGTAGGAGATCCCGCACAATTGCCCCCCGTTCATTTGAATATTAGCCCTGCTTTGGATGAAGAAGAGCTGACACAATTTCATTTTGATAAGATCTATAGCATCAAATTAGATGCTGTGGTTCGTCAAGCAAAAGGGTCTGGAGTATTAAACAATGCTACTTTACTTCGCTCGCAGTTGAATAACGAAGTGTATGATCAATTTAAATTTGATGTTCAAGGATTTTCAGACATTCTATATACCAATAATGGGATGGATCTTTTTGAGGCCATTGAGAATGCGTTTCAAGATGCTGGAACGGATCAAACCATTTTTATTGTCCGGTCTAACAAGCGCGCTAATATTTATAACGAAAATATTCGAAAGCGCATTTTGGGTCTTGAAGATGAACTTTCTGTGGGAGATCAATTAATGGTAGTGAAAAATAATTATTTCTGGTTGGCTCCCGAATCCAAACCAGGTTTTATTGCCAATGGGGATGTGATTCGTGTAGATTCGATACAGGCTAAAAAAGAACTTTATGGATTTTCTTTTGCCGAAGTAACGGTGAGTTTGGTCGATTATCCAGACGAAGATTCTTTTGATACCGTATTGCTTTTGGACACCTTAAAGTCTGAAACGCCCTCACTCTCCTACGAGGATGGTAATCGATTGTATCAAGAGGTTTTACAAGATTATGCTTCCGAGAAGTCCAAGTATAAAAAGTTTTTGAAAGTCAAAAACAATCCTTTCTTTAATGCTTTACAAGTCAAGTATTCCTATGCAGTAACGTGTCATAAATCCCAAGGAGGGCAATGGGAAAATGTGTTTATTGAAAAGCCTTACCTTACAGACGGACCTGACAGAGATTTTCTAAGATGGTTGTATACCGCCATGACTCGCGCAAAAAAGCAGTTATTTTTAATTGGTTTTCCTGACGATGATTTTTTAACAATTGAATAATAATGATGCGCATTCTTTCTAGATTTATTTACATGCGTTTATTGGGTTGGAAATTAGAAGGTACTTTTCCTACTGATCCCAAATATATTGTTGCAGTGGTTCCACACACCAGTTGGTTGGACTTTTTTATTGGGATTTTGGTCAGAAGTATTTCAGCTGAAAGCATCAATTTTGTTGGGAAAAAGGAATTGTTTACTCCGGTAACAGCTTGGTTTTTTAGAGGCTTAGGAGGGGCTCCCATCGATCGTTCAGGAAATAAAGGCTCCGTTGAATCCATGGTTGCGGTTTTTGATGCACATGAAAAGTTCAGAATTGCACTTGCACCCGAGGGAACCCGTAAAAAAGTAAGTAAACTAAGAACCGGTTTTTATCATATTGCTAAAAAAGCGAAAGTTCCTATAGTGCCTGTTAGTTTTGACTACGGAAACAAAAAGGTAGTTGTACATCCTATTTTTAATACCACAGCCGATGAGAAAAAAGACTTTGAGTTCCTTGAGCAATTATTTAAAGGGGTAGAAGGCTATGCCTTAGATAAGAGTTATTAATTATTCTTGGATCTCCAAGGCGTGATAAACCTGCTGAACATCCTCGTCCTCTTCAATTTTTTCAATCAAACCTAAAACTTCTTGTTGTGCATCTTGATTGAGTTGTTTTGTGATTTGTGGAATGCGTTCAAAACCTGATGAAAGAATTTCAAAAGACCTTCGTTCCAACTCTTTCTGCAACTCTCCGAAGCTTTCAAAAGGGGCGTAAAGTAGCAAGCCATCTTCATCAACAAAAACTTCTTCAACTCCGAAGTCAATAAATTCCAATTCAATTTCTTCAGGATCAAGTCCGGTCGGGTCAATTCGAAAGTTACAGGTGCGATCAAACATAAATTCTACAGAGCCTGCAGTGCCTAAATTTCCATTGGCTTTATTAAAATAGGAGCGAACATTGGCAACTGTTCTATTGTTATTGTCCGTGGCGGTTTCTACTAAAATAGCCACACCGTGGGGTGCGTAGCCTTCGAACAAAACTTCTTTAAAGTCTCCGGTATCTTTATCTGAAGCTTTTTTTATGGCACGTTCAACATTGTCTTTAGGCATGTTGGCAGCCTTCGCGTTTTGAATTACAGCCCGCAGTCTCGAATTGTTTTCAGGGTCTGGACCGCCTTCTTTTACAGCCATGACAATGTCTTTCCCAATACGAGTAAATGTTTTGGCCATCGCAGACCAGCGTTTCATTTTTCTTGCTTTTCGAAATTCGAAGGCTCTTCCCATTGTGTTAAATTTTAAGCTAAAATAAAAAAATTACCGATGCTTTCCTGAGTCAACCAGGGTAAGATCATCAATTATATCGGTGTAAGAGGGTAGGAGGTGGTTAGGAAGTTTATTTTCTTTGGGCAAAGTAGCCAAATAGCGCATCGTGTTTGAGGTAAATACTTGTTTGAAGATTCCGGGTTTATGATGTCTTTTCTCCACAATTGTTTTAATAAAATCAAAATGTGATATTAAATCGGAACTTCCTAAATGAAAAATACCGGTTTTCTGTTGATTGATTAGATAATGTATTTGTTGACTGAGTCGTAGGTCACTATTTACATTTATTATGGTATTTGGAAAAACCTCAATCGGCAGATTTTCTTTGATCGCCGTATCAATTTCAAGAGTACGTGGGGCATTTAATCCAAAAATCATGGGCAATCTTGCAATGGTGTATTTGCCAGTAGCCAGGCGCATTAGTTGATTTTCAATCTTTATTTTGAAACGTCCGTAAATACTTTCTGAAAGAGTTTTATCATATTCATAGGAGGGATAATGCTGGAAGGAATCAAAAACATTGGCAGAAGATAAAAATAGCATCCTACAATTTTTATTTTTTATATAATCTGCCAAAAAGGTGTGGGTCTCTAGTTGCGCATTGAAATCACCGCGCAAAGAAGAGATTATCAATTTTGGTTGTACTTCTCTTAGGATGGCCTCAGGGCCTTCTTCTTCGATATTAAAAGGAAAGAAGTGTTGATTTTTAGTAAAATCTTTAGATGAATTATAGGTAGCAAAGGTATTGTAATAGGGCGCTAATTCCTTGTAAAGGACATTGCCTACATAACCACTTCCGCCTAAAATTAAAATAGATTTCAAGATTTATTTTTTGTGAAGGGTAGTTTTACAACCTGTGCAGGACAATCTTTTTCCCTAATTCGGATTGCGATTTCAGTGCCGGGTTTTGCATAATTTTCAGCGACATATCCCAAACCTATTCCTTGAGACAAGATGGGAGACTGTGTTCCTGAAGTTACCCTCCCTATTGCTTCTCCCAAACCATTGACAATCTCGTACCCTGATCTGGGTATACCTCTTGTTTCTAGCGCAAACCCAATAAGTCTTTCTGAGATTCCTTGTTTTTTTTGGAGTGCCAACATTTCAGAGTTAAACGTTCCAGTTTCAAGTTTAGTGACCCATCCTAAACCTGCAGCAAGGGGAGAGCTGTGGTCATTTATTTCGTTACCATAAAGACAGTAGCCCATTTCTAAACGAAGGGTGTCACGAGCAGCAAGACCCGCAGGAACGATATTAAATTCCTTCCCAGCTTCCATAATTGCATCCCAAATTTCAGGAGCTTTATTCGCTGGAAAATAGATTTCAATTCCCCCAGCACCCGTATAACCTGTGGTTGCAATCAAGACGTTTTCACATCCTGAAAATGGAGCTGTGGTATGGGCATAAAAGGGAAGATCGGCTAGGCTAGCTGTAGTTAATTTTTGCATAGCCTCAATCGCTTTAGGTCCTTGAATAGCCAAAAGCGCTGTTTGTTCAGATTTATTTTCAAGCCTTGCTCCAAAAGCAGCATTGTGTTTTTCAATCCAACTCCAATCTTTATCAATGTTGGAAGCATTGACCACCAATAGGTATTCATTTTCTCTTAAGCGATAGACAATTAAATCATCTACAATACCTCCTGTTTCGTTTGGAAAATAATTGTATTGTGCCTTTCCGAGAGTTATTTTAGAAATATCATTGCTACAGATGTATTGCAATAGATCGAAAGCCTTGGGACCTGAAACCAAGAACTCTCCCATATGAGAAACATCAAAAACGCCAACTCCACTTCTCACTGCAAGATGTTCTTTGTTGACACCACTGTATTGAACGGGCATTTCATACCCTCCAAAAGGGGTCATTTTTGCATTCAATGCTAAATGAGTATTGTAAAGTGTTGTTTTTTTCATAAGTTCATATTAAAATTTAATCATGCTAATTTCAATAAATCGAATTCGAGTTTTTCTACCGTTCCTCTTTTTTCTTGGGCTGCTGTTTTTTCCCTCTACTACCATAGCACAAAAGTCGGAACTTTCAACGGAATTTCATAAAAAACAACGTCAACAATTACGTGAAAAACTTCCGACTAACAGTGTGGCAGTTTATTTTTCTGCTCCGGTTCGCAATAGGGCCAATGATGTGGACTTTGAATACCATCCAGATCCCAATTTCTATTATCTAACGGGATGGAATGAACCCCATGCAGTTTTGTTAGTTTACAATACTCCTCAGACAGATGCGGAAGGTACTTATTATGAAAAATTATATGTACGAGATCGAGATGCTAGAAATGAAATGTGGAATGGGAAGCAATTAGGTGTTGAAGGAGCACAAAAAATGGGATTAGATCGAGTAGTAAGTAAAACAGAATTTTCTAGAGAACAAGCTGATTTTGAACGTTTTGATAATGTTTTAATGTTCGACTTTAAAAATGATGTTCGCGATAACAAAGATGATTCAAGCGATTTATATGATTTGCAGCAGCAGTTTAAAAAGGCAATTAATTATCCAGATAATTTTGATGCAGATCGCTATCGCCTTTATCAAAGAATACGAACGGCGACGGAGAAGGAGGTACCCAATTTAAAGAGAAGGATTTCTTATATGATGAACAGTGATAATTCCCTACAAGACGATCCGGTTATCCAAGATTTTATGCAAGTAGGTGAGAAAATGGTTCTTACAGATTTAAATACGCGGAGTGCCTTTTTGCTCAAGGATTATAATTTTGATATCGATCAACTAACTTATTTTATGGCAAGTTTGAGGGAGAATAAAACACCCAAAGAAATTCGATTGATTAAAAAAGCAGTTCGTATTTCCGCACAAGGGCAATTGGAAGTAATGAAGGCAATTCATCCAGAAATGACGGAGCGTGAAGTTCAAGGAATTCATCAATTGGTTTTTAAGAAGTATGGCGCTGCACATGAAGGCTATCCTTCCATCGTCGGTGCGGGAGATAACGCCTGTGTTTTGCATTATATAACAAACGATAAAACCGATCTAAAAAACCAATTAATATTAATGGATTTGGGTGCTGAATATAAAGGATATACAGCAGATGTCACAAGAACAATACCTGTTTCTGGAACGTTCACTCCCGAACAAAAAGCACTTTATCAAATCGTATATGACGCCCAAACTGCTGGAATTAATGCAGCAGTAAATGGAGCTAGTTTTAGGGCAGTGTCTGAGGCAACATACGCAGTCGTTCAAACGGGTCTTTTGGAATTGGGTCTAATTGAAAGTGAAGACGAGTACAGACGATATTTACCTCACGGAATTGCACATCATATTGGTCTAGATGTTCATGATCCTGGATTGTATGAAAATCTAGCACCCAATATGGTGATCACCGTTGAGCCCGGAATCTATATTCCAAAGGGAAGTCCCTGCGATCCTAAATGGTGGGATATTGGTATTCGTATTGAAGACGACATATTGATTACAGAGAATGCCCCGGTAAATTTATCTGTGGATGCTCCAAGAAGCTGGCAAGAAATTGAAAAAGTAATGCAAGAAAAAAGTGCGCTAGATGATTTTGTCCTTCCCCCATTGACAATCGATTAGCGTTCTAAAAGAAAGGTTTTTAACTGTTCATAAGAGTGAATAGATTCACTCGATTTTTCACGGTCTAAAATACCTTTTATCCGCTCAGGAACTTCAATCGATGTTTTGAGAGTGCTTTCCACTGTATCCACAAACTTAATAGGATGCGCGGTCTCTAAAAAGAGTCCTTGGTAGGCTTGTGTTGAGTTTTGTAAAAACTCTTTTAAGCCTAAATATCCAACCGCACCATGTGGATCAGCAATATATCCAGCGATTTCATAAATTTCTTTAATCGCCTTTTTAGTTTGAGAATCGGTATAGTGATATCCCGAAAGAATTTTTTTAAGTTTAAAAATATCGTTATTGAATAACTTTTGAATTCGAACGAAATTACTAGGATCACCCACATCCATAGCATTGGACAGGGTGGGTTTTGATTTTTTTGGAGAATAAGTTCCCGAGTTTAAATAGTCAGGAACCGTATCGTTGATGTTTGTACTTGCAATAAATTGATCTACAGGTAGCCCCATTTTTTTAGCAACTAAACCAGCACAAATGTTTCCAAAATTTCCACTGGGTACAGAAATAGCTAACTTTTTACTTGGGTGGATTCTGTTTTTGTAAGCAATAAAATAATAAAACATTTGTGAGAGCCAACGTGCAATGTTGATGGAATTGGCTGAGGTCAATGAAATATTTTGAATTAAATCTCCATCAATAAAGGCACTTTTTACCATGTCTTGGCAGTCATCAAAAGCTCCATCTACCTCTATAGCGGTAATGTTTTCTCCTAGTGTAGTGAGTTGCTTTTCTTGAATTTCACTCACTTTTCCTTTAGGATATAAAATAACAACATCGATTCCTTCAACTTTATAGAATCCGTCTGCTACAGCACCCCCTGTGTCTCCAGATGTAGCCACAAGAATGGTTAGCCTTTCATTTTTCTTTATTTCATTTGCATAGGCTAGAGAACGCGCCATAAAGCGAGCTCCAACATCTTTAAAAGCTAGGGTAGGACCTTGAAATAACTCTAAAGTAGCCACTGTATCTGTAATGGGTACAATTGGAAATTCAAAACTTAAGGTGTCTTGAATAATTTTTTTTAGGCGATCTTCTGGAATATCATTTCCTACAAACGGCTGAATCACCTTGAAGGCAATTTCTTGATTAGAAAGGCTATTGATAGCATTAAAAAAAGCCTTGGGGAGTTTTGGGATTTCTTTCGGAAAATAAAGACCGCGGTCGGGTGCCAATCCTTTTCTTACTGCATCTAAAAAAGAAACATCTTGAGAGTTGTAATTTAAACTATAATATTTCATTGGTTAGTGCAGAATTTTTATTCCTTCATTATTAACTTTAGAAATATGCACTTCATATTCCAGTTCTAAATCATCAAATTGATTTTTCATTGCATCACCTACTTGCTCTGCAATTTTCATACTTTTTGATAAAGCATAAATTGAAGGACCCGATCCTGAAATACCACTTCCTAGTGCCCCCGCATCGATAGCTGCCTTTTTAACCTCTTCAAATCGAGGAATAAGCATGGCTCTGTAGGGTTCAATCACTCTATCTTTCATACTTCTGGAAAGGAGTTCGTAATCATTAGTGTATAATGCGCTGACAAATGCCCCTAAATTCCCCCACTGTTGGACCGCTTTTTCTAATGGGATTGTATTCTTTAAGATAGCCCTTGAATGAATTGTTTTTAATTCAATTTTTGGATGAATAATTGTTGCAACTAATTCGGGTGGACTGGGAAGTTTTATAACGTCTAACGATTTATTACTTCTTACCAAAGTAAAACCTCCTAATAGTACTGGGGCTAAGTTGTCTGCGTGTGCAGCTCCGCTGGCTAGTGCTTCTCCAGCCATAGCAAATTGAATTAATTCATTTCTGCTGTAAGGTTTTCCTAATAATTCATTCACTGCAAATACAGCTCCTGCAGCACTGGCTGCACTACTTCCAATACCACTACCCGGTTTAATTCTTTTATCGATATCAATTCTAAAGCCATATTCACTGGGGTGGGCTTGCAATAGTGCTGAAACGGCAACACTGGCGACATTCTTTAGTGGGTCTTTTGGTAAATCTTGACCCGTTATTGTTCCGATACTTACTCCAGGAGTTTCTGTTTTGGTAACCTTCATGACATCTCCCACGGGCTCTAAACAAAAACCTAAGACATCAAAACCGCAAGAGACATTGGCAACACTGCCGGGACAAAAAACCTCAATTTGATTCATAGTCTAGCGTTTTCCAATTCTAATGATATCGCCAAAAATACCTGCAGCGGTGACTTCAGCACCTGCCCCAGCTCCTTTGACAATGAGAGGTTGATCTTTGTAGCGGTTAGTATAAAATAAGATGATATTATCACTTCCCTCTAAATTATAAAAATCATGACTGGCATCAATTTCTTGAAGACCGACACTTGCCTTACCGTTTTCGAGTTGTGCTACGTATTTTAGCCTTGCCCCTTTTTTATTTGCATGATCTAACAAGCTTTGAAAATGAGATTCATTTTTTTCAATCATTTCATAAAAGGCTTCGTTTGATTGGGTATTCAATACCTCATCAGGTAAAAAAGGTTTGTTTATAATATCACTCAACTCAAGAGAGAAACCACTCTCTCGGGCTAGAATTAAAATTTTTCTTGCGACATCAACCCCACTCAAATCAATTTTAGGATCGGGTTCTGTATATCCTTCCTCCTGTGCGCTCTGCACGATTTCCTTAAATGTGGTATGGGCAGTAAAATTATTAAAAACAAAATTCAAACTACCTGATAGGATGGCTTGAATTTTAACGATTTCATCACCAGAGGCGATTAAGTTATTGAGCGTATCTATAACTGGTAGACCAGCACCTACATTGGTTTCAAATAAAAAGGGAGTTCCAAATTTGCGGGCTGTTTTTTTTAGGTCATTGTAGTTGTTGAGGGTGCTTGCACAAGCAATTTTGTTACAAGTAACCACGCCTATGTTGTGCGCTAAATACCGCCCATATTCGTTTGCGATATTTTCATTGGCTGTATTATCAACAAAAATACTATTGCGCAAATTTAGTTTTTTGATATGCTCAAAGAACTCCTCTCGATTGGATTCAATAGAACTTTCTTCGAGTTGACTCTTCCACTGTGTCAAATCAATCTGTCCATCACTAAGCACCATTTTTCTTGAATTGGAAAGGGCAATAACCCGTATTTTTAAGCGTAAATGTTCTAATAGGTAGGCTTGTTGGTTGTGGATTTGTTCAATAAGTTTTCCCCCAACGTTACCCACACCCGTAATGAATAAATTTAACTCTTTTGATTGTTCTTCAAAAAAGGATTCATGAACGGTATTTAACGCTTTTTGTGTGTTTTTTTCATCTATGATTATTGAAATATTTCTTTCAGAGGCACCTTGTGCAATAGCTCTAATATTAATGTTGTTAGCTCCTAAACTACTGAATAATTTTCCGCTAATTCCTTGATGATCTTTCATTCGATCTCCAACTACTGCAATGTTGGTCATTTTATTTTCAACAACAGCGGGGGCAACTTTGTTTAGTGAAATTTCAAATGCAAAATGTTCATCAATCGCATTTTTTGCTAGCTCGGCATCTTCAGATTTAACTCCTAAACAGATGGAATGTTCTGACGAAGCTTGGGTGATCATAATGATGTTGATTTTTCTTGTGGATAAACATTCAAATAAACGTTTTGAAAAACCAGGGATACCAATCATACCACTTCCTTCAAGACTCACCAGGGCAACCTTTTCAATATGGCTTACCCCTTTAACAACGGTTCCGTTTCCGCCTCCAAGAATACCTTCAGCATCAATTGTTGTTCCTTTTGCATCTTGTTCAAAGGTATTTTTAATTAAAATGGGAATTTCTTTTTCAATGATGGGTTGAAGGGTAGGAGGGTAAATTACTTTGGCACCAAAATGGGAAAGTTCCATTGCCTCATGATACGATAATTTGGGGATAGGTTGTGCCTGAGACACCAACTTAGGATGTGCTGTAAACATGCCGCTTACGTCTGTCCAAATTTCTAAAACGGATGCGTTGACGTAATTTGCAAGTAAAGCCGCTGAATAGTCGGAGCCTCCACGCCCAAGGGTGGTTGTGTCTCCCTTTTCATCACTAGCGATAAACCCTGGGACTAAAATCACATCGGCAGAAGTAGATGCGATAAAAGCCTGAGTGCTTTTACTACTCATAGCATGATCTACAATTTCTCTGTCATTCACAACTTTAGTGAATAAAAGTTCTCGAGCGTCTTTTAGCGTTACATCTATTCCTTGATGCTTAATTAATTCGTTAATTATTGTACTCGATAAGTACTCTCCGAAGCTTGAAATTTTAGAGAGGCTTTTGGGGGTTAATTCTTTAAGGGTAAAAAGGGATTCAAGAACGCTTTCTAATTCATTTATTTGTGATCGAAGAAAACTTATGATCCCACTCTGCTGGGTTACTGGAACAAAGTCTAGAATAATGTTGAGGTGTCGCTCTTGAATTATTTCGAGGTGCTTTTTGTAGTCGTCATCTCCATGACTGGCAGCATTTGCCATTTCTACCAACAGATTCGTAACACCACCTAAAGCCGATACAACGATAAGCTGTTTTTGCTCAGTCGATTTTTTTACAATGTCAACAACAAGTTTCAAACTTTCTGACTTGGCAACTGAGGTACCTCCAAATTTTAAAACCTTCATAATTTATAAATCAAACCCTTCAAAAGAGGGCTTAGGTTCAAATAATAAAATCAAGCGCAAAAATAGAACAAATACACTGTCTTTGTTCTATATAATGAATAAAAATAAGGGGTTTTTTTGAGTCCTTTTGATGGATTTATAAATGAGACCTCTTTTTTATGTAGAACTCTCAATTTGTTGATTCACATCCAGCTGAAGCGCATCTTCTTTTTTATTCTTATCAATATGGATTAGATCACCTTCTTTAATTGAGTTACTAACCACATTTTCAGCGACCAGATCTTCAACGTGTTTTTGTATAGCTCTATTCAAGGGACGAGCACCATATTTGACATCAAATCCTTTTTCTGCAATAAAGTCTTTGGCTGCATCGGTAACATTGATTTGATATCCTAATTTCTCAACACGTGAAATAAGTTTTTTTAATTCAATATCAACGATTTTACGAATATCTTGTTGTTCTAAAGCATTAAAAATCACAATATCATCAATTCGATTTAAAAATTCAGGAGAAAAAGTTTTCTTCAATTCTTTTTCGATAACCCCTTTTTCAATATCGGATGTTTGTGCTTTTTGTGCTGCAGTTTCAAACCCAAGACCTGTTCCAAAATCTTTAACTTGACGTGCACCAATATTGGAAGTCATTATGATGATTGTATTTTGAAAATTAATTTTCCTACCCAAACTATCGGTAAGGAAACCATCATCCAACACCTGCAAAAGCATATTGAAAATATCGGGATGTGCTTTTTCAACTTCATCGAGAAGAATTACAGAATAAGGTCGTCTTCTAACTTTTTCACTTAGTTGCCCGCCTTCTTCGTATCCTACATATCCTGGAGGTGCACCAATTAGTCTTGAAATGGCAAACTTTTCCATGTATTCGCTCATGTCAATCCGGATTAGGTTCTCTTCAGAATCAAAGATTTCAGAAGCCAAAATTTTAGCTAATTGGGTTTTACCAACTCCAGTTTGTCCCAGAAATATGAATGATCCTATGGGCTTGTCCGGGGCTTTTAAACCGGCACGGTTCCTTTGAATGGCCTTAACTACTTTTTCAATAGCATCTTTTTGACCAATCAGTTTTTGACCAATTGCGTCAGATAGTTTGGATAGTTTACTCTTTTCAGAATTCACGATTTTATTGACGGGAATATTAGTCATCATAGAAACAACATCTGCGATATTGTTTTCGTTTACAGTGACTCTATTGAGCTTTGAATCTTCTTGCCATCTTTCTTGTGCTTCAATGAGTAAACGTTCCACACGTTTTTCATCATCACGAAGTTTAGCAGCCTCTTCGTATTTTTGTTTCTTAACAACTGTATTTTTAGATTCCCTTACTTCATCAAGCTGTTTTTCAAGATCTATGATTTCTTGTGGAACACTCATATTGTTTATATGTACTCTCGATCCCGCTTCGTCAAGGGCATCAATGGCTTTGTCTGGAAGGAAACGATCCGACATATAGCGATCGGTAAGCTCCACACAAGCCTTGAGCGCCTCATGAGTGTAATTTACGTTGTGGTGGCTCTCGTAGCGATCTTTGATGTTTTCAAGAATTTCAAGTGTTTCCTCGGGTGTGGTTTGTTCCACCAATACCTTTTGAAAACGACGCTCTAGCGCTCCATCTTTTTCAATGTGTTGACGATATTCGTCGAGCGTAGTAGCACCAATACATTGAATTTCACCCCTAGCTAGAGCAGGTTTAAACATGTTAGAGGCATCTAAGCTTCCAGTTGCACCTCCAGCACCTACAATAGTATGAATTTCGTCAATAAATAAAATGATATCATCATTTTTTTCAAGCTCGTTCATTACGGCTTTCATTCGCTCTTCAAATTGCCCTCTGTATTTAGTTCCTGCAACAAGTCCAGCCAAGTCAAGAGTTACGACACGTTTGTTGTACAAGACACGTGAAACTCTTTTTTGAATGATACGTAGGGCTAATCCTTCTGCAATGGCAGATTTACCTACCCCTGGTTCTCCAATTAATAAGGGGTTATTTTTCTTTCTTCGACTTAAAATTTGTGAAACTCGCTCGATTTCTTTTTCACGACCTACCACAGGATCTAATTTCTCTTGCTCTGCAAGTAGGGTTACGTCACGCCCAAAATTATCCAAAACAGGCGTTTTGGTTTTTTTATTGGTTTTGGATTCAGAGGTTGGAATGAAAGGATTTTCCTTTTCATCACCTTCATTTTTTTCTTCTGGAAAAGAAGAGGAGGCAGAAAGGTCTTCATAGCTATCCGTGTCATTGGCTAACATAAGTTTAAATTGTTCCTTTACTAAATCGTAATCCACATTCAGTTTAGTCAATAGTTTTGTGGTGGGATCATTTTCATTTCTTAAGATACAGAGGAGTAAATGGACTGTATTGATTAATTCACTTTGAAAGAGTTTGGCTTCCAAAAATGTAGTTTTGAGTGCACGTTCCGCTTGTCTTGTAAGGTGAAGATTTTTTTTATCATTCATGGCTTGCTGATCATCGAGCGCAGCGGGGTTTAGAATTTCAACTTTCCGCCTTAACTCTTCAAGGTTTATTTCAATAGCGTTGAGAATTGCAATCGCTTTTCCTCCACCATCTCTTAATATCCCTAACATTAGATGTTCTGTGCCAATAAAGTTGTGACCCAGACGGAGTGCTTCTTCCTTACTATATGCAATTACATCTTTAACTCTAGGTGAAAAATTATCATCCATAAACTTTAATTTTTTAATTTCTTCTTCAAAAAGCAGACCAAAATATGTTGCTCTCTGCTAATAGACAAAAAATTAATCATATTTCAAAAGTTGAAGCCTTATTATTTATAACAAAATGAGGAAGTGATTATGTTGATAATTTTAGCAATTATGACATTGAAAAATAGGATATGTTGTAATGTGATTGCTTATTTTAGCAATAATATAATATAGTCATATGAGCGAAGGAGATAAACTCATTCCAATCAATATCGAAGATGAAATGAAATCAGCATACATTGATTATTCAATGTCTGTCATAGTGTCACGTGCACTTCCTGATGTTAGAGATGGTTTAAAGCCCGTCCATCGACGTGTTTTGTTTGGGATGCATGAATTAGGAATTCGAGCGAATACAGCCCACAAAAAATCAGCCCGTATCGTAGGAGAAGTATTAGGGAAGTACCACCCCCATGGTGATAGTTCTGTTTATGATACTATGGTGCGAATGGCACAAGAGTGGAGTTTGCGGTATCTTTTAGTTGATGGCCAAGGGAATTTTGGTTCTGTAGATGGTGATAGTCCAGCAGCGATGCGATATACCGAAGCTCGAATGCAAAAAATCTCTGAAGATTTATTGGCGGATATTGATAAAGAAACGGTTGATCTTCAACTCAATTTCGATGATACCCTCAAGGAACCCACAGTTTTACCTACCCGAGTTCCAACTCTTCTAATCAATGGAGCTTCTGGTATTGCTGTAGGGATGGCAACCAATATGCCTCCGCACAACTTGACTGAAGTTGTTGATGGAACAATTCAATATATCGAAAATAACGATATAACGATTGAGCAATTAATTCAAACAATAAAGGCTCCTGATTTTCCAACAGGAGGAACCATTTATGGATATGATGGTGTTCGTGAAGCTTTTTTGACGGGTAGAGGACGTATTGTCATGCGCGCCAAAGCAAACATTGAGGAAGTTAACGGGCGTGAGTGTATCATTGTAACCGAAATACCCTATCAGGTAAATAAAGCAGAGATGATTCGCAAGACCGCTGAAATGGTCAATGACAAAAAGCTAGAGGGAATTAGTTCCATTCGTGATGAGTCCGATAGAAACGGAATGCGGGTGGTATATATACTGAAGCGAGACGCAGTTCCGAACATAGTTCTAAATAAATTATATAAATACACTCAACTTCAATCTTCTTTTAGTGTAAATAATATTGCCCTAGTCAACGGTAGACCTCAAATGTTGAATCTAAAAGAGATGATTCATTATTTTGTTGAGCATCGCCATGATGTTGTTGTAAGACGTACCAAATATGAGTTAAAAAAAGCAGAGGATAGAGCCCATATACTAGAGGGATTAATCATTGCTTCAGACAATATTGATGAAGTCATCAAAATCATCAGAGCTTCTAAAAGTGCAGATGAAGCGAGAGAAAATTTAATAAAACATTTCAAGTTATCTGAAATTCAAGCCAAAGCAATTGTCGAAATGCGTTTAAGACAATTGACAGGTTTAGAGCAAGACAAGCTAAGAAAGGAGTATGATGATTTGTTAGTTACTATTGCTGATTTGAAAGATATATTGGATAAGAAGGATCGAAGAATGGAAATCATTAAGGAGGAGCTCCTTGAGATTCGAGCCAAATACGGTGATGAACGTCGTTCTAATATTGAATATGCTGGAGGAGACTTTAGTATGGAGGATATGATTCCGAATGAGCAAGTTGTTATTACAATTTCACATGCTGGATATATCAAAAGAACACCACTCAATGAATATAAAACTCAAAATAGAGGTGGAGTAGGTCAAAAAGCCTCTACAACGCGAGATGAAGATTTTCTCCAAGACTTGTTTGTTGGAACAAACCATCAGTATATGTTATTCTTTACGCAAAAGGGAAAATGTTTCTGGATGCGGGTTTATGAAATTCCTGAAGGTTCCAAGACCGCCAAGGGTCGAGCGATTCAAAACTTGATCAACATTGAACAAGACGACAAGGTGCAAGCCTTTATTTGTACGCAAGACCTTAAAGATGAGGAATACATCAACAGTCATTATGTGATCATGGCGACTAAAAAAGGCCAAGTGAAGAAAACTTCATTGGAGCAATATTCAAGACCGAGAGCTAATGGGATTAATGCCATCAGCATTAAAGATGGGGATGAACTTTTAGAAGCAAAACTAACAAATGGCAACAGTCACGTGATGTTGGCTGTTAAATCTGGAAAAGCGATTCGCTTTGAGGAGAGTAAAACGCGTCCGATGGGTCGTGGCGCTTCTGGAGTAAGAGGAATTACTTTAGCCGACACCCAAGATGAAGTGGTTGGAATGGTTGCTGTAAATGATATGGATGCAAACATCTTAGTGGTTTCTGAAAACGGATATGGTAAACGATCAAGTTTAGATGACTACCGTATTACCAATCGTGGTGGAAAAGGGGTGAAAACGATTTCCATCACAGACAAAACAGGAAAGCTAGTAACTATCAAAACAGTAACTGATTTGGATGACTTGATGATAATTAATAAATCAGGCATTGCAATCCGGATGGAAGTAGCTGCACTTCGTGTAATGGGTCGAGCAACTCAAGGAGTGAAATTGATTAATTTAAAAGGCGATGATACTATTGCAGCCGTAGCAAAAGTAATGAATGATGACGACCCAATTGAAGATGTAAATGAAATTGACATTAATGATGGCACTATTATTGAATAAATACAATTAAACAATTATAAATCTAACAATGAAAAATAATATCTTTTTACTTTTTATCTTATCAATATCCCTTTCTTTTGGACAAAAGAAAGAGGTTAAAAAAGCGAACAAGTTATTTGATGCAGGCGATGTGGCAGGTGCGCAAAGCTTATTAGAAACGAACGCTGCTATTTTTGATGAGGCAGATGCTAAAATATTGAATCAAAAATTATATTTAGAGGCTCAAATTGCTCAAGCAAACAAAAATTTTCAAGTTGCTTTCGATAAATTTAGTGCCTACATAGCTGCGGGAGGTGACAACTCAGAATACGACACCCAAATTCAACAATTAACCTCAGAGATCGTCAATAGTGCGATTGAAGATAATGAGCAGAAAAATTTTAAAGAAGCTGCTGTCAAATTATATTTAGCATATTCTATTAATACAGACACCAATAAAGATTATCTCTATTATGCTGCATCAAGTTCTATAAATGATGGCGATTATGAAGGAGCTTTAGTGTATTACACTAAATTAAGAGACATCAAATATGAAGGGATAACGACTCGTTATTTAGCTAAATCCGTTGCCTCTGGAGAAGAAATTGAGTTTTCAGAAACTGAATACGATTTGTACAAAAAAACGAAAGAATATACTGATTTTAGAGAAGAAACTTCCGAATCTAAATTCCCTGAAATAGTAAAAAACATCGCTTTAATATATGCTCAATTAGGAGATGATGAAAAGGCAATGGATGCAGTGAAAGAAGCGAGAAAATCCAATCCTAAAGATTTGAATTTGATTTTAACGGAGGCAAATTTATATATTCAACTTAATGAAAATGATCGCTTTGAGGAATTAATGAAAGAAGCCATTGCTCAGGATCCAAATAATAGCTCTCTTTATTTTAATTTAGGGGTGGTGAATGCTCAACGGGGAAATGCAGAGGAAGCAAGAACCTATTATGAAAAATCAATTGAATTAAATCCTGAGTCGGAAGCAGGATATTTGAATTTAGTTTCTCTAATCTTAGAAGGAGAATCAAAGATTGTTGAGGAAATGAATTCTTTAGGAAATTCTAGAGCAGATAACGCCCGTTATGAAGTGCTTAAAACATCACGAGAAGATGTTTACAAAGAGTGTGTGCCTATTTTAGAAAAACTGATTGTGGTAAGTCAAAATCAGGAAGCTATCAAAACACTAATGAATATTTATGGAACTCTTGGAGATAACGAAGGGTTCATGAAGATGAAAGCTCTTGTAGAATAAAGAGTGGATTTGAAAATAAAAAAAGCCCTTATGAACTAAGGGCTTTTTTTATATCATCTTCTTAATAATTCTCAGTTTATGTGTATGCTGTTGGGTATCTACATTGTAAATTCCTGTTTGATCAATACGGTCTATGCGGACCTTGCCATGAGCATGAAGAATGTAATTGTTTTCAAGTAAAAGTCCCACATGAATAATTTTACCCTCATCATCGTCAAAAAAAGCAAGGTCTCCAGGTTCACTTTCGTCAATAAAACTTAGTGTAGATCCCAACAATACCTGCTGTGAGGCATCTCTTGGGATAAAATGTCCATTAATTCTATATACCATCTGTGTCAAGCCAGAACAGTCAATTCCCATTGGGGTTTTACCCCCCCAGAGATAGGGTGCATTTAGGTATAATGAGGCCGTCTCGAGTAGCTTCGCTTTTTCTTTTTTACCGCTTACACTTGGCCCTGAATAGGTGTGGTTCAAAAACGAAACCCCACTAACATTACTTCCTATGACCAGTGAAGTAAGATGATTGTCTTGGGTTTCTATGTAGTCAATTAAGCGTGTGCTGTAAGCTGCTGATTGAAGGCCTATATTTACAGCCTCTTTTTTTGAGAGAAGTTGCCCTTGTTTTTTATCAATCCAACCCGTGTAATCATCCAACAGGGTAGTGATGTGATACCATTCCTTCTTTTTGCCAATAACTTTAAAACAATCTCCATATAAAAGCTGTGAAACCATCTCACTTCTGTGATTATTTTCTTTTCGCATCGGAACGATGCTTAGATGACAGATACCGTATTCCAAACTATATTTTTAAAGCGTATGCTTTTATTTAAAACACAAAAATAGCGAATTCTATTCCCTAAGCCTCGATCTGTTTTTAAAATAGCAATCAAAACAATTAGATTGTGTAGTTTTGAAGATAAATATTGATTTTGAAAACCTTCTGGAACTTCATTGTGGCAAAACAGAATATACTTTATAAGTCTATACTCATACTTTCCAGTTCTTTGCTCATCCTTTACCTTTTTCCTATAGAAGGACAATTTAAGTATGAATTTCAAAAGGGGAGGGTATGGCAATATCCCAGTTATTATGCTCCTTTTGATTTTTCTATTTTAAAGTCTGAGGCAGAGGTTCAAGAAGATAAGGAAGAGGCGCTTCGTTTGTTGAAACCCTATTTACGTAG
Organism: Flavobacteriaceae bacterium; assembly: GCA_030828745.1. GTDB lineage: Bacteria > Bacteroidota > Bacteroidia > Flavobacteriales > Flavobacteriaceae > MS024-2A. Next base: position 4,317 of record JAURBX010000010.1, on the reverse strand, counting down.
TGATCTTAAAATTAAAATGGAGGTATTTACTCGTTATCAAGACGAATTTACTCGTTTTTTTCCCTCCCTAGAAAACCCCATGTTATTTGATAGTGTTTATCAATTTGGAGAGCAATTATTGCATAAAATATATGAATACGGCGTACTTCCTCCCAACTATAAGCATCAAGGGAATAGTGAGATTTTACTCATACAGGAGAATATAGAAACTCCTCTTTTTATTGACGATCTTTTTAAATCGGACTCTTTTTATGACAGTTTGTCTAATTGGTTTAGAGGATCAAATTATGAAGACTATTTTGAAGGGTTTAATGAATTGTTTTTTGAATTAATTACTCCTAATGTGTCTCTTGATTCTGTTTTTTATCAAAATGCAGTCAATGAAACCTTACAGAGCATCTCACTTTCACGAGGTGTGGTCGCCACAGGAGAATTAATTATCGCCGAGGGTGAAGTTGTTGATAAAAGTCATTTTGAAATATTGAACTCTCTTCGGAACGAGTTTTCAATGCAAGAAAATGAGGGTCAAAGCTCCGTTTGGGTTTTGATAGGTTATTCAATATTAATTTTCTTGACTTTTTCGCTACTGCTTTTGTTTTTACATAAGTATCGTTTTTCAATTTATGAAAACAACCGTAAGCTAACCTTCATTTTTTTTAATATTGTTTTTGTTGTTTTGGTGACGACTTTTTTGATCGGATACAATACAGTGCTTATTTTCGCGACGCCACTTTGTATATTACCCTTAATTATTAAAGCTTTTTTTGATGCTCGCTTGGGACTTTTTGCTCATGTGTTAACAGTGCTTTTAATTGGGTTTATAGTTCCTAATAGTTTTGAGTTTGTTTTTCTACAAATTGTTGCAGGAATAGTCACGATTCAATCTATTGATCAATTGTATCGTCGTGCCAATTTGTTTATCTCTGTAGGTCAAATTGTTTTGGTTTATTTAATTGCGTACATCGCTTTCACAATTGTACAAGAAGGAACGTTTTTAAAAATTGATTTGGTAACCATTGGTTTGTTTCTGCTCAATGGCCTTTTAATGCTTTTTGTGCAACCCTTAATATACATATATGAAAAGCTTTTTGGTTTGGTTTCAGATGTTTCTCTGTTGGAACTATCCGACACGAATACAAAGCTATTGAAAGAGCTCTCCGATCAAGCTCCAGGAACTTTTAATCATTCATTGCAAGTCGCTAACCTAGCTGAGGCTGCAGCCAATGAAATAGGAGCCAACACTTTGTTGGTTCGAGTAGGTGCACTATACCATGACATTGGAAAACTTAAACAACCCAAGTATTTTTCTGAAAATGAAATCACTTTGGCTACCCCACATGACGCGCTCACTCCCAAACAAAGTGCTCAAATTATTATAAATCATGTATCAAATGGAGTTGAAATTGCACAAAAAAATAAATTGCCTGACCGAGTAATTGATTTTATTAGAACTCATCACGGTACTACAACGGTTTATTATTTTTATAAAAAGCAATTGGAATTAAATCCCAATCACACCTCCATTGAGGAGTTTCAATATCCCGGACCCCGACCCTTTTCGAAAGAAACAGCCATTTTGATGATGGCAGATGCCGTAGAAGCAGCCTCTAAAAGTCTGAAGGCTCCCGATGTAGATCAGTTGGAACGTTTCATTGAGAAAATTATAACAGGTAAAATGGAGGAGCATCAGTTTAATGAATCTGACATTACCCTAGCTGAAATAGAGACTGTTAAAAAAGTACTTTTACGTAAATTAATTAATGTCTATCAGCTTAGAATAGAATACCCAGAATAATTTTTAAAAAAGATTGTTTTCTTATTCAGGAAGACTTACTTTTGTGCTCCATTATTTAGGAGAGGTGCCAGAGTGGTAATGGAGCAGATTGCTAATCTGTCGACGGGCAACCGTCGCCAGGGTTCGAATCCCTGTCTCTCCGCTCTAAAGTCCTGAAAGCCCTGTGTTTTTGGGACTTCTTTTTTTCAGTTGCCTGCAGAGTTGTCTTTTCTATTTCTGACAACACTGATTTTCACTCTTCAAACTTTGCTGTTTTTCTATTGAGTATCTTTGAGTATTCAAATAAAATTCATTCCAATTCCAAGTATTTAATAACCAGCAAGGGCATGGATTACCTTAATCTATGCTATTGCATAAACTTAAGAGAATGAATTTATCAAAAGATTATGCAGATGTTATCCAACAATTACAATGGAACTACTTCGCAACTTGAAGAACACCTTATAATATACACACCATCACAGTAAGAAACTGGCTAACAAAGCTTCTACAGCGCTCTAATAAGGTCGAACAGGCATTCTTTGTAACAAAAAGAGACAAGGGAGATTATAACAAACTACATGCTCATATACTTATTGGCACTAGTACAGATATGACCTATCAGGAAGTTAAGTATGGAATGGGTAATGTATCAGTAGGAGATTATCAACCAATATATGATAGATAGTGAAGCAGTAACTAAACACATAGGTAAAGATGTGGGCTATGACATTGTATTTAAAAGCTAAAAGTTTCCATCCAACATTAATCCAAACCAAGGGCATGGCTTTTAGAAAACGGTTTTTCTATTGGAACAATAGGATTGGATATGTAAGCTAAACTTTATATCTTAGAGGTATTATTAACCATAAATCGATTAAAATGAAAAAAACACTAGCACTATTATTTTTAATTTCAGCATTTTCAATAAATGCCCAAAGTTATATTCAAATGGAGGTAATTACCCTTAAAAGTGGTCAAGAAGATGAATATTTAAAAATTGAGGAGTTTTTTAGCGAGGTGAAAAAACTTGCTGTTAAAAAAGGGCTCCAATCTGGATGGGCAGTATTCAAAAATATTCCAAACGACCAAAATAAAATTGAAGGATTAACTTATCCAGACTACATGGTGTTTAATCTATATGACTCTAAAGAACAAATGGAACAGAGTGTCGACATCAATAGTTTAACAAATATGGCCCATAAGGGAAAAACCAAAAAGAAAGTAATTAAAAAGATGCTTTCAAGTTGGTCGTCGCCAAGGCAAGAAACAAGAAATTATACTTATAAAAGAATTTCAAATACTGATTGGGGTTTAGGAGAATTCAAAAAGGGTTTAAAAATGTACGGTGCACCTATTCAGCAATTAGACGAAAATTATGTTAACTATGAATTAGAGTTTTTCAAAAAAGGACACGATAAACAGATTGAGACAAAAGAAAGGGGCTGGTGGGAATTAAATGAAATAATAAACTCAAGTGATAATGCATTAAAAGAGATGACGCACATTCTTTTTGAAGCTCCAGGTCCGATGTGGGGTAAAATAGAGAGTCCTGAACCGACTTTCACAGAAAGAATGATGAGTGAAAATGGTCAAAAGACCAGAAAAATGTGGCCTCATTTTGAAATGGAACTTCAATATTTTGCCTTTAATAATTAGTGCTAACTCAACCCTCTCCAGCGGAGGGTTTTTTTTACCCCAATGGATACAATCCAAATCCCTTCTAATCAATTGATATCATTGCCTTAATTAAGATAACAGTTTAGTGGTTTTAGAGGGGAGTTGTTTGGGGAAAGTTTGTAATGTGTTGTGATAAAGTATAGTTACATTATAATGTGACTATTTTAAAACCATAAAAAATGTTATAATTTCATGAAATGAAAAAATTACTCTACCCTTTGGCACTCACCCTAACAGCATTCTTAATCCTTTACAGCTGCTCTGCTGATGAAGAGGACACTACCCCTCCTCCAAGTATTATTCAAACTCCAGAACCTGAACCCCCAGCTCCCACACCAGTAGTTGTTCAATATACTTTGACAGTAACAGCTGGTGAAGGTGGGTCTGTATCAACAGAGGGAGGAACATTTGATGAAGGGACAGAAGTAACCATTACAGCTACTCCAAATGAGGGGTATGAGTTTGTGGGATGGGAAGGGAGCGATAATGATTCCAGTAGCTTGACATTAACATTAAATTCAAACAATAATATTCAAGCAATATTTCAAAAAATTTACTTTTCTATAAATTATGATCAAATCTTTGTAGAGTCACCTAGTTCAAAACCTTTAATAGAATATATAAGAAATCTTGAAACAGATTATTATACTATATCATCAAAAGGTTGGCTAGGGGTAGAGATTAGAGAATATCACTCTGGAGGTGATTATCAAAACACCATTTTAAATCGTGGGTATTTTGATTTTTCAATTCAAAATTACCATAAAATTGATTTTAATAATGATTCTATTGAAGATATAATTTTCACTGTAGAATTTTTTCCTCATACAGTTGAAAAACAATCTAATATGGGATTCTTAATT
>JAURBX010000076.1 GCA_030828745.1 Flavobacteriaceae bacterium | reverse complement strand
GAACAATTACCACAAGAGATGCATTGCCCTCCATTGGTTGTGATTCTAAAGCGAGAAAGTAAGCGTTGTTGTAGCCCAAGGATAGCGGCCATAGGGCATCCAAAGCGGCACCATACTCTACTACCTAAAATAGGATAAAATCCAACGCCTAAAACTCCTGAAAAGGCAGCACCAACGCCAAAGCCATACCATTTCTGAAGTTTGTAGCTACTGATGAATAAGATATTTTTTTCACCAGAAAAGGCTTGAATACTCAGCACTGCAATTAAGATGATTCCAAGACTCAATAGGCTGTATTTTGCATCTTTACTAAGTGCACCTGTTTTCCAAAAGAAAAGGAGTGCCATAACAACTAAAATAAAGACAACAACCCCCCCGATAAATTGTTCTCTGCCGAACCAACTCGTCGTTGCATTTGTTGACAGAAATGACCAAAGCACGGCTATGGTAGTGATACTAATAAACACCAAAACCACATGAATCATCCAACGTTCAAATTTCCAAACACTTATTTTCTTGCTGGATAATTGTCTAAAAGGATCTCCTGCAGTTTCTGCTAAGGCTCCACATCCACATACCCAAGAGCAATACCAGCGTTTTCCATATAAATAAGTTAGTATGGGTGAGATAACGAACATTAATACGAGTCCGAACGCCAAGAAAAAGAGACCTAAATTACCACCATTTAGCATATTTTTTAAATGCCATTGATCCAAAAAATAATAGTTTAACGGCCACATGTTTTTAAGGTCCTTTGCAAAATAGGGTGTTTCAGGATTTAGTTTCCCCAAAATTTCAGGGATTAAAAAGGCAAAACACAACTGAAAAAACATAACCGAAAGGGTGCGGATAATTTGATATCGATTGTGTCTATATTTCCAAATAAACTTCACTCCAAAAAGGAGAATGGCTGTGGTGTAAAGGGTTCCGTATAAAAACCATTGTGTTGCTGCATTGCCATTAAGGGCATAGCTTAGCGGATCAAAAACTCGAACTAAACCTGTACTCGTTCCGTTTGGGTTGAATCCTAATACTTCAGGAAACCAATATATCGCTACATAAAATCCCGTAAGGGCAATTCCTAAAGCCCATCCCCAAATTCCTTTGGAGGTTAGTGCATTAAACCAAACCCCATCTTTTTTTATTCCAGCCAAAGTACTTCCATATACTTTTTTAAAATAAATAAGACTTCCAGAGACCATCATCAGCATACTTGCTGACAAGAGTAGTAATTTATCTTGTGGGGTAAAGAAAAGGGTGCTTAAGAGCAAAAGGAATCCTGAGCTACCCAGAATTAGACTTCCTTTTTTTTGCGTTAAAATCATAATATTAATTTTGCTTTTGAGAGTTCCCATTCCATACTTAATTCTTTTTCATAGGTTGGATAAAATTCAGGATCGAAATTAGCTTGATTAAAATGTTGAATCACCCTATCCATAGGCTCTTTGTTAGTGAGCCATCGATCAAATACGACATGTCTTAATCGAATTCCCATACTGATACAACCAAGAAGTTCTAAGGTTGTGGGGTCAAAACTTAGTCTGATAGACTGATTTTTATTGGAATGTTTCCAAAAAAGATGATGCTCATCTTTTGGATTAGGGTGGATACTCACGTTTCCATAGGTTTGATATTCGATATCAAAAAATTTAGCTGAATTAAACCAATGTCCTGGCGCATATTTTGTCCTCTTACCCACTACTGTTTCTGCAAGTGTTTCTCCCATCATACGCCCTGTGTACCAAACAGCCTCTATGGAACGTCTACCTGAAACAGGTTCCGTTTGCTCTGCACAATCTCCAATAGCATATATGTTGGGTAGATTGGTTTCGAGATAGGAATTTACTTTAACTCCTCTTCCTATTTCTAGATCACTATTTTTTAAGAAATCTATATTTGGAGCAACACCCACAGTAAGTCCTACCCATTGACTTTCAATACTTTCTCCCTTATTGGTGATGACCCCTTTGGCTCTTCCCTGCTCATCGGATTCGATCGCTTTTAATTCGGTTTCCAGTTGTAGATCAATTCCATGGGCGCGAATGTGTTGATTGATCATTTCAGACTCTTCTGGAGGTAATACCTTATTCCAAAAGCTAGACTCTCGAACTAAAAAATGAACTTTCTTTCCCCGACTGTGAAGCATTTCTGCTAATTCAATTCCAATAAGACCTCCACCGACTAGAGTGGCTGATTGGATGGTGGGACTCCAAGTTTCTAGCTCCTCTAGGTCTTGTTTGTGATACAAGCCTTGAACTGCCATTAAGTCTTGCCCCGGCCAACCCAATTTGTTGGGTTTGGATCCAGTGGCAATGATTAATGTGTCATAAGCCAGCGTGGCCCCTGTTTCAAACTTCAGTATTTGTTTTTTGTTTACAACTTGAGTTACCCGCTCACAGCGGAGGTCAATATTATTTTTCTCCCAAAAATCATTTTCATAAGGTTGGGTGTGTTCAAAACGCAGATGCCCCATATAAACATACATCAAAGCGGTTCGTGAAAAAAAATAGGGAGTTTCCTCAGAGATAACTATGATTTTGTGATTCGATTGTTTTCGAATGTGACGGGCAGCTGTAATGCCTGAAATCCCATTACCGATGATGACAATAGATTTTTTGGGGTTATTTTTACTCATAAAGCTAAGTTACAATTTTTGGTGAGAAAAAATTAATTTGTACCTTAATTTAACCAAATCTTACACACCAACATGAATTTACATGATAGCAACTTTTTTTACAAGAATAACTGTTTATTCATTTTTTATTATAAATAAATGGAAAACAAGTCAACTTCTTTGTGGGCCAAAGTCACAGCGACCATCCCAACTTCAAAAGAGAAAGTTTGGGAAGTACTTACCAATCCCAAATTAACAGAACAGTACATGTACAAGTGCCAACTTCATTCCACTTGGGAGTTGGGTTCTAAAGCAATGTGGAAAGAGAAACTAGAGGATGGAACTTGGCAAGACCATGTGGTAGGAGAAGTAATGGTTTATAAACCTTTTGAGCATTTAGCATTAAAAATTTTTCATAAAGCGACTGAAGAGCACTCGAGAGAGGTTTCTGAATTACACTTTAATTTGGATGTAGGAGCGAACTCAACTTTATTAACGATTAAACAAGGAGATTTTAATACAATTGCCTCAGCTAAAAAAAATCATCAAGCCTGTCAGCAAGGTTGGGAATATGTGATGCCTAAATTAATAGAAACTTGTAATATATAATTCATGAATTTTGAATTTCAGAAAATTTACGACAGTTTAATTAATTTCATCTTTTTCTATGGACCCAAAGTAGTGGGAGCAATTCTTGTCTGGATTTTAGGGCTTTGGATTATTAGAATACTGGGTCGAGGGGTGGACATTATTTTTAGTCGAAGTAAATTAGAAGTTTCTCTTAAAACTTTTTTGCACAGTTTGATTTCGATGGCACTAAAGATTTTGTTGGCCATTAGTGTTTTAGGAATGTTAGGGATTGAAATGACCTCTTTTATTGCGATTCTGGGTGCCGCTGGGCTTGCGTTTGGAATGGCGATGAGTGGAACGCTTCAGAATTTTGCAGGGGGAGTGATGATTCTTATTTTTAAACCCATTAAAGTAGGGGATCTGATTGAATCTCAAGGGTACACGGGTGTAGTGAAAGAAATTCAGATTTTTGTTACCATTCTTTTAACTCCTGACCACAAAACGGTAATTCTCCCCAATGGAGCTGTTGCCATCAATGAAATCACAAATTATGCCACAGAAGGTACCATAAGAGTGGATTTAGAATTCGGTATCGGTTATGGCGAATCTATCGATAAGGCTAAAGTTGTGTTGTCCAAAGTGATGAAAGATCATCCTCTGGTTTTAGAATCGCCAGAGTCATTTGTGGGCGTTTCAGGATTAGGAGATTCATCCGTTAATCTTGCGGTTCGACCTTACGCAAAACCTAAAAATTATTGGGAAGTGTATTTTGATATCTATGAGCAAGGAAAAAAAACCTTAGATGCTGCAGCTATTGAAATTCCTTTTCCACAACGTGTTGTTCACACTGCTAAAACCTAAAATTTATATTATTAATTTAACAATCCCAATTCATGATTTACTTACTTATTTCTATTTATATTATTGTTTGTTTACTTGTTTTATATAAAATAATTACTCAATTTAAAGTGTGTTTTGACTGGTTTAGTGCAGTATTATACTTTCTTATTTTCTTGATCTCGTGTAGTATTTTATACCTCCTTATCTTTAGTCCTTATTACTTGTTACAGTAGTACTTAATGGAGTTAGTAAATATTGGCACGATAATACTTGTGAAGCACATTCGGTTTTACGCCTAACCAATGTAAAAAGTGAATCATTCCAAAATGAAAGAGTAAACTACACACCTCATTTTTATAAAATTTTCTTGAGGAGGTGGTGACAAAATAAGGAAGTACAGTAAAATTTGTTTTTTTATAGAGTTTTTTAATTAACTGAATGTCTTCACAAATGATGTAATTGGGATCAAACCCTTTTATTTGATCAAAAATTTTTTTGGTTATAAATAGTGTCTGATCCCCACCTCGACAAAGTAGATTATTCCATTTGCTTCCCGAAGCAGCAAATTTTAGAATCCAATTGGCAACATCAAACTTCAAACAAAAACAACCTGCAGTATTTCCTTTTTTTATGTGGGTGATGATAATCTCATCAAAATCTTGAGGTAGTTTGCTGTCTACATGAACAAAATATAAGCAGGATAAGGTTGCTTTTGAGGCCCCATAATTCATTTGATTTGCTCTGCCTTTTTGAGTTTGAAACGATTTGTAAGGATTTTGAGATTGAAGCCATTCCCAAGTACCATCGGTACTCCCTCCGTCAACGATGATGACCTCTTGAGGATGTTTCAGCGCAATTTCTAGGTGAGTTATAAAATCAGCAATGAAGTCGATTTCATTTAAGACAGGAACAATAATGGAGAGACTCTTACTATTCGTTGAGATTCCAGTCATAGGGTAAATAATCAATTTTCGGATTGGATAGGGTAACCCCAGAATAGCGTTGTATGAATTCTATCCGTTCTTTTTTTGATCCAAAATCTTTTCCAAACCACAAAAAGATACGTGATAATTTAATTTGTTTGGATTGAATGTCATTTTTACTTTTGTCATTTAAAAATGCCTTTGTGACTAAAGTCAACTGACTTTCCATTTGCTTCTCTTGAAACGCATGATTCCATAGCGTTGGACAGGACGCAGAGGCGCAATTGATGGCGAAGTGAATTCTCGGCTCATCCATTTTGCGTAAAATTTTATGCTCAATATCTCCAAGCGTAAATGATTCTTCTCCCAAGCTAAAACACTCGGTATCCCATGGTACTTTGATTTCTTTGATACTTTTTAAAGGGTAGTTTTTTAAAATAAGTTGTACAGTCAATGCATTATAAGCATTGATCCAGTAGGCCAATTTAGCATTTTTAGAATCGCTTTCGTGCGGGGGCATTATAGCTAAGGTTTTAATGTAAGCATCTAAATTATCTTGATCTGTAAGCCAGCTTTGATAATCAACTTGCCCCCTCTCGTTCACAAAATTTTGTAGCATATTATCCCATCGATGATGCATGTTTTTTTGTGCATTTAAAGAAAAACTTAAAAAGGCGATGAGCAGGAAAAAGGAAGGTTTCATAATTATGTTTTTGGGTTAGCAACAGCCTCCTCCATCGTAATGAAAGGTTGAGGCGGATAAAAATAGATCCTTTCGATTTAGGTCTAATAAAGCTTTGGCGGTTTTATCGCAAACAGCAAGGGGTTGGTTTTGGAGCAAAATATGACCTTTTTTATCATCAAAGAATTGATCTTCACCAAAGTAAATAGCTGTTTTTCCGGTAAAAACACAAGGTCCATCTTCGGGCATTGGATCTTTTATAGCACAAACTTCCACACTTTCTATGTAGATCATTTCTTCAGTAGGGAAGTGTGTAGGGTCTAAGATGCGATAGGGTCTTTTGGCTCTCACTTCAATGGTTCCGAATCCCACATCGGTCAGCATTTTGACATAATCGTTTAAAGGTATGGACCCAGAAAGGCAAAGTGCACGCAAGCGTTCGTCATTGCGTAAACGATCATTCATGGGTTGCTCGCATGTAGGATCACTCATGACAAGTCTGCCCTGGGGTTTGAGTATGCGATACATTTCTTGAAGGGCTTTTTTAAGCTCCTCCATTTTAAATATGTTGAACAAACAGTTTTGAGCCGCTACATCAATACTATTTTCTGCAACGGGTAACTGAAGGGCATCTCCTTTTTTAAGACTTACAAATTCTTTTTGAAACCACTCGTTTTGAGCTTCCGCCTCCTTAAAATTTTCTTGACAAGCGATCAGCATTTCATCTACTACATCAATTCCTATTACACCGTTTTTTTGTCTTGAAAAATAGCTGAATTGTAATAATTCCATCCCTCCGCCTACACCCACATATAAGATTTTAGGATTATTCACTAAATCTCTGGGATGCACGGTACTCCCACAACCGTAGTTCATCTCTTGCATACGGCTAGGAATACTGAGTCCTGGAAATTGCCAGATGGGTGTGGTCGTACAACATAAGCCCACATTAGGAGTTAGCGCAGCTTCTTTATATACATCTTTTGTGATTTCAAGGTAACTCATGGGTTAAATTTTATTGAAATATAGGAGATTTACAAAGCAGTCACAAGACCTTTAACAATTTTAATAAAATCTTTCTCTCCCTTTTTGGCAAATTCCATTATTTGAGGAATATTAATGGGTTGTAGGTGGTCTGGATCACATTCGTCCGTAAGCACAGAGAGTGCAACGACCGCTATGCCCAACTGCCGTGCGACAATGACTTCAGGAACGGAGGACATTCCTACGGCGTCTGCACCCATTATTTTGAGATAGCGATATTCCGCAGGGGTTTCTAGTTGAGGGCCCACTACAGCAACATAGACTCCTTTATGAAGAGCTATATTTTCCTTTTTGGCAATTTCTAACACTTTTTTTCTCAATTCTAAATCATAAGGGACACTCATATCAACAAATCGCTCCCCCAGGGATTCCATATTTTTTAGGGCTAAAGGAGACCCTCCCTGAAGATTGATATGGTCTTTGATCAACATGAGTTTTCCTTTTTTAAAATTTAGGTTGATTGCGCCAGCGGCATTGCTCATGAGGAGTTGTTTTCCATTCAAGGCTTTGAATATTCTAACGAAGTAGGTGATTTCAAAAAAAGAATGCCCTTCATAGAGATGAAAACGTCCCTGAAAAACGAGTACCTTTTTTCCCTCTAAATGTCCATAGTGTAAAATTCCCTTTTGGAATTCTTGGGTAGCTTCAGGAAAATTGGGAATCTTAGAATAGGGGATACTCTTTTTGATTTCTAGGTGTTCAATCAAATCGTACATCCCGGTTCCCAATACAATTCCAATATTTATTTTTTCAACTCCTTCTTTTTTTAGAAAGGCAAGGCTTTCGTCAATCTTGTTTATCATAAAATTTTATTTTGTAGGCATTGTATAATTCGGGAGTATTTTTTAAATCTTCTAGGGTGTCAATATCGTTTTTTTTGTCTAAAAGCACAACTGATTTATCTTTGATGTCCAATAAAGTTTCTTTTAATACAGTATCCGTACTCCAGTTTTTATTTTCAAATAAAGCAGGAGTTGACTCTTTCATTCCCAATAAATAATATCCTCCGTCGTAGGCGGGACCGATGACAAAATCACTTTGAACCAAAGTTCGTTGTGCTTTGAGTAAAGTGTTTTCATCTAAAGTCCATAAATCACTTCCAATGATAAGCACCTTTTCATACCCTTGCTTAAAAGCCCACTGAAAAGCATTTTTCATTTTTTCTCCCAAATCTTTCCCTTTTTGAATTTGATAGTAACGGGCATACTCAAAAGTGGTGTGTAATGTTTTATGGGTTTGGTTTTCAAAAAGAACGGTTTCGATTTTACTTTTACGAAGGGCTTGGGCCGTTTGTTTGAGAAGTTGAAGGTACACCCAGTGGGATTGTTCCATACCGATGCGTTTCCCCAAGCGGGTTTTCACTTTTCCTATTTGAGGGGCTTTAGCAAAGACAAGGACTACCGTTTTCATTTGGTTTATTGTAAATTAAAAAATAAAACCAACAGAGTTGACTTTCTTTTTAAACAGAGTAAGATTTGTAAAAAAACACGAATTATGTCCTAAAATATTTCTTTCTAAGAATCTAATTTGTGTTTAAAAGTAGTACAATATTCCATCAAATCAGAATTAAAATAAACAATCAATCTCATTGTTCAAAGTGGTCGTTTTATTCCGTTAGATTTTTGTTTCGTATTACTTCATTAGGACTCATGTATTGAGAATCACTGTTTCTAGAACGCGAGTCTGAGCTAAGGGGTAAGTTTTCGTCTAATTTTCTTTGATATACGGCTGTAAAACCTCATTTAAAAATCGCTTTCCATGACGCATTGGTGGGGAGAAGTAGAGACTTTCGGCACTATCAATTTGATCCAACTCTACCTTCTGAGTCCCATTACTTACTAGGTAAGCTCTCCAAAGGAAATTTCCTCCATCGGTATCGAGGGTTGCGATATTTGCATTAATATCACTAGCAGGTGAAGTTTCGGTTCCACCTGTTTGAGTAGTGGTAGTCCAGGCTGTTCCGTTCCAATAGTTCCAAGTCGTTCCGTTGTCTGGGGATACTTGGTAACTTACCGTTCCTTCATTGTCTACAGCCGGGGTTTCTGTAAAAGAATCTATAGTGGTAACAAAAGTCTGAGGGGTACTGATTGTTACATAAGGGCTGTCGGTGGAATAACGACCAGAGATGTCGAGGATTTCGACGCCATCATCACCAGCAGAAGCTACATAGGCATAATCTCCAACAACCG
>JAURBX010000079.1 GCA_030828745.1 Flavobacteriaceae bacterium | reverse complement strand
TCACAGGATATCCCAAGTTTATCGCATATTTTAAGAAGTGTAGTAACACTAGTCTCTATATTGTCATGAACATAGCCTTCTCCATTTTTTGTATAGATGAGTAATTTTTTAGTGTCATTCTTTTGGATCTGACCATAGCTCATCATACAGTTTAGGATAAGAATAGAAAAAAGGGGCATAGTGTTTTTCATCTAAAAGGAGTTAAAACGGAGTGTTATAGTTAAAAATTTAGCTACTAAATCCTTGTAATAGGGACCTAATGCTATACTGTCTGTCGGAGTAGGTATTTTAGAGTGTAAATCATAAGCATTAAATTTTCTGACCCAGTCAAAAAGTTCTAACTCTTCCTTATTTATTAAGTGATTATAAGCTTCTTTTCTAAGCTGTGCGAAAAAAGAATGATAACGAATCATGAAGAGTGATGCTTTGGCAAGATAATCTTTTAGTATTTGATCTAAATCAATATCGCAATCACTATCATCCACCAACGTATTTAAAAAGTCAACTGCTTCCCACAATGACATTTCTCTTTTGTTGAAGGATAAAAACTCTTTTTCTTTTTGACAGACAAAATCATAGGCTTGAAACTGATGATTTAATTTATAAAAAGTTCTAACCCCTTCAGTAAGAGCAAACGTATCGTACTCTCGGTATTCTTCGTTTGTTTTGGTGTTCTTTTCAGAATAACACTCTAATAAAACGTCTTCCCAATGGTCAAATGATTCGAGAGGATTTTTAATTTTATTCTTCATTTTTAATGCATCCTTGATTCTATTATGAGATCGAAAAACTTTTAATCGTAAATTTTATAAATATAAGCTTGGCCTTTTTTCAATTTAATTGATGTGGACTCATTTTGATAAATTAGATTGATTTCAGTGTCTTTTTGAGCAATTAATTCTGCTTGTTTAAGTGAACCTTCGCTCCAATTCATAGCAACGAGTATGTTATTTCTAGCTTTTAACCCTCTGATATTTCCTTTTTTCCAAAGTGGGGGAAGAGCCGGAAGAAGTCGAAGGGTATTTGTTTCATAAGATTGAATTAAAAGCTCTGCAACTCCAGCGGTGTATCCAAAATTGCCATCTATTTGAAAAGGCGGATGGGCATCAAATAAATTGGTAAATATGGATTTCTCAAACATGAGTTGAATGTGTTCTTGAGCCATGGCACCATCCAAAAGTCTTGCGGCACAGTTGATGAGCCAAGCTCTGCTCCATCCCGTACCTGCGCCACCATTGGCTAAACGGTAATCCAATGTTTTTCTGACTGCATGGAACATTTCAGGGGTGGTGAGTGAACTAATTTGATTTCCAGGATGAAAGCCATATAAATGGGACATATGACGGTGCCCAGGTTCTAACTCCTCATATTCCCGATCCCATTCTAAAATTCTACCATCTTCTCCCAATACAAATCCAGGACGCAATTGTTTTAATTGTTTTTCAATTTTTTGTACCCATTCATTTTTAATGTTTAAGAGTTCAGCTGCCTTGAGGTAATTTGTAAAAACCTCCTTAATTACTTGTTGATCCATTGCACTTCCCAGACAACTTGAAACAGGTTCTCGATTTTTATTTAAGTACCTATTTTCTGGAGAGGTTGAAGGTGCGGAAATTAATGAACCATCACGAGGGTCTTGTATCAACCAATCAGAATAAAACTGAGCCACCTTTTCAATGGCTGGGAAAGCTCTGTTTTTTAGGAAATTATAATCTTGTGTAAATTCAAAATGATTCCAGTAATGTTGTGCCATCCAGCCCCCGGCTCCAAAAGAGGCACCCCAATAAGCGGTTGGAGCTCTGAGCCATGTGGGCGCCCAAATGTCTGTGGCATGCGGTAGGAAGGACCCACGCACACCAAAGTTTTCCTGTGCTGTTTTTTTTCCGTTTTCCAATAAGCGATCTACATAATCAAAGAGAGGATTATTTAATTCATCAAGTTGGGTGACATTGGCCAACCAGTAATTCATTTGGAGATTAATGTTCAAATGATAGTCTGCATTCCAAGGTGCAGTAATATGTTGATTCCATAAGCCTTGTAGGTTTGCTGGCAAGGTGCCTTCTCTTGAGGAGGCAATTAAAAGATAACGTCCATAGTGAAATAAAAGCTCTTGTAATTCAAGATCGACATCCCCTTTTTTAACCGCCTCTATTCGTTTGTTTGTAGGGATGTTTTGAGCTGTATTGTTGGTGGCAAGATTGAAATCCACACGATTATAAAACTCTTGATGGTCTTGAAGATGTATTTTTTCAATTTCTGCTAGGGTAGTTTTTTCAATTGCAGCTAAGTTTTTTTTATTTTGATCACTAAAGTCATTGTGGTAAAAAGAAGAATTAGAAACGATGTAAAAAACAGCTTTACGAACTCCTTTGAGTTCAAGTGAGTTTTTATTTGATTGAACACTTCCACCTTCATGGTTTGTCTTTAATAGGGTCTCAAAGGAAACACCTTCTAAGATTGGTGTCGGTTCAGAATCGAATTGACCCTCTCGTTGTGTAACCTCTCCTTTCATGATGAGTTGTGAATTCTTTATTGAAGTAACAGAAACTGTAGAAAAACCCATGTCCACTGGACGATCAATACGAATGAATCCATTTAATCCGTTGGGATGATTTGATTCTAGCGTAACAATGATGGCTTGATGTGGATGGGATACAAACACTTTTTCTTTAACTAAATACCCTTCTGTTTTATACTTAACATAAGCGGTAGCTTTTTTCAAATCAAGACTTCTTTTATAGTCTGTAATAGAATCATGATCTAGATCGATAAAAAGATCACCTAGCGTTTGATGAGAACGTACGACTGTTTTTCGTGAGAACTGCTCCACTAAAAGCTGATCGGCTTTTTCAATGTTCCCTTCAATTAGTAGCGTTCTAATATGTTTGAGATCTTCGGGTGACCCCTCTGGGTTGTCCCAATCTAAATCTTTTGGCCAGAGCGAATCATCATTAAGTTGAATGCGTTCTTTTGTTGGGTTTCCAAAAACCATAGCTCCTAATCTACCGTTTCCCAGCGGAAGCGCTTCTTCCCAATCTGAAGCAGCTTCTGCATACCATAGTATATGCTCTTTTTGTGAAGTGATTTCATTTGAGTTGTTACAACTGAATAGGAAAGGAACTACAAATAAAATAAGTAGGGGAGAAAAGTGATTCATAATGAATGAAGTTACAATTTAAAAGGGGGGGGATGAAACTTATAAATGCATGAAGTTAAACACTTTAAATTTAGATTAATTATTTATCAACCATAAATTTATGTTAAATGGAGATAAAAACCATTTTACACCTACAGGAAGCATTTTTTTAAAGGGAAGTTTTTTTATCTTGATATTTTATAATTTTAATTTTATTTAACCAAAAGAGTGGTAGAAAGTTGAGATTTGTCTTTCTTTATATGGTAAAATAATTTTGAGTTATTTCAAAAAAGAAAAATTGAAAAATAAACTTCATCTCATTTCATTTGCTTTTAAAAATAAAATTCTGACAGTTTACTTGCTATCATTAGCGACTTTCTTTTATTCCTGTATTGACCCTGTCCCGCCTCAATTTGATTTTAAAGAAGACTTAGTTATTGTGGATGCAATTGCTTCTTCTGTTCCAGGAAATACTTTTGTTTCCGTAAAAAAAACGTTTATTGAATTTGGGGAGTACAAATCAAAATTCATTTCTGGCTGTAAAGTAACACTGATAAATAGTGTGACTAAAGAAGAGATAATGCTGTCTGAAGATGAAGACAGTTATTTAGTCTCACCTGATTTTAGAGTTGATGAAGGATCAGAATGGGAATTGGAAATTATAACACCCTCAGGTAAAACGTACAAATCTCTTTCCGAAATTGTTCCTTCAAGAGTCCCCATAGATCTTATTTCAGACACCTATAACAAGGAAATGACCTTTGATGTTTCAAAAGGAAAATATATTCCAGGCCATGAAATACGCATTGATTTTCAAGAACCTGAAGCAACAAGTAATTTTTACTATTTTCAATACCGTGCCTTTGAACAACAAACCTATTGTCAGATTTGCTTCTATGGGGTTTTACGTTTTGGAGAGTGTATCTCTCAAATTGATAATCCTGCTGCAAAAGATTATTATACATACATCTGTGACGAACCCTGTTGGAAAATATCGTATAATCAAGAGATTTCACTTTTTGACGATGCATTTACAAATGGAAAGATGATTTCTAAGCTTTTGGTTGGAAAAGTACCACTTAACTCCAAACAAAATATGTTAGTAGAAATAGTTCAACTTAACATTACTGAGGAGGCACACAAATACTATAAAACAATTAAGGATATTGTCGATAATAATAGCGGTTTTAATGCTCCACTACCTTCTGCTTTAATTGGTAATTTGTTCAATCAGAATGATCTAGAAGATCCAGTTCTTGGTCGTTTTACTGCAGCCTCAGGAAGTAGTAAATCAATTTTTGTGAAAAGAGGTTCTATTGATGATAAAATTGTTGGTGAATACAGGCAATCACAAACAGAGATTTTTGGCGATCCTTTACCAAGTCCAATAACCTATGATTCACCCTGTATAGTGGGGAGAAATCAAACCAATCAAAAACCACTTACATGGCCGGAATAATGTTTAGCACTAAAAAGACATTTTTTTTTAGTTTTTTAATGGCGTTGTTTTCAGTTGGTGTATTTTCTCAAGAATTTGCATTATCACTTTCTATAACTGATATGGAAACCAAGAACCCTTTGGGAAGTGTCACCGTTATTCTGGATCCCTGTAATTGTGGAGGTATATCAAATCCAAGTGGATTGTTTTATAAACGTTTAAAGGCTGATACTTACACGCTAAGTATTGAGTATTTGGGATATAGGAAGGAAACACTCACCGTAGTATTGGATAGAAATACCAAGCTTTCTGTGGCAATGAAAACTGAAGAACAGCAGCTTTCAGAAATTATCGTTTTGGCTAAAAAACGGAATCAGAATGTTGAAAGTGCACAGATGGGAGTTTTTGAATTGAACGCACGAGATTTGATAAAAATTCCAACGGCATTAGGAGAGTTTGATGTATTGAGAAGCATAACACTTCTTGCGGGAGTTAATAACTCAGGAGATATCAGCAATGGAGTTTCGATAAGAGGGGGGTCGCTGGATCAAAACTTAATGTTGTATGAATCGGCTCCTGTTTTTAATCCAACACATCTTTTTGGATTGTTTTCTGTTTTTACTCCGGATGTCATTTCTGGAGTAAATATTTATCAAGCGAATATTCCTGCTAAATATGGAGGCCGTATTGCCTCTGTAGTTGATATCAAAGTCAAGAGTCCTTATACAGATAAGTTTAAACTCGAAGGTGGAATAGGGGTCATATCCAGTAGATTATCCTTGTCAACACCCATAATTAAAGATAAATTAATGCTTTTGGCTGGAGGTAGAATTGGCTTTACGGATTTTTTATTTCCAGTATTAATTCCAAGACTGAAAAACACTAAAGCTAATTTTAGGGATAGCACGGTAAAACTATTGTACCTCCCGAATGAAAGGAATCAGTTTACTTACACCCATTTTTTCTCTCAAGACTTCTATCAATTGGATCTGATCTCTTCAATTCAAAATATAGTCTCCTCTTCAAATCAGTATGATTTTGGAACCTCTAATCATACCTTGAGATGGTTACATGGCTTTCAAAATGACACTAATCTAATAGGAACTTTTGTTCATAGTAATTACCTACCCAAAAATTTATTTCCAGAAGTAGATTCTTCGAATGTGATTCGTTTCCAATCACAAATTCAATACACGAGTGCACAATTTGAATTTAAAGACAACAGAAACGAATCCTTAAACTTTTATGCGGGTCTTCAATTAAATCAATACAATATTAATCCAGGTAGTTTAGATCCTGGGTCAGGAAATTCGATACTCGCTGTAGCTTTAGAAAATGAAAAGAGCAGGGAGTATTCTCTCTATGCCAATTTAAATTGGAGTCCTACCGAACGACTTTCAATTTCTTCAGGACTTCGACTTACTAATTTCAATCTACTAGGATCTTATATTCAAGGACAATATGACGAAAATGAAATTTTTATAGGGACAAAAGAATTCACTAATAATGACGTAGTTGTGAGTTATTTTAATCCGGAACCACGTATTGGTGTTAATTATAAATTAAGTGAAAACAGTGCTCTAAAGGCAAGTTATGCAAGTATCTACCAATACATTCAAAATATATACAATACCTCTACTCCCTTGCCAACGTCACGTTGGAAAATTTCAGATACATTTATTCTTCCTCAAAAAAATGATACTTATGGTTTGGGTTGGTATACAAATTTTGAAAATTCAGGTTTAGAAATTTCTTCTGAAGCATATTATAGAAAAACTGAAAATAATTTGACTTACAAGCCTGGAGCAGATTTTTTTCTTTCAGAATTTATAGAACGGGAAGTAATCCAAGCCGAGGGTGAATCGTATGGATTAGAGTTTAGTTTGAGAAAAAATCGAGGAAAAGTAAATGGATTTATAAATTACACATGGTCCAGAAGCTTACTCAAAACAAATGAAGAAGTACTGCAAAATCGAATTAACAATAACAATTGGTATGCTTCTGATTTTGACCGTCCCCATACGGTAAATGCAACAATAAATCTTGAAGGCGATGCATACAATTCTTTCAGTTTTAACTTTACAGGACAGACAGGACGTCCCTACAGTATCGCTAATGGTATTTATGATCAGGAAAACGTTACAATTCCTATTTTTTTATTTCGCAATAATGGACGTCTTCCCGTTTACCATCGTTTAGATTTTTCATGGAAAATTGCATATCGGAAAGACCCGAATCGACGATTTCAAAGCGATTGGACTTTTACCGTTTACAATTTATATGGTAGACGAAACCCCTTTAATATCTATTACACACAACGCCTTGGTTCAGAAGATGGCGATGTTTTTAAAGGCAGCCCTTTGGGAGCTTACGAGCTTTCAGTTTTGCGAGGTGCTTTGGTTTCCATTTCCTATAATTTTAAATTTCTTTAAGTTTAAAGATTAATATATTTTTGAATGTTAAATAATTTCAATGTCTGGTAAAAATATAATTTGCTTTGGTGAAATCCTATGGGATTTATTTCCTACTGGAAAAATGTTGGGAGGTGCACCTTTCAATGTAGCGAATACACTCTTTAGTCTTGGTGGCAAAGTATCATTCATCAGCCGAGTTGGGAAAGATGAGTTGGGAAATGCAATTCTCACTCAAGTAGAAAATCAAGGATTGTCTTCAGCGTTTATTCAACAGGATCATTTACATGAAACAGGGAAGGTGTTTGTAACTTTAGATGAAGGAGGCTCTGCTCAATATAAAATTGCTGAAGATGCAGCTTGGGACTTTATCGAAGCCAATGCAGTTGCAATAAAGACTGTTCGAGATGCTGAAGCATTTGTTTTTGGAAGTTTGGCCGCAAGAGCAGCTTCAAAAACGGCATTACAATCCTTCTTAAAGGTTTCAAAATTTAGTGTTTTTGATTTGAATCTTCGCCCTCCTTTTTATGACATGGAAACACTGAATGAATTGATGCAAGCTGCCGATATGCTCAAATTTAATGATGATGAATTGTATGACATTGCGACACAAATGGGATCTCCTTTTAATTCATTGAATCAGCACATGGAGTTTATTGCCAAAAAAACAAAGACCCAAATTATTTGTGTTACTCTCGGAATGCATGGAGCCGTCTTGTTACACTTTGGAACCTGGTATTTTAATAGTGGATATAAAATTAAAGTCATGGATACGGTAGGTGCTGGAGATTCTTTTTTAGCTACATTAGTATTGGGCTTAGTAGAGGGAGATGACATTCAATCAACCCTCAATAATGCCTGTGGAATGGGAGCTTTAGTTGCGGCAAGTCAAGGTGCAAATCCCACAATTACAAAATCAGATTTAAATATTTTCGTTCACCCTGATTGATTCAATTAATTTTATTTAATTTTCAATTATATTATAGATATGAAAAAAATAATTTATTCAGTTGCAGTTTTTTTTCTCCTGATGGCAACTTATGCGCAAGAGTTTACTGCAACAGACTTATTGGATCGGTCTATAGCTTACCATGATCCTGAGGGTAAATGGGATGGTTTTAAGGGAAACTTCTTTATTACTATGGAAAGTCCAAATCGTCCTGTACGTAAAAGTAAAATTGAATTGGATTTTAATCAATCTTTTTTTCGTTTAACAGTAGATGTGGAGGGAAACCAATTGATTTCTCAACTTAAAAATCAAGAGTGTTTGTTATCCTTCAATGGCACTACTGATTTTTCTGAAGCAATCGCCAAAAAGAATCGCCTTAGCTGTGAAAGGGCTTCGATGTATAAAGATTATTACACCTATTTGTATGGACTTCCAATGAAGCTAAAAGATCCAGGAACAAGATTAGCTAACTCCG
>JAURBX010000013.1 GCA_030828745.1 Flavobacteriaceae bacterium | reverse complement strand
ATTGTATAAAAAAACGGATACAAACAATCCAATGCCAAGCAGAAGTAAACCTATTATTTTAGTTTTATGAATTCCAAACTGCTGAGGAATGGTTCTCAAGCTTAAATCGTCGGTAGAAACATCTCTAATCTCAAAGGGCAGTGTAGCCACCCAAACATAAATAAACTGAATGAGAGACCCTTTTAAAAATAAGGCAAAAGAAAGATTGTTTAGAAAAGCTAGAGGAGCTCCAACTGTTAAAAGTACCCAGCAGAGTGCTACTAAATGAATTTTCCAACCCTTTTTATTTCTCCAATTTGAAGTTTCACCAAAAAAAGGAATGGTATAAACAATCACCAAGAACCCTCCAAAAATTACAAAAATTTTGGTCTCAAAATTAAGAGTGAAAAATATCCCAAAAGCAACTAGGCCGCTGATGGAAGAAAGTGAAAGGATTCCAGCAGAATTCTTTCTTGTTGCGCCTGAAAAAAAAAGAGGAAAATATTTGATGAAATTATACGTAAAAAGCGTGCTAAAAAAAATAAATATTAACAACTTTTGACTATCACTTTCAGGCACTAAACCAACCGTTAAACTTCCTAAGCATGTGACAGCTAAAGCCACATGAATACTGGATTTAATATAAAAATCAAAACAAAATTTGAAAAATTTTAACACCTGTAAAGATCGAAACTTTACAGGAGTTGACCTTTGTTTTATAAAAAAAAAATAAGATCCTGAAAAAGAACAAAAAAATGTCCAACAGATATTCTATTTTTGTTGAAATTTAGAACGTATGAGAACGGATAATTTTGTTGAAAGACACATAGGACCAAATGAGGAGGAGATTAAGAAAATGCTTACTAAAATAGGTTTGGAATCCATTGAGCAACTGCTTGAAGAAACGATTCCAGAGGCAATCCGCCTGGATACTGGTCTAGATTTACCTGAAGGGATTAGTGAATTTGCTTTTTCAAAAATAATTCAAAAGCTAGGGCGAGAAAACAGTCTCTATGATACTTACATTGGTCTAGGATATCATGCAGCCATTATACCTGCCGTTATACAGCGAAATATATTGGAAAATCCAGGGTGGTATACAGCATATACACCTTATCAAGCTGAGATCGCTCAAGGCAGATTAGAAGCTTTATTTAATTTTCAAACCCTGATTTGTGATCTAACGGGAATGGAACTTGCCAACGCTTCTTTATTGGATGAGAGTACGGCTGCCTCTGAAGCAATGACGATGCTCTTTGGAGCGCGTTCACGGGAACAGAAAAAAAATAAAGCCTCTCATTTTTTTGTGGATGAAAATGTTTTACCCCAAACACTCTCCCTATTAAAAACACGGGCAACTCCTCTAGGAATTGAATTAATCATTGGAGATCCAGAAAATCAAATCTTTGGAGAACATTTTTTTGGTGCTATTTTTCAATATCCAGGAAAACAAGGTGCAATTCCAAATTTAAAGAAGTGGATTCAAGATGTTAAAGAACATAACATCTGTATTGTGGTTGCAGCGGATATCATGAGTTTAGTTCTCCTCGAAGCACCTGGAAATCAGGGAGCAGATGTTGTTATTGGAACCACACAGCGCTTCGGAATCCCACTAGGATACGGAGGGCCACACGCCGCGTTTTTTGCGACTAAAGAACATTACAAAAGAAATATTCCAGGTCGAATTATTGGTCAAACCCGTGATTTAGATGAACATCCTGCACTCCGTATGGCATTGCAAACCAGAGAGCAACACATTAAACGAGATCGCGCTACATCCAATATTTGTACCGCTCAAGTGCTTTTGGCAGTCATGGCTGGAATGTATGCCGTGTATCATGGACCTAAAGGACTTCAATACATTGCTAATGGAATCCATCAAAAAGCTTCACTACTGAATCAAAAATTAGAAGCCTTAGGTTTGAATCAAAAAAATGAATCTTTTTTTGATACCCTATCCGTTGAGACTGAGGCAAAAGCAATTAAAAGTATAGCCGAGCAAAAAGAAATTAACTTTTATTACCCTGATGAAAATACCGTTTGTATTTCACTCAACGAGACTACTTCTGATCAAGAAGTTGATCAAATTGTAAACGTCTTTTGTGATTATCTAAAAAAAGAGCATGTTACTTCTTCAAACGAGGCAGCTTCGATTAAACTTCCAAAAGATGACCTTAGAAAGAGTTCTTTTTTAACACATCCTGTTTTCAATTCTTATCACTCTGAAACGGCTTTAATGCGGTACATCAAGTCACTAGAACGAAAAGATTTAGCGCTAAACCATTCGATGATCTCACTGGGATCCTGTACAATGAAGCTCAATGCGGCCTCAGAAATGCTTCCCTTGAGTGATCCCAATTGGGGGGGAATTCATCCTTTTGTTCCGATCAATCAAGCGGCAGGGTACCAAAAAATGCTGTCGCATCTCACCGAACAACTCAATATAATTACAGGATTTGATGCAACTTCACTACAACCCAACTCGGGTGCACAAGGCGAATATTCCGGTTTAATGGTGATACGCGCCTATCATGAATCAAGAAAAGATTATCATAGAAATATTTGCATCATTCCTGCATCTGCACACGGAACGAATCCAGCATCAGCGGTAATGGCTGGAATGACAGTAGTGGTTACCGCGACCGATGAAAAAGGAAATATAGATTGGTACGATTTACAAGAAAAAGCACTCTTACACAAAGACAATCTCTCTGCTTTAATGATCACCTATCCAAGTACACATGGGGTCTTTGAAACTAAAATAAAGGACATCACCCAACTCATTCACGACTGCGGGGGTCAGGTGTATATGGACGGTGCAAACATGAATGCGCAAGTAGGCTTAACCAGTCCGGCAGCAATTGGTGCTGATGTTTGCCATTTAAATCTACACAAAACATTTGCGATTCCCCATGGTGGAGGTGGCCCAGGTGTGGGACCCATTTGTGTTGCAAAACATTTAGCCCCTTTTTTACCTGGGAATCCTGTCATTCAAACAGGAGGAGATCAAGCAATCACTGCTATTTCTGGCGCCCCATTTGGCTCTGCATTAGCCTGCCTCATTTCGTATGCTTATATCAAAATGTTGGGTGGGTCTGGATTACAAAAAGCTACAGAAATTGCCATTTTAAATGCTAATTATATCCAAAAACGTCTTGAGGGGGCCTACGAAATTTTATATACTGGTGTTAAAGGAAGAGCAGCTCATGAACTCATTATTGACTGCAGGTCCTTCAAAGAAGTGGGTATTGAGGTCGTCGATATTGCAAAACGATTAATGGATTATGGTTTTCATGCTCCAACGGTTTCCTTTCCCGTGCCCGGAACCATGATGATTGAACCTACAGAAAGTGAAAATATTGATGAAATGGATCGCTTTTGTGAAGCGATGATTTCTATCAGGATGGAAATTGCAGGAGGCGAAAAAGAACACCACATATTAAAAAATGCACCCCATACTTTGGCAATGATTACTGCTGATCAATGGGACCTACCTTACAGCCGTCAAAAGGCAGCATTTCCTCTAGATTTTGTTCACAAAAATAAATTATGGCCTACCGTCAGAAGAGTGGATGAAGCCTATGGAGATCGTAATTTAGTATGTAGTTGCCTTCCCATAGAATCTTATTCAAATAGCTGAAAAATAGTGTTTTAAAAAATAATTTTGACTGATTATTATAAATAAAATATACTTTAGGCATCGTAGCGTTTTTATGAAAACAAAGAGGCTAGCTATTCAAAACAATACCTTTGTATTTAAATTATGAATATAAAAATTACAGGTACTGGAAGTTGTATACCCGAAAAGGCTAAACCCAATGAACAATTTTCTTCAAATTCCTTTTTTGATGCAGCTGGATCAAAAATCGAAAATCCCAATGAAGAAATCATAGAAAAATTTCAAGCCATTACAGGTATTGAACAAAGAAGGTATATAAAAGACGAACAAACTGTTTCTGACATTGCGCTTGAAGCGGCTTTAAAAGCAATTGATGATGCTTCTCTTGATGCAGAAACACTAGACTATATCATTTTTGCTCACAATGTTGGAGACATTGCATTAAACTCAAATCAAGTAAACACACTTCCGAGTTTGGCATCAAAACTAAAAGCAGGTCTAAAAATTTCGAACCCAGAATGTGTAGCCTATGACATTTTATTTGGTTGTCCAGGTTGGGTTGAAGGCATTATCCAAGCCAAAGCATTTATCAAAGCCGGAATGGCTAAAAAATGTTTGGTTATTGGAGCAGACACACTTTCACGTGTTTTAGACCAAAGTGATCGTGACTCAATGATCTATGCCGATGGAGCAGGTGCAACCATCGTTGAAGAAACTGAAGATGAAGGTGGAATTCTCTCTCATAAAACAGTCACCTATACTTCGGACGGAGAGGCCGAATTTATCTTCTATGGCCCTGCAAATGATATCGGTGAAGGAACAAAATACATCAAAATGTTTGGCAGAAGGGTTTATGAGTTTGCGCTTAGTAAAGTTCCTTTGGCAATTCAAACTTGTCTTGAAGCTTCTGGAGAAGCTATTGATGATGTGAAGAAAATTTTTATTCATCAAGCCAATCTCAAAATGGACGACGCTATCGTGAAACGATTCTACAGATTGTATAAAAAACCTACCCCCAAAGATGTTCTACCCATGAACATCCAAGAATACGGCAACAGTTCTGTAGCAACAATTCCCACTCTCTTTGATCTGATTCGCAAAGAAAAATATCAAGGCCATGAAGTGAATGAAGGGGATCTTGTGATTTTTGCTTCCGTAGGTGCGGGAATGAATATCAATGCCATAACCTACAGAATGTAAAGCCCAAAAGGGAAACTAAATTCATCTTTCCTAAAGACACAATAAACATAAAATTCTTACCTTTGGAAGGGTATGAAAATCCTCACACATATTGGAAGTTACTTTATAATGCTCAAGTTAACCTTTGGTAAATTTACCAAGTGGAAGATTCTCAAGCAGCTGATTTTAAAAGATATTGATACCTTAATCATTGGTTCATTGGGGATTGTATCTTTCATTTCTTTTTTTGTTGGTGGAGTGGTTGCTATTCAAACCGCTTTAAATTTAGAAAATCCTTTATTACCCAAAAATTTAATTGGTTTTGCTGCGAGACAATCTATTATCCTAGAATTTGCTCCAACTTTTATTTCGATCATTATGGCGGGTAAAGTAGGCTCCTATATCACCTCAAGTATCGGAACAATGCGAGTTACCGAACAAATTGATGCATTAGAAGTCATGGGAATCAATACCCACAACTATTTGATATTTCCAAAAATAATTTCCTTATCACTCTATCCCTTGGTTATCTGTATCTCCATGTTTTTAGGGATTTTTGGAGGTTATATGGCTGCGGTATATGGCGGATTTGCGACAAGTGCTGATTATATTGAAGGAATTCAAATGGATTTCATTCCCTTTCATATTACCTATGCCTTTATCAAAACTTCATTTTTTTCATTTGTTTTAGCGACCATTCCCGCATACCACGGGTATTATATGAATGGAGGAGCATTAGAAGTAGGAAAAGCTAGTACGGTTTCATTTGTCTGGACTAGTGTGGCTATTATCCTTTTAAACTATCTCATAACTCAATTATTACTTACCTAGATGATTCGTGTAGAAAACATAATAAAATCATTTGATGATGTTGAGATATTAAAAGGCATCTCTACTCAGTTTGAAAAAGGAAAAACGAATTTAATTATTGGTCAAAGTGGGTCTGGAAAGACTGTTTTTCTAAAATGCCTCCTCGGTCTTTTTAAAATCGATTCTGGAAGTATTCATTTTGAAGATAAAATGCTCAAAGAAATGTCAATAAAGGAACGTAGTGTTCTTCGACAAGAAATAGGAATGGTTTTCCAAGGTAGTGCATTGTTTGACTCGATGACTGTTGAAGAAAACATTATGTTTCCTATGCAAATGTTTACCAAAAAAGTAAACAGCGAGATTAGAGACAGAGCGAATATTGCGATCAAAAGAGTAAATTTGATTGACGCTAACACCAAGTTTCCAGATGAAATTTCAGGAGGAATGAAAAAGAGAGTCGCTATTGCTCGAGCTATCATCATGAATCCCAAATATTTATTTTGTGACGAACCTAATTCAGGTCTTGACCCTAAAACAGCTATACTAATAGATAATTTAATACAAGAAATTACCGACGAATATCAGATTACAACGGTCATTAATACTCATGACATGAATTCGGTAATGGAAATTGGTGAGAAAATTATCTTTTTAAAGCAGGGTAAAAAAGCCTGGGAAGGTTCAAATAAAGATATATTCCATACAGACAATAAAGCTGTTTCTGATTTTGTTTATTCTTCTGATTTATTCAAAAAAGTACGCGAAGTTTATTTAAAAGAAGAAACTACTCAAGAATCACCTCAGCGTGAGGACTGAAGAGATAAATTTTACCTGTTTCAATTTCCCTACATTCAATTCGTTTTCTTCTCTTTTTGATTTTTTCAAAACGCCGACCATTTGAGATTGAAAATATAAATCCGTCTTTAATTTCAAAAATATAAGTCCTCTCGCAATTCTCATCATACCCCTTTAGTGCCATCACTAAATCAAAATCTCTATCTGTGCTAGCCTTAGGGTTCTTCATATGTTTTGCCAAAATGGAACAAATTGGATCTGGAAAAACCGAAGGATTTAAAAAGGGTAATAAAGTTTCTCGATATGCTTGTTTCCATTCAGGTCCATGAGGCTTGACTTTATTTCCATATTGTTTTGAGACTCTAAAATGAGCTAGCTCATGAAGAAGTGTAATTAAAAAACGATAAGGGTTCAGTGAATTGTTTACCGTTATTATCGAGTTTTTATTCGGATAAAATCTAAAATCACCGTGTTTACTTAACCTTTGTTTGGTAACCAAGACTTCTATCTGTGACTCTTCAAGTAACAATTTAACTTGATCCTGCGCAGCTTTAGGAACATAGGTCAGAAGTGTATCCATTCCCTTTTAATTTAGGGGGTTGAGGAAGATACAGGGAGTACTTTACCGTTAAAAAACTGCTGTCCTTCCAAAGAAAACTTAAAGATATATTCAGCCATTTCCATTGCACTAAGCGGAGCCTGAACCCCAGGAAAAGCCTGTGCTAACATCTCGGTTTGTACAGCGCCCAGAGCTAGGGTATTAAATGCGGGACCCGTTTCTTTGTATTCCTCTGCCAACAATTCAGTAAGGATATTGACCGCACCCTTACTGCTGCTATAGGCAGCCAAACCCGGAAATTTCGAACTTCCCCCAATTCCTCCCATACTGCTAATGTTTACTACATGCCCGTCTAAAGCTATTAAAGGTAATAACAATCGAGTAAGAGAGGCAAGCCCAAATACATTTACTCCATAAATAGTTTCGAAATCCTCTTTTGATGTTTCACTAAAAGGCTTTTTCAAAAGTGCTCCTGCATTATTGATCAATGCATCAATCACAATATTGTCTGCCCTCAGTTTTTTTGCAAAATTCTCTAGTGCCTTTTCGTCCGTAATATCAAGACTAACCGAATGAATCATTTCTTCCGTCTGCAAGCTTTTAAGGTTACGTGAAAGTGCAAAAACTGTGTGCCCTTTGGCTGCGATATGCTTTACTAAATCAAAGCCTATTCCTCTACTGGCCCCAGTGACAACAAAAGTCTTTTTCATAAATTATAAGGTATTGAAAAATTCCCCTAGATAAAAACGTACTCAGAGAAGCATCGTGATTGGATTCTCCACAAATCCTCTTAATGTTTGTAAAAATTGTGCGCCAGTAGCTCCATCTACCACACGATGATCGCAAGCTAACGTTAACTTCATTGTATTTCCAACAACAATATTTCCATTCTTAACAACTGGTTTCTGAACGATCGCACCTACAGACAAAATAGCTCCATTGGGTTGATTGATGATGGAGGTAAACTCTTGAATACCAAACATTCCAAGGTTAGAAATTGTGAATGTACTCCCATCCATTTCAGCAGGGGTTAATTTTTTATCACGAGCACGTATAGCATAATCTTTCACCGTAGTACCAATTTGAGGAAGAGTGAGTTCATTTGTAAATTTAACAACAGGAACTACCAAGCCGTCCTCGACCGCAACTGCCACCCCAACATGTACATGGTGGTGTTGAGTAATCTGACTATCTTCCCACTTCCCATTTACTTGTGGATGTTGCAACAATGCGTGTGCTGAAGCTTTTACCACAATATCATTAAATGAAATTTTGGTATCGGGCAATCCATTGTATTGCTCTCTAAACGAAATCGCATTATCCATATCAAATTCAACTCCTAAATAATAATGTGGTGCTGAAAACTTGGAGGCAGATAATCTTTTAGCAATTGTTTTACGCATTTGAGAATTCGCGATAACCGTGACAGACTCCGTTCCACTTGGAACAAAAGCTTTTGCAGCCCCTCCTTGCTGAGGCTGAAAATTATCTATGTCTCTTTTTATAATTCGACCATGGTCCCCTGAACCCTTAACTTGGTTTAAGTTCACTCCTTTTTCAGCCGCTAGTTTCTTTGCTAATGGGGAAGCAATGATTCTTCCAGACCCAGAAGAAACTACGAGGGGTGCTGCAACAGGTGTTGGCTTAACTTCAGCTTTAGGAGCTTCAACTTTTTCAACCACAGCTTCTGCGGCTTTGGGTGCAGGTTCAGCTTGATTTCCGTGAGCCGCCAAAACGGTATTAACATCTGTCCCCTTTTTACCGATGATAGCCAAAACACTATCTACTGGAGCAGACTCACCTTCTTGTAATCCTATATACAACAAGGTCCCTTGATAAAAGGATTCAAATTCCATTGTAGCTTTGTCCGTTTCGATTTCAGCTAAAATATCTCCTTCATTGACGGTATCTCCTACTTTTTTATTCCAAGTAGCAACTGTTCCCTCTTCCATCGTGTCACTCAATCGAGGCATCGTAATGAGTTCTGCCCCATCAGGCATTGCTATATTTTCAGTTGGAGTAGTTTCTTCACTGGAGTTTACGGTTTCTGAAACACTTTGCTCAGAAGCTGATGCATCAGCATCGCCATGGAGTAATGATGAGATGTCCTCTCCTTTTTTACCAATGATAGCAAGCAGCGTATCCACAGGTGCTGTTCCTCCTTCTTGAATTCCAATATGAAGCAACTCCCCTTCATTGAAAGATTCAAATTCCATGGTGGCTTTATCGGTTTCAATTTCTGCAAGAATATCCCCTTCATTAATCTTATCACCCACTTTTTTGAACCATTTAGCAACAGTCCCTTCTTCCATGGTATCGCTCAACCTTGGCATATTAATTATTTCCGCCATACTCTATAATTTGTGTTTTATAAAAGGATAATCTTCTTGTTCGTAAACCGCATCGTACATTAAACTTAAATCTGGATAGGGTGAAGATTCCGCAAATTTTTCACATTCCAAAACGCGTTCTTTGATCGACTTATCCACTTGATCTAATTCGCTTTGGGTTGCATATTTTTTTGATAAAATAACTTCTTTCACTTGAGATATAGGATCAATTTTACGATACTCCTCAACTTCGTCTTTTGTTCTATAATGCTGAGCATCAGACATCGAATGTCCTCTGTAACGGTAGGTTTTCATTTCAATAAATGAAGGACCTCCCCCTGATCTCGCCAAACTTATAGCCTTGTCCATTACTTTGGCTACTGCAACAGGATCCATTCCATCACAAGGTTCACAGGGCATATTATACCCTAATCCTAACTTCCAAATTTCTTCGTGATTTGCTGTTCTTGCAACCGAAGTACCCATCGCATAACCATTGTTTTCAACAACGAATACAACTGGTAATTCCCATAACATTGCCAAATTTAAGGTTTCGTGAAGTGACCCCTGACGGGCAGCACCATCTCCTAAAAAACAAAGTGTTACATTATCGCGTTCGAAATATTTATCTCCAAAGGCCATTCCAGCACCCAAGGGAATTTGTCCCCCCACGATTCCATGACCTCCATGAAATTTAAATTCTTTAGAAAAGATATGCATCGATCCACCCAAACCTTGAGAAGTTCCTGTAGCTTTTCCATAAAGTTCAGCCATAACACGCTTGGGATCTACCCCCATTCCGATTGGCTGCACGTGGTTTCTATAGGCCGTAATCATTCGGTCTTTTCCAATCTCCATTGCATGGAGGGAACCCGCTAAAACTGCTTCTTGACCGTTATATAAATGCAAAAACCCTCTGACTTTTTGTTGAATGTAAACCGCTGCTAATTTGTCTTCAAATTTTCTCCAGAAAAACATATTTTCATACCAATCCAAATATGTTTGTTTTGTTATTTTCTTCATAAAAACCTCCTAAATATTTCTAATATTGAATGCCAAAATTACTCAATTATGTTCTATGAGTAAAATAATCCTCATTAATTATTCCTTCAAATATTCAGAACACTATTCCTGTGCTTCTTCTTGAGCAGCAACAGGATAATTTCCAACATCTAAGGCTAAAGAAAAACGTATGGTATTTTCTAATGGATTTCGAACATTAGAGGTCGAAAACAAATACGAAATATCTATATCCAAACTTTTAATATCAAATCCAGCACCCATCGTTAGATAACGACGTGCTCCTTTATCTTGACTTTCATTAAAATAACCCGTTCTTATAGAAAAGGAATCTTCAAAACGATACTCCAATCCGATTGCAGCTGTAATTTCTTTGAGCTCCTCTGAAGTCCCTCCAGGAGCATCACTAAAGGAGGTGAAAATTCCCTTTAAAAAGTCTATATCCGGTTGATTATATCCTGTCAAAACAAGTTCATCATCATATACTGCTGCTGGTGTAGGAACTAATAACTTATTAAATTCTGTATAAATCCCTAGGGCATTACTTGCATCAAAAAGAAGATCCAAACCGAAACCTATTTTAAGATTAGTTGGAATAAAACTTTTTTGTCCTCCAATATCATAAACTAAACGAGGTCCAATGTTTGAAATATTCATACCTCCTCTAAAAACAGCATCATTTGCACCCAAGTCAAAAACTTTACTTTCAAAAAATCCAGCAACATCAACACCAACGGAATTCGCTGAAGAAGTGTCGGCATCGGTTGCGATTTTTAAATCTGATCGGATATAACGTCCAGCGACGGCCATAGAAAAAGTTTCACTTAGTTTCAATGCATAAGAAACATCCAGAGTAAGCTCTGAGGGTCTTTCAAGCCCTTGGTCTACTATAGAGCCACCTATGAATTCGTTAAATTGGATGTCTCCAAGACTAAAATATTTTAGGCTTGTTGCCCAAGAACTTCTTTCATTTAGACGATTGTAATAGGTTATACTTCCTAAAAAAATATCATCAACTAGCTTACTGAGATAGGGAGTATAACTAAATCCCAATGCTTTTTCTGAGGATACAAAAGCATATTTAGCCGGATTCCATTGTTGTGAATAAGCATCTGCTGGAGTTGCTACTCCTAAATCTCCCATCCCTGCTGCGCGAGCATCAGGCGTGATCATCAAAAAAGGGACTCCAGTGGTTATCACACGATTTGAATTCTGTCCCAAGGAGAAAAAAGCTCCAAGCAGAAAAAAAACACCTGTTGTACGAATTACTTTTTTTAAATTCATTGTACTTATTGAAACGTAAATTCCATTGAAATGTTATGCGAGTGTATTTAAAAAAATAAGCTCGCACAATTCAATGCAATATATTTAAATTTAATACGTTTTATCTTTAGTTTTATGCTGTTAAAAATTTTTCAAACATCTTTAAACTCAAACATTGATTATTTGTATATTGCAATACGTTTTAGAAACATTAACGAACTATATGAAAGTGAGTCATTTAAAACATTTATTATCCACAATTTCTCTTACCCTACTACTCATCAGTTGTGGAGGAAATAATACTTCTCGTGGAACAGGCTGGGATATCAATTCCAAAAAAGGAGGATTTCAATACAACGTAGACTTTGATGAACAAGAAACAGGTCCCGGTTTAGTTTTTGTTGAAGGAGGTACTTTTACAAAAGGACAAGTACAAGATGATGTAATGCATGATTGGAATAATACACCGAACAAACAGCATGTGATGTCCTTTTATATAGACCAAACTGAAGTAACAAATTTAATGTACCTGGAATACTTAAATTGGTTAGAAACAGTATACCCACCAATTGAAGACAATCGCTATCTACAAGTATATCAAGGGGCACTTCCTGATACACTTGTTTGGAGAAATCAATTAGGCTATGTTGAAGAATTAACTACAAATTATTTACGCCATCCCGCCTATGCAGAATATCCCGTCGTAGGTGTTAATTGGCTTCAAGCAGTGCAATATGCGGAATGGAGAACAGACCGTGTGAATGAATTCATTTTAGAACGAGAAGCCTATGTACAGAAAGATGTGCGTTATAATGAAATAGATGCTAATAGTACATTCAATACAGCTGCTTACTTAAAACGTCCTGAAACTGTTTATGGCGGCAAAATTGATAGTTTAGCTGGCAAGAATGGAACTGTCAAAAGAGATACAGCTACAGTAAATGTTTATGCTGGTGTTGAAAAAGGAATATTATTACCTTCTTATCGACTTCCTACTGAAACCGAATGGGAATATGCCGCTTTAGCCTTAGTAGGTGATCGTGAATACAACACCTATCGAGGAAAAAAGAAATATCCTTGGTCAGGGGAATACACACGTTCCAGTGATCGAAGAACAGAAGGTGATCAATTAGCAAACTTTAAACTCGGTAAAGGAGATTACGGAGGAATTGCAGGCTGGTCAGACGATGGTGCAGATATTACCATCCAAGTGAAACAATACCCTCCAAATGATTTTGGAATCTACGATATGGCAGGAAATGTTTCTGAATGGGTTTCCGATGTATATAGACCTATCGTAGATGATGAAGCAAACGATTTCAACTATTATCGAGGGAATGTATATTTAAAAAATGTAATTGGAGAAGATGGGAAAGCACAAATAATATCTCCAGATCAACTAGTATTTGACACCTTACCTAATGGAAAAGTACTTTTAAAAAGACTACCAGGGGATTTAGATCAAGTAGCTGTAGATGAAGAAGAAACTTTCTTGCGTCAAAATTTCTCTGAGAGTGATAATAGAAATTTTAGAGATGGAGACATTGAATCTTCAAGAAACTATTCAAATGGCAGACCTGAAGCTGGAAGCGATTCAAATCTTGAAACTAAGCTTATGTATGACGCACCCGTGAATGCTAAAGTAACTTTAGACGAAGACGGAAATAAAGTTAGATCAATTGATAAATCAGACAAAAGAACAACACTCATTACAGATGAAGTCAGGGTATACAAAGGAGGCTCATGGAAAGACAGAGCCTATTGGTTAGACCCCGCCCAAAGGCGTTATCTCCCACAATACATTGCAACGGAGAGTATTGGATTTAGATGTGCCATGTCAAGAGTAGGATCTAAAAGCCGTGTCAAGAAAAGTGCAAGGCACAAAAGACAAGGATAACAAAATCATCATCAAGCATCTTATTATTTAAGATGCTTTTTTGTTCTATGCAAATACAAAAATTATATTCGCTTTTTTTAGAGTCTTCAGGGATTTCGACAGATACAAGAACTTTAAAAAAAAGAGCTCTCTTTTTTGCATTGAAGGGTGAGAATTTTAATGGAAATTTATTTGCTGAAAAGGCATTGAATTTAGGGGCAACTGCAATTGTGGTAGACGATGCCAACCTAAAAAGTTTAGGTTCTAATGTTGTGTTTGTTCAGAACACATTGATCACTTTACAAAAATTAGCTGCTTACCATAGAAAACAATTAAATACTCCAATTATTGGGCTAACGGGTAGCAACGGAAAAACAACAACCAAAGAACTTATACGAGAAGTACTCGCCAAAAAGTATACGGTTTTGGCAACAAAAGGAAATCTCAATAATCACATTGGAGTTCCATTAACGCTTTTAGAATTAAAAAAGGAACATGAAATTGCCGTAATTGAAATGGGGGCAAATCATATTGGAGAAATTAAAATGCTTTGTGAAATTGTATTACCAAATTGGGGTTATATCACCAATTTTGGAAAAGCACATTTAGAAGGTTTCGGAGGGCTTGAAGGAGTTATTCAGGGAAAATCTGAACTTTATCAACATTTGATGAAACGACATCAGAAAATTCTGATCAACGGTGATGACCCTATTCAAAGAAAAAAAACAAATAATTATACTGTAAGTAGTTTTGGACAGGGTAAAGAAAATACTTTTCAAATAAATCCAGCTGAGGAAACAATTAATTGTCTCCAAATAAACTGTAATAATATAACCTACACAAGTGCTCTTCACGGTGCCTACAATCTAAATAATATTGCTGCTGCAATAACTTTTGGACTCTTACACAATATAACTTCTAAAGCAATACAAGCTGCAATTCATAGTTATCAGGCAACAAACAATAGATCACAGATAGTAAAAATAAAAAACACACTCCTTGTGATGGATGCTTATAATGCCAATCCTACGAGTATGGAGTTAGCTATTCAAGCTTTTGAAAAGGACGCATCAAAAAAAAGTGCTGTCATCTTGGGCGATATGATGGAATTAGGATCAGAGGCTGAAAAAGAACACCAATATATTTTAGATTATTGTTTAAAAACTAAGCTTACACAAATCCATCTTATTGGTTCCCAGTTTTTAAAAGTTAAAAACCAGAATAGAACCGTTCATAAACACAAAGATCTCGATACCTTTAAAAACCACATCAACTCCCAAACGAAACTAGAATTTGATAAAATATTAATTAAAGGATCACGCGCAATGAAATTGGAAACTTTACTCCCCTTTTTTGAGTCTAAATTTTAAAATGAGAAAGCTACTTTTATTATTGTTTTGTTTTTGCTTTTTAAATTGTCAAAAATCAGACGAAAAATGTGGGCAAATCATAAAAAAAGAAATCATTGAAGCAAATTACTACTTTGTGCTTCAAACGGATGAGTATATCAATTATTACAATACGCCACAAGACCCGACGCTACCGGACAACGGAGTTCGCCAAGGAAAGGTTTCGAAAGAAGTATACGATTCCTTTGAAATTGGAGATGAATATTGCTCAGAAAGTTAAGTTTTATTCTATCTGAGACCCTGTGATTATTTGTTCAACAATTTCTGGGTTTAACAAAGTAGAAGTATCTCCTAGATTGGAAATGTCTTTACTTGCAACTTTCCTTAAAATTCGTCGCATTATTTTACCTGAACGAGTTTTGGGTAGACCCGGAACAATTTGAATTGCATCGGGTTTGGCAATGGGACCAATAATTTTTCGAACGGTATTTTTAATTTCATTAATTAAAGTTTCATTTGTAATCCCTTCCGCATCACAAATCACATAGGCGTAAATTCCTTGTCCTTTTATATCATGAGGAAAACCGACCACCGCAGACTCAATTACTCTGGGGTGCTCATTAATCGCATTTTCTACCTCAGCAGTTCCCATCCGATGTCCTGATACATTTATAACATCATCCACACGTCCCAGAATTCTGATATATCCGTCATGGTCCCGCTTTGCTCCATCTCCTGTAAAATACATTCCAGGATAAGCTGAAAAATAGGTTTCCTTAAAGCGCTTATGGTCACCATAGGTGGTTCTTAGCATGGAAGGCCAAGGGAATTTAATACATAGATTTCCCTCTACATTATTTCCCTTTAACTCATTCCCTTCTGCATCAACAATAATCGGTTGAATCCCAGGCAAAGGTAAGGAAGCATGGGCAGGCTTGTTGGGGGTAATTCCAGCTAATGCAGAAATCATGATTCCTCCAGTTTCAGTTTGCCACCATGTATCAACCAAAGGACAATTTCCTTTTCCAATATGATCGTGATACCAATGCCATGCTTCTTCATTTATGGGCTCGCCAACGGAACCAATTACTTTTAAAGAATCTAATTTATAAGGCGCTAGAGGCTCTAAACCCTCAGCCTGTAGGGCTCGTATCGCTGTTGGTGCTGTATAAAACTGATTGACTTGATATTTATCTACAATTTCCCAAAATCTTCCTGGATGGGGATAGGTAGGGACACCCTCAAACATAAGTGTGGTTGCACCCGACAATAAGGGTCCGTATATAATGTAGGAATGTCCTGTGATCCATCCAATATCAGCCGTACACCAGTAAATATCATTTTGTGCATATTGGAAAACATTTTCAAAAGAATATTGGGTATATACCATATATCCCCCTGTAGTATGAACTACACCTTTGGGTTTTCCTGTTGACCCAGAGGTATATAATATAAACAGTAAATCCTCTGCATCAAGACTTTCAGCAGTATGTTCTATTGACTCATCTTTGATCGCATCATGCCACCAAATATCGCGCCCTGAAACCATCTGTACCTCTTCATTTGTTCTTTTACAAACAATTACTGTTTCAACTGTTGTCGTTTTTTCTAAAGCCTCATCTACTACGGCTTTTACGGGAATATTTTTAGCTCCTCTAAAATTACCATCTGAGGTCAAAACCATCTTTGCTTCACAATCAATAATTCGATCGGCCAAAGCAGAAGATGAAAATCCAGCAAACACTACCGAGTGAACAGCCCCGATTCTAGCACATGCTAACATGGCAATAGCAGCTTCAGGAATCATAGGCATGTAAATAATGACACGATCCCCTTTTTTTATTCCTTGTGCTTTCATTGCATTTGAAAACTGGCAAGTCAACTCAAACAATTCTCGGTAACTGATTATT
The DNA here is from genome assembly GCA_030828745.1 of Flavobacteriaceae bacterium. Classification (GTDB taxonomy): domain Bacteria; phylum Bacteroidota; class Bacteroidia; order Flavobacteriales; family Flavobacteriaceae; genus MS024-2A. The sequence continues at coordinate 6,972 of JAURBX010000013.1, read as the reverse complement.
TTATTTGCTTCGTTTGGATCATTCGGCTCCCAAATAATTGCTGCCTTGTCTCCATGTGTAAACAAATGTCTTTCAAAAATATTTTCTGTAATATTTAGTTTTGCATTTTCAAACCACTTGAAATGAGGTCCCTCATGCTCCCATTTAAGAACACTATCCCATGGCTTGTGCCAATGAAAAGATTCTGCAATTCTCGCCCAAAACTTTTCAGGCTGATTGACACTCTTTTGGTATTCATGAATGTACCCAGATAAAGATTGAATTTTATTACTCATAATTAAGTCTTATTTTTAATGCGCAGGGCTTGTAGGGTTTTCTGCCCCTCTTGGAGTTCTAATACGTTCAGTTAACGCAACAACTTCATTGGGGGGTGAAGGGGTTAAACGAGACACTACAAGTGCAATTACAAAATTTAAAATCATTCCCAATGTACCAATTCCCTCGGGTGAAATTCCCCACCAAAAGTTTTCTGGAAGCCCCGGACCCCCCAGTTGGGGTTTAAAATAAATGATATACGATGCCGTAAATAAGATTCCAATGATCATCCCTGACATGGCTCCTTGACGGTTCATTCGTTTATCAAAAATTCCCAAAATTATAGCCGGAAAAAAAGAAGATGCAGCAAGACCAAAAGCTAGTGCAACAACTTGGGCTACAAATCCCGGTGGATTCAGACCTGCCAGACCTGCGGCTACTACTGCCACTGCAATTGCAACTCGGGCAGCATAAAGCTCTCCTTTTTCACTAATATCTGGACGGAGGTAATTCTTTAATAAATCATGAGAAATAGAGGTTGAGATAACCAGTAACAATCCGGCAGCAGTAGAAAGTGCAGCAGCCAATCCTCCTGCAACAACTAAGCCAATGACCCAAGGGGGTAGATTAGCAATTTCGGGATTTGCTAGTACGATAATGTCTCGATCTACCGTTAATTCATTCAATTGCGGATCAGCAAGATATTGAATCGTACCGTCGTTATTTTTATCCTCAAATGAGAGTAAGCCTGTATTTTCCCAATTCGTAAACCATACAGGAACCTCAGCATAAGATTTGTTTGAAAGGGTGTTAATAATATTCGTTCGAGCAAAAACGGCAACAGCGGGTGCGGTTGTGTATAAAATTGCAATAAAAAGTAATGCCCATCCTGCTGAAACACGAGCATCTTTAACTCTTGGAACGGTAAAAAAGCGAACAATCACATGGGGTAATCCCGCCGTTCCAAACATGAGCGCTCCTGTTATAAAAAACATATTGACTAGATTCCCTCTGTCAATATTGGTGTAGGAATCAAAACCTAAGTCTCTTGAAAGTAAATTTAATTTTTCTAAAAGATAGACACCATCTGTTCCTTTAGAACCAAATCCTATTTGTGGTATTGGATTTCCGGTCATTTGCAAGGAAATGAAAATTGCGGGGACTGTAAATGCAAAAATCAAGACACAAAACTGGGCAACTTGGGTATAGGTGATCCCTTTCATCCCTCCCAAAACCGCATAGAAAAACACAATTCCAATTCCGATTAAAACTCCAGTGTCAAATGGAACGTTTAAAAATCGTGCAAAAGCAACTCCAACGCCTTTCATTTGTCCAACTACATAGGTGAAAGAAACAAAAAGAGCACATATCAATGCCACCAAACGTGCATTTTTAGAATAATACCGTTCGCCTATAAAATCAGGAACAGTAAATTTTCCAAATTTTCGAAGGTAAGGAGCCAAAAGAAGAGCCAAAAGTACATAGCCCCCTGTCCAACCCATAAGATATTGACCTCCAGAAAATCCCATAAAAGCGATCAATCCTGCCATAGACAAAAAAGAAGCTGCTGACATCCAATCTGCAGCAGTTGCCATTCCATTTGCAATGGGATTAACACCACCACCTGCAACATAAAACTCCTTAGTTGATCCTGCACGAGCAACTATCGCTATGATTATATATACTAAAAATGTGAGACCTACTAAAAGGTAAGTCCATGTTTGTGCACTCATAAGATATTAAAATTTAAATTTCATCAACGTCATATTTCTTGTCTAATTTGTTCATCAAATAAACATAAACAAAAATCAAAATGACAAATGCATATATCGATCCTTGATGTGCAAACCAAAATCCCAAAGGGAAACCACCCAACATGAATTGGTTTAAATATTCAGCGAAAACAATTCCAAAAAGAAAAGAAACGGTAAACCAAATAACTAAAAGAATAGATAAGTATTTTAAATTGGTTTTCCAATAGGTATTTTTATTTTTTTCCATAATAATTAGTAAATATAACTAATATTCTAAATTAATTTTAAATAAAGATATCTCTTAACTATAACTTTATAGTCATTGGCCAACCTTTAAATTGGGATGCCTCTGAAGCTGTGACATCCGCCTCTCTTGGCCAGCATTCAAAGGTCACTTCTTTAGCGGTGTTGTTAAATCGAATAAATCCAAAGCCGGCTCCAAATGATTTTGATTCTGGATTGACATAGGCATGCATGGTTATTCTATTGTTAAAACCGTCTAAATACTGCCCTGTCCATGGAAGAATCGAATTATTATTTCTTCCTGCTTTTTCGTCTTCAGGCCACCACCATCTGCTGTAATAATTATTTACAATTGCAGGTACTACAAAAGCCCAAGGCCCATCGTCAAAAGTATTGATCCCATGCTGAACAACCGTGGCCAAATGTTGATCACCAGCAATATGAACAGCGTTTGCTTTTCTAATACGCTGTAAAGCTTTATTTCTCCCTGTTTGTGGCCAACCATTAGAATCTAGGTCAGCATGTAAACGGTTTTCTTTATCTCCGTGAAGATGAGCGCCACCACAAAAACCTGTTGCTGAAAGCACTACTTTCATTTTATCCGTAGTTTCAGAATCATTACTCCATTGATCTAAAAAAGCTAACTGCTCTTCTCCCAACAATGTTAAACCAGGTAAGTCTATGGATTCAGGATCATAACTAGTATTTCTAATGTGGTCGGGTCGCGGCCCCTGTTGTGGAATTTTACCGTTTGGACCTGATTTAAACTTTCTGTCTTCTATAATGGCAATATCCAATCCACCCAAAAAAAGACGCGTATAATAAGTTTGTATTCCTTGTGCTAAAGGTTGATCAGAATAAGGATCAGGTAAATGTGATGTTTGACAGCGTTCAACCATTTTCACATACTCGGGATGATGAAAATAACCTCCATCATTTCCTTCGGAAAGTATCGATTGTTTTCCTCCTTCTCCCCACAAGTTTCCCTGACCTATATCATGATCATCCGGGATGGTGATACAGGGTCTATTTCTAAAAGTCTCCCTAAATTGCAGCCCAAACTTTAACCAAGCAGCTGTGTGTTCCTTATGGTCATAAGACTGATCTCCTGCAAAAAAAATTAAATCTGGATCTAATGTATTTATGTTCCTGACATAGTTTTCCCGATTACCCCTATCTTTATTACTATTACAAGACAAAGCTGCAATAGAAAGCTCTTCTTTATCACTTGGTTCTTTTCTTATAAAACCCTCAAAATAGGCACTCTCTCCATGTAAAAGTCGATAACGAACCCCCTTTTTCATATTCCAATTTTCAACAGAAAAAGTAGTTGACCAACCTAATTCATTTAATTTTTGTGATTGAATTACCTTCCATTGATTGTCAATAAAAAATGCAAGTCGAACCTCTCTGGTTTCCTTTGGAAATAATGGAAATAATTGTGCCGTAATTTTTAATTTATTATTCGCCGTTGTATAAATTCCAAAGGCAACAACATCCTCTCTGGGCACTTTCAAATTTATAATTTTATTATCGGTTCTATTCCACCAATCATTGGTACTTAAGGTGTCTAAGCCAGTAAAAGGAGCCTTGACATAGTTGTTCGTATTGTATTTATTACAATTTGTTAGCAAGAGGAGACCAAGGACAACAAAGAAAACACTAAAATAGAGACTCTTAAAAGAAAAAAACGTTTTCATACTGTGATGATAAATTTTTTTGAGTCATCAAGATAGGGCTTTTTTGAAGAATCTAACTATCAGTCTTTAAAGGGGATGTTTGATCGAAAACTTCTGTTGATCCAATCATACGTTTCTTTCTTGAAATTACTTTTTTTAAGATTGGACGCCATAATCGAGTTAATTTTTTGAGCATCAACCGCATACTCAATTGGCAACTGTCCTCCCCTTGAATTTTTCAAAAAGATTATAAAACTTTGGGATTGACCTTTATCTTTTCCTTTTTCAAGCACTTCAAGAATGTCTTCAACGATCGTTCTGATGAGTAAACTAGACTCCAAATGATAATATTCAGAATCATTTCCAGTCTGAAAAGGTAACTCAGTGGGATAACTCATTTCGCTTTGTTGAGAAAAAGTAAAACTTGAAAACAACATTAGAGGTATTGATAGAAATAGTTTAAATTGATCCATGGTTCAGTTTTAATATTTCTTAAAATTAATAATATATCGCATCACTGGAAACTAAATTTGAATGATTTTTATAATCAGCATTAATACACTTGACTCTTTTGTCCTTCAGGATATCAGCTAAACCAGATGCTACAGACCTCAGGCTGGTTTATTTGTCCTTCAATATTCCATTTGGTTTGAAAATTATTGTTTAGTACAACTTAAAAAGACTAAGTAAAAGTGGGTATTAAGGGATTCGAACCCATGACCTCTACCCTGTCAAGGTAGCGCTCTAAACCAACTGAGCTAAACACCCGTAGTACTTTACTATATATTAACATTTATATGGTGCCCAATTAAGTACCTAAATATCTTAAGAGATGAACAAATATATTATTATTTTTTAGACAACTCATACCTCAACCTATAATACTCTGATGCGTTAATTCTCTGACCTAAATATAGGAATTGCAGCTTACCATATACTACTTTCTTCGTGAGTGAGAAAACTTATTTAAGGAGTTTAGAAATCCCATGACTTAATGAAGAAGATATACCGATGATTTAGGCTAAATGTCATTGTTCAAGCTTTAATTTTAAAAGAAATATACATTTTATTTTGCGGCCTAATCTATTTATTCAAATAAATAAGAGGTAAAAGCTTATTCTCGAGCTAATTTATCTACTTAGTTGGTTCCAATGCCATTCTTAAACATAATATTGATAATATTACTGTAATAAGAGCAAAGAATTTTTCAAATATAGACTCAGCAATTAAATTTCCAACAGTATTAAGTATAAAAAGAAAAAAGAGAAGCCATAAAGTAACTCTTGAAAAATCAATAAATATTGAAATTAATGACTGGGACCTAACGAGAACAACAATCAAGCAAAAAACTGAAACTACTAATGATATAATTTCAAATTTTAGGAGCTCATCGACTGTCTTCATTCTTCCACCCCAAAGTAATTTAATTGGGTTAAAATCAAAAAACATAAACCCTATAATAATTGTCAAATGAAATAAGGAAAGTAAACTAAAAATGATTACGCTTAATTGGACTGCTTGATTAAAACTAACGATATTCTTCATTATACTGTGAAAATAAAAATATTTGCTTGTAGATTTTAACGTTAATTAATTTATATTTAAATATACAAATCAATTATTAAACATGTATTTACATTATGGATACCGGATTGATTATAGCTTAAATTTGTTGTCGTGGAGGAGATGGCTACTAACTTTTAAAGAAGAAATAAATTGTTGAAATCTGAAACAATCATTTTGGCTTCAGCCATATTATTAACAGGATTAATGGCTGGGATTTTTTTTACTTGGACTAATGCTGTGAAACCTGGTATTGGAAAATTAAGTGATATTCAATACCTAGAAGCATTACAATCTATGAATCGTGTCATATTGAATAATACGTTTAAAATTATATTTCTTGGGGCAATAATAGCTGTAGCATTGGTTCCTGTATTCTATTTTAATTTGTATCCCAAAAATATTTTCTGGTTGTTTGTATTTACTCTTGTCATTTATTGGATTGGTGTTTTTGGTGTAACAATATCAGGAAACATCCCTTTGAATGAAATATTGGACAAAACAAATTTAGACTCCATTACGTCGGATGAAATAAAGACTCTAAGAAAGAGTATTGAATTTAAGTGGAATAATTTTAATTTAATTCGCAGTATTTCTTCAGCAATAACCTTCATCCTACTTATTATCTCATTCATAATTCTAGATAAATAAAATCTACAATATCTCTACTCCGTGTTTTTCTTTCTGAACTTACTCTATAAACAATGGTAAGTCATAACTTACTTCATTAGTCGCTTGTTTTATTCTTACTAAAGTGTATTGTAAGGCTATTTGAAGCATCTTAATACGTTGATTAGCATCTACTCATTTACGTTTGAAGAAGTTATTAAATCGTCTATAAGTAGTTGTCGTTTATCTTTTACTTCTGATGTTATTTTGTTCTGGCTACCTTTGGGTCTGGGCATATATTTTATAGTGTTTTATTCAATAATAGAACGTTTAGATACTCATTTAGAAGCAATTCTTTTTTGTGTGTTATTGCCATTAGTTCTTTATTTTAACAGGTGTTTTAAAAGTTATCTTTTCCATTAGAATTCCTTTTTAACCTGATTAAGCATTCCACTTGTTCTTGCCAAACTGTATCTTGCAAAAGCACTTAATGTTAAGCCTATATCATTTGCTATAGCAATGTACTTTTGTTTCTCTTGTTCAGAGATTCTTAAAATGAACATTACTTTCTCTTTATATTCCTTTCATCAATATATTTTTTAGTAAATATGTTATTAGTATTTAAGTGCTTTGGTAATTTGATGTTTTGTCGCACTTCTCCCTTAAGAGGATTTAAACCCTTCCAAGAAATGATCTTGATTCTGCATGGTATAAGCGTCAGCCTTTTCAATACATTGTAAGTCTACAAACAACTTTAGGATGGAGTTATTATATTTGGATAAACTATAAGTCAATGAAAAAAAGGGGACCTTTTTTAAAAAATAAACAAAATCCAATAATTTCTTTTTTTAGATTTTTTTTGTTTTTAT